>JBFWQM010000043.1:7824-27947 GCA_050249455.1 Rhodospirillaceae bacterium | reverse complement strand
ATGGGCCCCGGCCACACCATCGTGACCATCCTGTGCGACGGCGGCGCGCGCTACCAGTCCAAGCTGTTCAACCCGGCCTTCCTGAAGGAAAAGGGCCTGCCGGTGCCGGGGTGGCTGTAGGCGCGCCAGCGGCCCCCGCTGTGAGAGCCAGGGCCGCCCACCTCACCCGCTCGCTTCGCTCGCACCCTCTCCCCCCAAGTGGGCGGAGAGGGTAAGTCGGCGTCCCTCTCCGCCCACTTGGGGGAGAGGGAAGGGACCTGTCGCGCAAGCGACGGGGAGGGTGAGGTGGGCGGCCTCGGCTCTCGAAAACTCTGCTCTACACCCGCTCCAGCGTAAACGCAGCCTCGACTCGGTAGATCGAGCCGCTGCGGCCCTGGAAGCTGGAGAACAGCACGAACTCGTCGACCCGGACCGGCATGGCGCGGAACATGCTGTTGGCGGCGAGCCAGTCGCGGGCGAGCGCCGACGCGCCGTTGTTGAGCCGGGCGATGGTGACGTGCGGCGCGAACTTGCGCCGTTCCGGCTCGAGCCCGGCGCGGACCAAGGCGGATTCGACGCGGTCGCGCAGCGCGGCGAGCGACGGGTTCTTCTCCACCCCGACCCAGAGCTGGCGCACTTTGCCGCCGGTCTCGAAATGGCCGGCGCCGGTGAGCGTCAGGTCGAACGGCTCCGAATGCACCTCGCCCAGCGCCGGGACGATCTCGTGCAGCGCGTCCTCGTTCACCTCGCCGATGAAGCGGACGGTGAGGTGGAAGTTCTCCTCCGGCACCCAGCGGGCCTCGCGCGGGCCGGTCGCCACCATCGCGAGGCGGCGGCGCAGGTCTTCGGGGAACGCGATGGCGACGAACAGGCGGATCATGACCGAAACCTCGAACGCGTCATGGTCATTGCTTCTTTTGTCGTCCTCCGGCTTGACCGGAGGACCCATCGGGCAACCGAGCGGTGTCAGCATGGGTCCTCCGGTCAAGCCGGAGGACGACAGGAACAAAAAATATGGCCTACATGATCAGGGTCAGCACGCCGGTGTAGCCGTAGAGCCGGTTGTTGCAGATCTCGCCGTTGGCGTAGAAGCCGACCAGCGGCACGTCGCCGACGGCGGCCTGCACGGCCTTGAGCTCCTCCGAGTTGCGGCCGAACAGGTTGGGGCCGCGCGCGACGCAGGAGAAGTAGAGCGCGGCGCGCGGCGCGACGTCGGCGCGTTTCTTCACGTCGGCGACCATGCGCTCCAGGTCGGCCATCGCGGCGGCGCCGTCGCGGCGCACGAACATCAGCTTGTCGCCGACCTTGAGCCGGTCGCCGACCGCGATCCAGCCGTTCTGCGGGTCGATGCCCATCAGGTTGCGTACCAGGTAGTCGGCCTTGTCGGAGCCGGCGATCGGCAGCGCGACGTGGATGTAGCCGCCGACCCGCGACAGGTTGCGCGCCAGGATCTCGCCGATCTCGGACCGGAACACCTCGAACGCCGGCTTGCCGTCGAGCTCCATCACCACCTGGTCGCGCGACTTGGTCACCTCGTGGATCGGCCCGATCGGCGAGCAGCCTTGCGTGAGCCCGGTGGCGACGCGCACGTCGCCGGCGAACAGCACGCCCGACACGCCGCCCTCGCACGGATCGCCGGCGAGCTGGGTCTGCTTGCCGCGCGAGGCGGTCAGCCCGCCGACCAGGAAGCATTCGGTGTCGTCGGACAGCGAATCGACGATCGCCGGCACATGGCCGTTGCGCGGGTCGGCATGGACAACGCCGAGCATCGGATGCTTCTCCGCCACCCAGGCCCGCACCGCGTCGGGCAGCGCCTCGCCCGGCTTGGCGACCGACGGCAGCACGCGGAAGCTGCCCGCCGGCATGGCGCCGACCAGCACCGCAATCGCCGGCCGGTCGAAATATTCCTGCCCGGTCACGCACACGCCGAAGCCAATGGTGCCGACCCAGTCGGCGATCCCCGTCCGTTCCTTCAGCCGCGCGGTGATCTGCGGCAACTCGTCGTCGAGCGAGTCGGTGACGTAGACGAAGCCCAGGTTGGTGTCGTCGGGCAGGTGCCCGAGCTGCAGCAGGCAGGCCTCGGTCATCTCGCTCCATCCGCCGCCCGAGGCGTGGGCGAGCCGGAATGCCGTCGTGGTCGTGTCCATGGTCACCCGTGTCCCGGCGGGCCGAGCAGCTTCTCGATCACGGGCGCGAGCCGCTCGGCGATGAGGCGCGCGCCCTTGGCGTTGGGGTGGATGCCGTCCGGCTGGTTCAGCGCCGGGTCGGCGGCCACCCCGTCGAGGATGAACGGATAGAAGGCGACGTCGTGCTTTTCCGCCAGCCGGGGAAAGACCGCGTTGAAGGCGCGGCCGTATTCCGCGCCCAGGTTGGGCGGCGCGTACATGCCGGTCAGCAGCACCTTGATGCCTTCCTTCTTGAGCCGCGTCAGGATGGCGTCGAGGTTGGCTTCCGTCGTCCGCGGGTCGATGCCGCGCAGCCCGTCGTTGCCGCCGAGCTCCACGACCACGAGGTGCGGCTTGTCGGCCAGCACCCAGTCGAGCCGCGCGAGGCCGCCGGCGGTGGTGTCGCCCGACACGCTGGCGTTGATCACGCGAACGTGACGGCCGGCCGGGGCCAGCGCCTGGGCGAGCTGCGCGTCCAGCGCCTCGGTCGGCGCCAGCCCGTAGCCGGCGCCGATGCTGTCGCCCAGGATCATGACGCGCACCGGCTCGCGCTCCGCCCAGGCGGGCGCGGCGGCGAGGCACAGCGCGACGGCGAGGGCGTGGAAAAGGCGACCCAATAGGCCATATAGAGGGAGCGCGCGTCCGCAGCCCCTGGCGGAGTGATCCATGAGAGACGACGGGTCCGTACCCACGCCGATGATTCTCCTCGACGACGTCCATTTAAGGCTGGAGAGCGCAGCCGGCCCCGTCAACATCCTTCGCGGGATAAACCTGCGCATCGATCACGGCGAGACGGTGGCGGTGATCGGCCCATCGGGTTCGGGCAAATCGACCATGATGATGGTGATCGGCGGGCTGGAGCGCCAGAGTTCGGGCACCGTCGCGGTCGACGGCATCGACCTCGCGGCGCTGGACGAGGACGCGCTGGCGCTGTTCCGCCGCCGCGCGGTCGGCATCGTGTTCCAGAACTTCCATCTCGTCCCGACCATGACGGCGGTGGAGAACGTCGCCATCCCGCTGGAGCTTGCCGGCAACCGCGACGCGTTCGATCGCGCGCGCGAGGGGCTGGCCGCGGTCGGCCTGTCGCACCGCTTCACCCATTATCCCGGCCAGCTGTCTGGCGGCGAGCAGCAGCGCGTCGCGCTGGCCCGCGCATTCGCGCACGCCCCGCGCCTGCTGCTGGCCGACGAGCCGACCGGCAACCTGGACGGCGCGACGGGCGACGCGGTGGTCGACCTGCTGTTCGACCTCAGCGCGCGGCACGGCACCACCCTGGTCCTGATCACCCACAACGACGCGCTGGCGCACCGCTGCAGCCGCGTCATCCGGCTGGCCGACGGGCTGATCGTGGACGACGTCCACCGCGGGCACGACGCGGCGGCGCAGGGGGCGTGAGGGTGGGTCGTTTGCATCTCTCCTGGTCAGGCGCCCCCTCCCCCCAACCCCCTCCCACGAGGGGAGGGGGAGTTCAAGCCCCCTCCCCTCGTGGGAGGGGGTTGGGGGAGGGGGCGTCTCCGCATCGCGCTGTCCCATGCCGACCCTGACGCTCGCGCTGCGCCTCGCCGCGCGCGAGCTGCGCGGCGGCGCCAGGGGATTCCGCATCTTCCTCGCCTGCCTCGCGCTCGGCGTCGCGGCGATCGCGGCGGTCGGCTCGATCTCGGCCTCGATCGGGCGCGGGCTGCAGGACCAGGGGCGCGAGATCCTGGGCGGCGACGTGATGCTGCGCATGATCCACCGCGACCTGGAGCCGGCGCAGCGCGACTTCCTGGCCCGCCAGGGCGAGGTGTCGCGCCTCATCACCGCCCGCGCGATGGCGCGCGCCGCCACCGGCGACGGGCGGTCGCTGATCGAGCTGAAGGCGGTCGACGGCGCGTACCCGCTGTACGGCCGCCTCGCGCTCGCGCCCGACATGCCGGCGGCGCACGCCTTCGCCCTGGCGGACGGCGCGTGGGGCGCCGCCGTGGACGAGGCGCTGCTGCGCCGCCTCGGCGTCGCGGTCGGCGACCGGGTGCGGGTCGGCGAGGCGACCTATCAGATCCGCGCCGTCATCGAGTCCGAGCCCGACCGCGCCGGCACCACGCAGGCGATCGCGCTGGGGCCGCGCTTCCTGGTCGGCATGGACAGCGTGCCGGCGACCGAGCTGATCCAGCCCGGCAGCCTGGTGTGGTACGGCTACGCCGTCCGCCTGCCCGACGGGCGAACGCCGGCGGCGTTCCGCGCCGCGCTGGGCGAGGCATTCCCCGACCGCTGGTGGCAGCTGCGCGACCGCGACAACGCCGCGCCGCAGGTCAACCGCTTCGTCGAGCGCACCACCCTGTTCCTGACCCTGGTCGGGCTGACCGCGCTGGTGGTCGGCGGCGTCGGGGTCGGCAACGCGGTGCGCCACTATCTGGCCGGCAAGACCGAGTCGATCGCGACCCTGAAATGCCTGGGCGCCACCGCGCCGCTGGTGTTCGCGGTCTATCTGACCGAGACGATGGCGATGGCCGCGGTCGGCATCGTCATCGGGCTGGCCGCCGGCGCGGCGGTGCCGCTGCTGCTTGCCGGCTCGATCGCGGCCGGCATCGAGCTGCCGGTGGTGTCGGGCGTCTATGCCGCGCCGCTGCTGCTCGCCGCCGCGTTCGGCGTGCTGGTGTCGCTCGCCTTCTCGGTGTGGCCGATCGCGCAGGCGTGCGAGCTGCCGCCGGGCACCCTGTTCCGGGCGCTGCTGCGCCCGTCGCGGCGCTGGCCGCGGCGCGCGTTCGTCGCGCTGACCGCCGCCGCCGCCGTCGCCCTCGCCGCGCTGGCGATCTTCAGCGCGCCGGACCGCTTCCTGGCGCTGTGGTTCGTCGGCGGCGCGGCGCTGGCGCTGGCGCTGTTCCGCGGCGCCGGGCAGCTTTTGGCCGCCGCGGCGCGCCGCGCGCCGGCCGGGCAGCGGACGGGGCTGCGCCTGGCGCTCGCCAACCTGCACCGGCCGGGCGCGCCGACCGGCAGCATCGTGGTGTCGCTGGGCCTCGGGCTGACCGTGCTGATCGCGGTGGCGCTGATCCAGGGCAACCTCGCCCACCAGATCGAGGCCGCGATGCCCGAGCGCGCCCCCGGCTTCTACTTTATCGACATCCAGCCGGCGCAGCGCGAGGAGTTCGAGCGCACGGTGCGCGCCGTCCCCGGCTTCCAGGAACTGCGCGACGTGCCGATGCTGCGTGGGCGGATCACCGCGTTGAACGGCGTGCCGGCGGCCGAGGCCAAGGTAGCGCCGGAGGTGCAGTGGCTGCTGCGCGGCGACCGCGGCATCACCTGGGCGCGGGAGCGGCCCACCGAGGTGAACGTGGTGGAGGGCCGGTGGTGGCCGGCCGACTACCGGGGCGAGCCGCTGATCTCGTTCACCGCCGACGGCGCGCGCGGCATGGGGCTGAAGATCGGCGACACGATGACGATCAACGTGCTGGGCCGCGACATCACCGCCCGCCTGGCCAACGTGCGCGACGTGGAGTGGGGTTCGCTCCGGATGAACTTCACCATCATCCTGTCGCCCGGCCTCGTCGAGCAGGCGCCGCAGACCTGGCTCGCCACCGTCCACGCCCGCCCCGACGCGGAGCTCGCCATCGAACGGGCGGTGACCGACCGCTTCCCCAACGTCACCGCGATCCGCGTCAAGGACGTGCTGCAGACCGTCTCCACCGTGCTGGGGAAGCTGGCCGGGGCGGTCGGCGCCGCGGCCGCCATCACCCTGGCTGCCGGCACGCTGGTGCTGGCCGGCGCCATCGCCGCCAGCCACCGCCGGCGGGTCTACGACGCGGTCGTGCTGAAGGTGCTGGGCGCCACCCGGTGGCGCATCCTGGGCTCGTTCCTGCTGGAATACGGCATCGTCGGGCTGGCGACCGCCGGCGTCGCCGCCGTCTTCGGCACCGTCGCCGCCTGGGCGGTGGTGACCCAGGTGATGAAGCTGGAATGGGTGTTCCTGCCCTGGCTGGTCGCCGCCGCCGCGGCGCTGTGCGGGGCGCTGACGCTCGGCTTCGGGCTGGTCGGAACGTGGCGGGCGCTGGGCCAGAAGCCGGCGCCTCTATTGAGAAATCCATAATGAAAACCGCCGTTTGATGACGATTTCGCGGCGGTTGCTGCGGCGATCCGCTATTGATTTCCTTACGGGTGTTGCTTACTTATCGCACTGACGACGATCAACTTTTGCGAGGGCTTCCATGGCTTTCGATACCAACAGGATGTACGCCGGCTCGGCGTCGCGCACGATGGATCGTGCCGCGTATGACGCCGGGCTGCGCAGCTACATGCTCAGCGTCTACAACTACATGGCCTCGGGGCTCGCGCTGACCGGCATCGTCGCCTACATCATCGCGGCCACGCCGGCGCTGTACCAGCCGCTGTTCGGCACGCCGCTGAAGTGGGTGGTCATGCTGGCGCCGCTGGGCCTGGTGTTCTTCTTCAGCTTCAAGCTGGAGTCGATGAAGGCATCGACCGCGCATACGATCTTCTGGGTGTTCGCCGGCCTGATGGGCGCGTCGATGGCGACCGTCTTCCTGGCCTTCACGGGCGCCAGCGTGGCGCGGGTGTTCTTCATCACCGCCGGCACCTTCGCGGCGATGAGCCTTTACGGTTACACGACCAAGCGGGACCTGTCGAAGTTCGGCTCGTTCCTGATCATGGGCGTAATCGGCCTGATCCTGGCGTCGCTGGTGAACATCTTCCTCGCCTCCTCGGCGCTGCACTTCGCGATCTCGGCGATCGGCGTGCTGCTGTTCGTGGCGCTGACCGCCTACGACACGCAGCGGATCAAGGAGATCTACGCCGACCACTACGACGGCGAGACGATCTCGAAGCTGACGATCTCGGGCGCGCTGACGCTGTACCTCGACTTCATCAACCTGTTCATGTTCCTGCTGCAGTTCCTCGGCGTCCGGCGCGAATAGCGCCGACCACGCGGAACGAAGAAAGCGGACCGGGCGCCCAAAGGCGCCCGGTTTCTTTTTGGGGCCGTTTTTCGAACGAGCATCGATGGGCGGAGGCGCCCCCTCCCCCAACCCCCTCCCGCGAGGGGAGGGGGCTTGTCCGCCGCCCCTCGCCTTCGCTCCCCCTCCCCTCGCGGGAGGGGGTTGGGGGGAGGGGGCGCCTCGCGTCAGCGAGGCAAAAAACAGGCCTCAGCCCAGCGACCGCAGCGCGGCGACGAACCGCGCGATCCCCTGCTCGAGCGTTCCGTCGTTGACCACCTGGACATGCGCGACGCCGGGCGGCACCGACGCGCCGGCGCGCGCCAGGCGGCCGGCCACGTCGGCCGCCGTCTCGCGGCCGCGGGCGGCGAGGCGGGCGGCCAGCACCGCCGGCGGGGCGGTCACTTCGATCGTCAGCACCGGCGGCGACGCGGCGGCGGCGTCCGCGATGACCGCGCGCGAGACGTTGGCGACAACATGGCGGCCGGCGGCGAGATCGGCCCCGACCGCGGCCGGGATGCCGTAGTCGAGGCCGTGGGCGTGCCACGACAGCAGGAACCCGCCGGCGGCGCGGCGGGCGGCGAATGCGTCGGCGGTGGCAGCCTCGTGCGCCTCGCCGCCGGCATCGGCCGGGCGGGTGATGACGCGGTGGGCGAAGACGAAGCGCGGGTCGCCGGCGAGCGCGGCCCGCGCGCCGTCGATCAGGCTGTCCTTTCCGGCGCCCGACGGGCCGACGACCAGGACCAGGGTACCGCGCGGCGCCGCGGTCATGCCGCGCCCTCGCGGAGCGCGAAAAAAAACCCTCTCCGCCCAGATGGGGGGAGAGGGTGGCGCGCGGATCGCGCGCCCGGAGAGGTGAGTGCCGCCGCGCGCATGGCGTCGGCCGGATTACTCCGCCGCGGCGACGGCGGCGCCCTTCTGCGCCTGCTCGGCGGCGATCAGGTTCTCCACGATGCGCCGCGCCTGGATGCCGCCGGCGTCGTGGTTGATGTCGACCCGGACCGCGTCGGGCCGCGTCTCGATGTTCTCCTGCTGCAGCGAGATGATGTGCAGGTCTTCCATGAAGGCGGTATGGACCTGGTCGACCAGCAGGCGCGTGATCGACGGGTCGTTGGTCGCGAAGTTGTGCGCCTGGGCCCAGAAGTAGTGGGTCGTCGAGTCGGTCTCCGGCGTGATCGCGTTGAGGTTCCGCATGGTGATGCCCTGGCTGCGGTTGCCCTCCGGCGCGCCGGTGCCGGCGATCGCGCCGCCGACGTCGAGCTTGACGAACGCGGGCGGCGCGAACTCGATGATCTGCCAGCGGTCGATGTCGCCCTTGAGCCCGCCGGCGCGCTGGAAGAACGGCGGCGGCGGCTTGTTCATCACCCAGCGGGTGACGGTAACCCGGTTGCCGTCGCGGGCGGCCTTCATCGGCGTCTCCGCCACCGCATCGGTGCCGAGCGTGGTCGGGTGGATGAAGGTCAGGTGCGACAGGTCGAGCAGGTTCTCCACCAGCAGCAGATAGTTGCCCTTGAGGTGCAGGAGCTCGCCGTCAGCCCGCCACGCCGGGTCGCTCAGCCAGTGGAAATCCTCGATCAGTGCCGGGTCGGCGAGCGCGGGATCGCCCATCCAGATCCACACCCAGCGGTTCTTCTCGACCACCGGGTAGCTGGTGACCTTGGCGTTGGGCGGGATGGTGGCCTGGCCGGGCACGCGGATGCACTGCCCCGACGGGTCGTAGAGCAGGCCGTGATAGGGGCATTCGACGTTGTCCCCCAGCACCTTGCCGGCCGACAGCGGCGCGTGGCGGTGGACGCAGCGGTCCTCCAGCGCGACCGGCGTGCCGTCGTCGCGGCGGTACAGCACCACCGGCTCGTTCAGCAACGTGCGGCGCATCATCTTCTTGCGGACCAGCTCGTGGTCCCAGGCGGCGACGTACCAGCAATTCCTCAGGAACATCGGTGCATTCCCCTTCCGGTCCGTGGGCGGATCGATCGCAGTCTATGCTTTTCCGCCGCCAGCGCAATCAGGCGCGCGCCCCCTGCGACTCCGCGGCTATCCGTTCGCGCACCATGCGGCGGCAGGCGATGCCGGGCGCATCCACGTTGATGTCGATCTGGGGCGCCTGCGGGTTGCGGTCCATCACCGCCTGCTGCGCCTCCATGATGCCGATGTCCTCACGGAAGATGCCGAGGAAGGTGTCGAACATGTCCTTCCGCAGCGCGGCATCGCCCTGGCCGAAATTGAAGGCGTGCGCATAGAAATAGATGCACGACCGTTCGGTCTGCGGCGTCGGCGCGTTCAGCACCTTTACGTGCACGCCGTGCGCCGGCACCGTCCTGCGGTCGGTGAGGCCGGCTGGCACGCAGCCCGCGTGGACGATGGTGAAGGCCGGCGGCGTGGTCTCCACCACCTGCCAGCGGTCGACCGGCCCGTCGTAGTTGCCGACGCGGGCATAGAGCGGCGGCGGCGGACGGTCGGGGATCCAGCGCGTCATCCGCACCATGTCGCCGGTGCGCTCGGTACGGATCGGGAAGTCCAGGATCGCGTCGTTGCCGATCGAGCTGGTGTGCACGTAGGAGAGGTGGGAGAGGTCCTGCAGGTTGTCGGTCACCAGCTCGTAGCTGCACGCCAGCGGCAGGAGCGCGCCGTGGTTGACCATCCAGCCGGAATCGCCGAGCCAGTGCCAGTCGGGGATCAGCGCCGGGTCGGCCGCCTCCGCCGCGCCCGGCCACACCCAGACGAAGCCCCAGCGTTCCACCGCCGGCCAGCGCCCGACGTGGGCGCCGGGCGGCACCGTGGTCTGGCCCGGCACGCGCACGCAGGCGCCGGTGGGGTCGAACTCCAGCCCGTGATAGCCGCATTGCAGGCGGTCGCCGATCACCCGGCCCATCGACAGCGGCAGCGAGCGGTGGCAGCAGCGGTCCTCCAGCGCCACCGGCCGGCCGTCGGGGCAGCGGTACAGCACCATCGGCTGGTCGAGCAGGGTGCGCGCCAGCGGCGCCTCGCCGACCTCCGTCGCATAGGCCGCCACGTACCATGCGTTGCGCACAAACATCCGCTCGCCTCCCGATCCTCCTTGGACCGGCGGAGACTAGCGCGGCGCCGCGGCGGGCGGAAGATCAGCCGGCGAGGGTCTCCTTGAAGAACGCCACCGTGCGGTCCCAGGCCTGCTTCGCCGCCGCCGGGTCGTGGCGCGGGCCGGCGGTGTCGTTGTGGAAGGCGTGCTGCGCGCCGTCGTACATGTGCTTCGTGTAGCCGACGCCGGCGGCCTTCAGCGCCTCCTCCCACGCCGGGGCGGTGGCGTTCACCCGCTCGTCGGCGCCGGCATAGTGCAGCAGCATCCTGGCCTTCACCTTCGCCGCCTCGGCCGCGGGCGGCGAGACGCCGTAAAACACGACGGCCGCGGTGAGGTCGGGCGACGCGGCGGCCAGCCGGTTGACCATGCCGCCGCCCCAGCAGAACCCGACCGCGCCGACCTTGCCGGTGGCGTCGGGGCGCGCCTTGAGCCATGCCACGGCGGCGACGAGGTCGCGCACCGCCACGGCGGCGTCGATCTTGCCGTGCATGTCGCGCGCCGCGTCGTCGGTGGCCGGGGTGCCGCCCTGCGGCGACAGCATATCGACGCCGAGCGCGGTGAAGCCGGCCAGCGCCACCCTGCGCGTCACGTCCTCGATATGCGGGTTGAGGCCGCGGTTCTCGTGGACCACCACCACGCCGGGCAGCCTGGCCGGCGCGCCCTTGGGCTTTGCCAGGTAACCCTTCACCGGCCCCGACGCGCCGGGATAGGTGACGCGCGACGTCTCGAGCCGCGCATCGTCCGCGGCAACGGTCGCGGCCAGGGCGTAGTTGGACTCCAGCAGCGGCAGCAGAGCCGCCGCGGCAGCGGTGCCGCCGACCAGGACCGACAGGCGGCTGAGGAACACCCGCCGCGGCAGAGGCGCGTGAGTGTATTCGTCGTAGAGGTCGATGATCCTCTGGTCCATGGGCGGAGCCTCCTGAAAGCTGCCGATGGTTGTCGGGGAATCGTCCGGCGGTTGCCAAGTCGCGCCGTACCGCGTTGACCAAAAGTTGAACGGCGGAGGCCACACGCGTAACCTGCCCCCATGGACGTACCGGCGCTGCTGCAATCCGGGCTCGGCCTCCAGAAGGCCGGCCGGCTGGACGAGGCCGAGCGGCAATACCGCGCGGCGCTGGCGGCCGCCCCCGACCATCCCGACGTGCTGCAGTGCCTGGGCTTCCTGCTGCGCGCGCGCGGCGACAACGCCGGCGCGCTGGCGCAGTTCGAGCGCGCCATCGGCCACGCCCCGGCGGCGGCGCCGCTGCACGTCGCGCGGGCGGAGGCGCTGCGCCGGCTCGGCCGGCTGCACGAGGCGGCGGCGGTGGCGCGCCACGCGCTGGCGATCGACCCCAACGTCCACGGCGCCCACATCGTGCTGTCGCACGCGCTGATGCCCGGCCCGGGCTACCAGGCGGTGCTGGAGCGGCTGCACCGCGTGCTGCGGCCGGCGGCCTATGTCGAGATCGGCGTGGCGACCGGGGCGTCGTTCCGGCTGGCGCAGCCGCCGACCCTGGCGCTCGGCATCGACCCGGAGCCCTGTATCAACGTTGCCCTCACCGAGGCGCACCGCGTGTTCGAAGAGACCAGCGACGTCTTCTTCGCGAATCGCGACGTCCCGGCGGAACTCGGCGGCCGCACGATCGACCTCGCGTTCATCGACGGGCTGCACACCTTCGACCAGGCGCTGCGCGACTTCCTGAACGTGGAGCGCCATGCCCGGCCGGACACGGTGGTCGTCTTCCACGACTGGCTGCCGCTGGACGCGCGCACCGCCGCGCGCACCCGCGCCACCGCGTTCTGGACCGGCGACACCTGGAAGCTGGTGCCGCTATTGCGCAGGCACCGGCCCGACCTGTCGGTGGCGGTGATACCGACCGCGCCGTCCGGTCTCGGCCTGGTCACGCGGCTCGACCCCGGCTCGACCGCGCTGGACGGCGACCGTTTCGCCGCCGCCGTGGCCGAGTTCATGGAGTTGTCCCCCGCCGACCGGCCGGCGGGCATCGAGCCGCCGGCGCTGCTGCCCAACGATTGGGCGGCGATCGAACGGCACCTGAGCGCCGCCCGGCCGTTACCGTCCTGACAGCGGCCGAATGCGAGACGGGGCGACGCTATTGCCCGTAATGTAGCCTCTGCTACATTAGAAAGCTGCACCTACGATATTATGGTGTCGATACGAATGACGGACGGAGTTGGGAGGCGACGCGCGTTGCGCACCGGGGCGGGCCTCGCCGCCGTCGCGCTGGCGCCGTGGCCGGTGCGCGCGCAGCAGGGCCGGCCGCCGCTCGGCGTCCTGGTCACCATCGCGATGATCGGCGATCTGGCGCAGCGGGTCGGCGGCGACCGCGTCGCGGTGACGGCGCTGATGGGCGAAGGGGTGGACCCGCACCTCTACAAGCCGACGCGCGAGGACATCCGCAAGATGCTGGCCGCCGACGTCGTCTTCTACAACGGCCTGCTGCTGGAAGGGAAAATGAGCGACGCGTTCGTGCGCGTCGCGCGCGCCGGCAAGCCGGTCTATGCGGTGACCGAGCTGCTGCCGGAGGAAGAGCTGCTGGAGCCCCCGGACGCACCCGGCCATGTCGACCCGCACGTCTGGATGGACCCGCGCGCGTGGTCGCAGGCGGCGGCGCTGATCGCCGACAAGCTGGCCGGGCAGGATCGCGGCGGCGCCGACCGCTACCGCGCCAACCTGGCCGCGGTGCAGGCCGAGATCGCGCGGCTCGACGCCTATGCCGAGCAGGCGATCGGCACCATCCCGGCGGGGCAGCGCGTGCTGGTGACGGCGCACGACGCGTTCAACTATTTCGCCCGCCGCTACGGCGTGCAGGTGGAGGGCATCCAGGGCCTGTCCACCGAATCGGAGGCCGGAGTGCGGCGGGTCGGCGAGCTGGTGGAACTGCTGGCGTCGCGGCGCATTCCCGCGGTGTTCGCCGAGACCTCCGTCTCCGACCGCAACATCCGCGCGGTGGTGGAAGGCGCGCGCGCCCGCGGCCATCAGGTCGCCTTGGGGCCGCCGCTGTTCTCCGATGCGATGGGCGCGCCCGGGACCTACGAAGGCACCTATGTCGGCATGATCGACCACAACGTCACCAGCGTGGTCCGCGCCCTGGGCGGCACCGCGCCGGAGCGCGGCATGAACGGCCGCCTGCGGCCGGCGGCATCGCCGCCGTGACCGCCGCCGCGCCCACCCCGCTGCCGGTGCCGGCGCTGTCGGTTCACCACCTGACCGTCGCCTACCGCGAGGCGCCGGTGCTGTGGGACGCGTCGTGGAGCACGCCGCCCGCGGGCCTCTGCGCGATCGTGGGGCCCAACGGCGCGGGGAAATCGACGCTGCTCAAGGCCGCGCTCGACCTGGTGCCGCGGCTGTCGGGCAAGGTGCAGTTCTTCGGCCGGCCGCTGAAGGAGGTGCGCCGCCGCGTCGCCTACCTGCCGCAGCGCGCCAGCATCGACTGGGACTTCCCCGCCACCGCGCTCGACGTCGCGGCGATGGGCCGCTACCCGCGCGCCGGCTGGCTGCGCCCGCTGCCGCGCGCCGAGCGCGAACGCGCCCGCGCCGCGCTGGCGGAGGTCGGGATGGACAGCTTCGCCGGCCGCCAGATCGGCCAGCTTTCCGGCGGCCAGCAGCAGCGCGTGCTGCTGGCCCGCGCGCTGGCGCTGCAGGCCGACCTCTATCTGATGGACGAGCCGTTCGCCGGCGTCGATGCCGCCACCGAGCGGTCGATCGTGGACATCCTGCAGCGGCTGGCGGCGGAAGGCCGCGCCGTCGTCGCCGTGCACCACGACCTGTCCACCGCGCCGCACTATTTCGACCACGTGCTGCTGCTGGCCGGGCGGGTGATCGCGGCCGGGCCGATGGCGGGCACCTTCACCGCCGACAACCTGGCGCGCACCTATGGCGGCCGGCTGTCGCTGCTCGACCAGGCGGCCGCCGCCGCGATGCAGGCCGGCACCACAACCTTGCGGTGACCCGGCGGTGAGCGGGGCGGTCCTCGACGCGCTGCTGTTCCGCGGCGGCTACAACGCCACGGTGGTGGCGATCGGCTGCATCGCCTTCGGCGTCGCGGCCGGCGCGCTGGGCTGCTTCGTGCTGCTGCGCGGCCGCGCGCTGATCGCCGACGCCGCCGCGCACGCGACCCTGCCCGGCATCTGCGGCGCGTTCATCGCCGCGGTGCTGGCCGGCGGCAACCCGCGTTCGGTGCCGCTGCTGCTCGCCGGCGCGGCGGTGACCGCGGCGATCGGCGTGCTGGTGGTGAACGCGATCGCGCGCGGCGGGCGGATCCGCGACGACGCGGCGATGGCGCTGGTGATCTCCGTCGGCTTCGGCTTCGGCGTGGTGCTGGTCTCGGTCGTGCAGTCGCTGCCGGTCGGCGGCCAGGCGGGCCTCAAGAACTTCATCCTCGGGCAGGCCGCCGGCATGGGCGCAGCAGACGCGCAGACCATCGCCGTCCTGTGCCTGGCGACGCTCGCCCTGGTCGCGGCGCTGTTCAAGCCGCTGGCAGCGCTGTGCTTCGACCGCGCGTTCGCCGCGAGCGCGGGGCTGCCGGTGCGCGCGCTCGACCTCGCGCTGATGGCGCTGATGCTGGCGGTGGCGGTGGCGGGCCTGGCCGCGGTCGGGCTGGTGCTGGTGGTCGCGATGATGGTGATCCCGGCGGCGACGGCGCGGCTGGCGACCGAGCGGCTGGCGCTCTTGGTTCCGATCGCCGCCACGATCGGCGGCGCGTCGGGCTGGGTCGGCACCGCGGTGTCGGCCGGATCGCCCGACCTGCCGACCGGCGCGACGATCACGCTGGTCGCCTGCGCGCTGTTCGTCGTCGCGCTGTTGTTTGCGCCGTCGCGCGGGGCGGTCGCCTTCTTCGCGCGACTCACCCGGCTGCGGCTGGTGGTGGCGCGCGACCACGCGCTGCGCGCCGCCCATGAGGCGGCGGAGGCCGGCGGGGCGGCGCCGGCGTGGGCCGACGTCGCGGCGCGCTGCGGCTGGTCGGACCGCGCGGCGGCCTGGATCGGGCGCTGGCTGCGGCTGCGCGGGCTGATCGCGGGCGGCGGCGGCACGGTGCGCCTGACGCCGCGCGGCGCGGCGATGGCCGCCGAGCTGACCCGCCGCCACCGGCTGTGGGAGCGCTACCTGCAGTCCGCAGGCGGCATGGCCGCGGGCGCCGCCGGCTACGGCGCCGACCTGATGGAGCACACCCTGCCGCCGGAAGTGGAGAAGGCCGCCGCCGCCTGGCTCGAAACGCACCCGCCGGCCGGCGGCGCGCGGCGATGACGGCATTCCTGCAGATCGACCTGGTGCCGATGCTGGCGGCGGTGCTGGCGTGCCTCGCCTGCGGGCTGATCGGCAACCTGCTGCTGCTGACGCGCCAGAGCCTCCTGGGCGATGCGATCAGCCATTCGGTGCTGCCCGGCATCGTGCTCGGCTTCGCGGCGAGCGGCACCCGCGCGGCGCTGCCGATGGTGCTGGGCGCGATGGGGACCGCCATCGGCGCGGCGCTGCTGATCGCCCTGACCCGCCGGCTGACCCGGCTGGAGCCGGGCGCGGTGATGGGGATCGTGTTCTCCGGCCTGTTCGCGCTGGGCCTCGTGCTGCTGGAGGTCACCGGCGCGCGGGCAGTCGACCTCGACGTCGATTGCGTGCTGTACGGGCAGCTCGAGGCGCTGATCTGGCCCGCCGCGGCCGGCCCCGGCGCGCTGCTCGACCCCGCAGCGCTGGCCGAGCTGCCGCCGGAGCTCCTGACCCTCGCGGTGGTGACCGCGCTGATCGCGGGCGGCATCGCGCTGATGTGGAAGGAGCTGCGGCTCGCCGCGTTCGACCCCGACTTCGCCGCCACCATCGGGCTCGCGCCGCGGGCAGTCGAGCTCATGGTGCTGGTGCTGGTGGCGGTGGCGTGCGTGGCGGCGTTCTGGGCGGTTGGATCGATCCTGGTGATCGCGGCGCTGGTGGCGCCGGCGGCGACCGCGCGCCTGCTGACCGATTCCTACCGCCGCCAGTTCCTCTATTCCGCCGCCGCCGCCGTCGCGATGGGCGCCGGCGGCTACGGCGCCGCGGCGCTGCTGCCGGCCGCGCTCGGCCTCGGCTTCGGCTTCAACGCCGCCGGGATGATCGCGGTCGCCGCAGGACTGCTGGTCGGCGCGGCGTGGGCGTTCGGGCCGCACGGGCGCAGGACGCGGCGGCGGGCGGGCACGGCGCCAGCGTAGAATCTGTCTCGGCGATTTTCTTTGTTGTCGTCCTCCGGCATGACCGGAGGACCCATCTCTCCGGACATCTCGGCGCGAAAGGATGGGTTCTCCGGTCAAGCCGGAGAACGACAAAGAAAGAAAAGCATCGTGGCTTCAGCGCCGATCCAGCCACGTGAGGTCGCACACGTCGGCGACGGTGCGCGGGCCGGCGGCGGGGTAGCGCGGGGCGTAGGTGTCGATCAGATGCTGGATGCCGTCGGCGGGCGGGCGTGGGTCGTCCTGGAACTGCCTGGCATAGAAGTCGTGGATGGCGGCGAGGCTGGCGCGGTCGTCGATGCCGAGATAGGGCCCCAGGATCGCGATCATCCGCTCGCGGTCGGCCTTGAAGACGCCGATCGCCTCCGCGTAGCCCTGCACCACCCCTGTTGCGACGTCCGGGTTGGCGCGCAGGAAGCCGCGCGCGCCGGCGAGGCACGGGCCGACGTGGCGGAACTCGGCGCCGACGTCGGCGAGCGGGTGCATGCCGTGGACGTGCTCGCCCCAGAAGCGGAAGTCGGCGGTCAGCATGCCGCCGTCGACCGCGCCGGTCACCATGGCGTCGAAAACGCGGTGGATGGTGCCGAGGACGACGATCTCCACCGCGTCGCGGATGCCCCAGCGGTCGAGCACGACCTGGGCGGAGAGCTCCATCTGGCCGCCGCGCGACAGCACGCCGACCCGCTTGCCGGCGAGCTTGGCCGGCGCATCGACGCCGCGGCGGCCGACCATGAACAGCGCGCCGTAGGCCTCGGCGGCCGCCAGCACGACCGTGTCGTGGCCCTGGAAGTTCGCCTCCACGATCGGGGCGGCGCCGACGTCGCAGAAGTCCCACTCGCCGCCGGCGAGGCCGGCGGCGGCGACCGGACCGGTCGTCTCGGTCCGCACGATCTCCAGCTCGATGCCGCGGCGGGCGAACACGCCGGTCTCCCGCCCGATGGCGCCGAGCCCCTCGGCGGTCGACAGGAGCCCGACGGCGAGCCGCGCCTTCACCCCTACTCCGCGGCGCTGGCGGGGTGCGCGCGCGCCGGCGGCACCTTGTCGCGCAGATACGGCATCACCTCGGTCGCGAACAGCTTCATGCTCTTGCGCGTCAGGTCGGCCGGCAAGGTGCCGAACTGGCACATGGCGAGGACCAGGTTGAAGCCGATCTCGCGCTGGTGCCGCTCCAGCGTCTCGCGCACGGTCTTCGGGCTGCCGAGGACGATCATGCCGCGGTCGACGAAGTCCCTCGCGGTGGGCAGCTCCATGGTGGTGCCGCGGCGGATCGAGCGCAGCCGCTTCATCGAGTTCATCGAGGTGTAGCCGGGCGGCAGCAGGAACTGCATCGGCATGCGCAGGAACTTGTTGTAGAGCGATTCGATGTGGACGGCGGCCTCCGCGAACGCCTGCTCGTCGGTCTCCGCGACATAGACCGGCAGCGCCCAGCCGAGCTGGTCGGGCGAGGCCGTGTAGCCGAAGCGCTGCGCCGTGTCCTGGTACTCGTGGTGATAGCGCTTCACCACGTCGACCGGGCTGAAGGTCTGCAGGTAGGTGTACTTGCGGTCGGGGTGGGCGGCCCACTCGATCGTCTCGGTCGAGCCCTGCGACGGGATCCAGATCGGCGGGTGCGGCTGCTGGAACGGCCGCGGCCACAGGTTGACGTACTGGAAGTGGTAGTGCTTGCCCTCGAACGCGAACGGGCCGGTCTTCGTCCACGCCTGCACGATCAGGTCGTGCGCCTCATGGAAGCGTTCGTGCGAGAAGGCGGGGTTGACGCCCGTCGTGTGGTATTCGATGCCGACGCCGCGCACGAAGCCGGTGACCAGCCGGCCGCCGGTGATGTTGTCGAGGATCGAGAACTCCTCCGCCACCATCAGCGGGTTGTTGATCAGGGGCAGCGCGCGGCCGAGCACCGCGATCTTCGCCTTGCTTGTGCGCCGCGCCAAGGCGCCGGCGATGACGCCCGGCATCGCCATCAGGCCGTAGGCGGTCTGGTGATGCTCGTTCACGCACAGGGCGTCGAAGCCGAGCTCCTCGCCGAATTCCAGCTCGTCGAGGTAGCGGTTGTAGTACTCGTGCCCCTTCTTCGGGTCGTAGTAGCTGTTGGGCAGCGACGTCCACGCCGACGGGTACTTCTCCGTGTAGGAAAGGTCGAGCGCGCCATAGGGCATCAGGTGGAAGAGCGCGAATCTCATGGCCGTGCCTCCTCGACGAAGCGGGTGAACGTGGCGACGAACCGGTCGGCCTGCTCGACGTGCGGCAGGTGCCCGCAGGCCGGGAAGACCTCGACCCGTGCGCCCGGGATCAGCTTCCCGTACTCGTGCGCGTAGGCCGGCGGGAACAGCTTGTCGTCGGCGCCCCACACGATCAACGTCGGCACGTCGATGCGGTGTAGCCACTTGCGCAGATGCCGGCTGTAGAAGCGCGGCTCCCACGAGACGCGGGCGAACGAGAACTCGTTCTTCAACGCGATGTCGTGGTCCTCCTCGCTGCGCGGCGCGTTCAGCCGCGCCTCGGCGAAGGACTGGTCGTGGAAGAGGTTGCGGATGTGCTCCTCCTCCGTCCACATGAACGGATCGCCCTTGGGCACGCCGTTGATGTGGATGCCGGCGGCGCCGACCAGGGTGAGGGTCGCGAGGCGGCCGGTGTTGCGCGCCGCCAGGTCGGCCGCGATCCAGCCGCCGATCGCCGAGCCGACCAGGTGGACGCCGGTCAGGTCCATCGCCTTCAGGAAGTCGAGATAGAAGAAGGCGAGGTCCTGCACGTCGTCGAGCCAGTCGGGGGTGTCGGAGCGGCCGAAGCCCGGATGGTCGGGCACGATCAGGTCGAAGCGGTCCGACAGCCTGTCCATGAACGGCGCCCACGACGCGACGCCGCCGGCGCCGTGCAGGAACACCACCGGAGCGCCCTTGCCGCCGCGCCGCACGTGCGTCCTGCAGCCGTTCACGTCCACCGTGGTCGCCGCGTGGCCAGCCAACGCCGTCTCCTTCTTCGCGAGGTTCGTGCCGTCCGCGGATCGGTCGCATGCGAACGATCGTTCGGTTCGGAATCTACCGATGGCGTCGGGCGGTGGCAATGCGTCGAATAGCGCAAACCGTCATCCGACTGTCTCCAAAGCGTCATGTAGCCGGCCTAGCGTGGTCGCGGGTGGACGTTGTCCGGCCGCATCGCGCGGGCCGGCGATTCCGCCCGCTTTCATTTTCGGGCAAGGAGGCACCACAGGATGTTCAATCGGGTTGCGGGCGCAGGACTGCTCGCCGTAACGGTCGCGATGGCCTGGGGCGGGTCCGCCTTGGCGCTGCCGTCGCTGACCCTAATCGGCAGCTACAGCGCGGGTTCGTTCGGCACGTCGGCGGCGGAGATCGCGGCCTATGACCCCGCGACCCAGCGGGTGTTCGTCGTCAACGGCGCGACGCAGCAGATCGACATCCTGGACATCAGCAACCCGTATTCGCCCCAGAAGGTCGGGGCATTGAGCCCGAAGGTGGACGCGACGGGGCTGGCCGGCGCCAACAGCGTCGCCGTCAAGAACGGTATTGTGGCGGTCGCGGTCGAGGCCGCGGTCAAGCAGGACCCGGGCAAGGTCGCCTTCTACAGCACCGGCGGCAGCTTCCTGGGCGCGGTGCCGGTCGGCGCGCTGCCCGACATGCTGACCTTCACCCCCGACGGCACCAGGGTGCTGGTCGCCAACGAGGGCGAGCCCAACAGCTACAACCAGCCGACCAGCGTCGATCCGGTCGGATCGGTCAGCATCATCGACATCTCGGGCGGCGCCAACGCCGCGGCGCCGGTGACCACCGCCGGGTTCACCGCCTTCAACGGCCA
>JBFWQM010000043.1:0-7724 GCA_050249455.1 Rhodospirillaceae bacterium | reverse complement strand
CGGCAGCTACCAGGAGCTCTACTCCCTGGGCGGCCGGTCGTTCTCGATCTGGGACGCCGACGGCAACCTGGTGTGGGACAGCGGCGACCAGTTCGAGCAGATCATCGCCGCCCAGTTCCCCGACGTCTTCAACAGCGACAATGCCGACCAGACGTCGTTCGACACCCGCAGCGACAACAAGGGCCCGGAGCCGGAGGCGATCACCGTCGCCGAGATCGGCGGCCGGCTGTTCGCCTTCATCGGGTTGGAGCGGCAGGGCGGCGTGATGATCTACGACATCACCGATCCCTTCAATCCGTACTTCGTCGCCTACCACACCGACCGCGACTTCGACGTTACCGAGGCGCTGGCCGGCCAGCTCGGGCCGGAGGGCCTGCTGTTCATCAGCGCCGACGACAGCCCGATCGGCCAGGCGCTGCTGATCGCCGCCAACGAAGTCAGCGGCACCACCGACATCCTGCTGGTCAACGTGGCGGAGCCGGGCACGATTGCGACCTTCGCGGCCGGCCTCCTGGCGCTCGGCGCCTGGCGCCGCCGCAGGCAGCAGTAGCGGCCTCGACGTGACGACCCGCCCCCTATAGGTTCGCCGCAAAGACGAACCTGTAGGGGGCTTCCATGTCCGACATCGCGTTCCTGCCGGCGAAGCGGCTGGCCGGGCTGATCCGCCGCCGCAAGGTCGGCTGCCTGGAGCTGCTCGACCACTATCTGGCGCGGGTCGAACGCTTCAACCCCGCGCTCAACGCCATCATCGTCACCGACATCCCGAACGCGCGCCGGCGCGCCCGCGCCGCCGACCGCGCCTTGGCCAAGGGCGAATCGTGGGGGCCGCTGCACGGCGTGCCGATGACGGTGAAGGAATCCTTCGACGTCGCCGGCCTGCCGACCACCTGGGGCGTGCCGGCGCTGAAGAACCACGTCGCGGCCCGCAACGCGCTGGCCGTCGACCGCTGGCTCGGCGCCGGGGCGGTGATCTTCGGAAAGACCAACGTGCCGATCTGGCTCGCCGACGCGCAGAGCTACAACGCGATCTACGGCACCACCGTCAGCCCGTGGGACCCGAAGCTGGTGCCGGGCGGCTCGTCCGGCGGCGCGACCGCGTCGCTCGCCGCCGGGATGACCGGGATCGAGATGGGCTCGGACATCGCCTCGTCGATCCGCACGCCGGCGGCGCTGTGCGGCGTGTGGGGCCACAAGCCGACGATGGGCATCTGCCCGACCGACGGCCACACGGTGTATGACAACGTCGCGCCGCTCGACATCCTGGTGATCGGGCCGCTGGCGCGCAGCGCCGACGACCTGGCGCTCGGCCTCTCGATCCTGGCCGGGCCGGATGCGATCGACGGCGCGGGCCTGCGCCTGGCGCTGCCGGCGCCGCGCAAGACCCGGCTGCGCGACTTCCGCATCGGCGTGGTCACCGGCCACCCGACCGCGCCGGTCGACCGCGAGGTCAGCGCGCTGATCGGCCGGCTCGCCGACTTCCTGTCGAAGCAGAAGGCCAAGGTCAGCGACACCGCGCGCCCCGACATCGACCTGCACGAGGCGCACCGCACCTTCGACGTGCTGCTGCGCGGCGCCACCTCCGCCCGCTTCACCGATGCCGAGCAGCAGACATTCTGCGACGAGCTGGCGTCGCTGCCGCCCGGCACCGACACCAAGCGGTCGCGCATGCTGCGCGGCAACACGCTGCTGCACCGCGACTGGCTGCGCCTGAACGAGGCGCGCCACCGCATGCGCCGCAAGTGGCACGACTGGTTCCAGGATTACGACCTGCTTCTCTGCCCGGTGCTGTGCACCGCCGCGCTGCCGCACGACCAGCGCCCGCCCTACGAACGCAACATCACCGTCAACGGCAAGGAATACCCGGCGACCAACCAGCTGTTCTGGTCGGGCTATTCGTGCATGTCGTATCTGCCCGCCACCGCGGCGCCGATCGGCTTCACCAAGGACGGTCGCCCGGTCGGCGTGCAGATCGTCGGCCCGCAATACGGCGACCGAACCTGCATCGCGTTCGCGCGCCTGCTGGAGAAGGAGTACCAGGGCTTCGTCGCCCCGCCGGGGTTCGAGTGAACACGCGGGCCCGAGGCATCTTTCGGCGGCGACACCCACCTCACCCGCTTGCTGTGCTCGCACCCACTTCGCCTTGAAGGGCAGAGAGGGTTTTCACTGCTCCCTCTCCGCCCCGGGGGGCGGAGAGGGTCGGGGTGAGGTGGGGCCGCGGCGTTGCCGCCCCTCAATCCAGCACGAGGTCACCATCGGGCGGCAGGGCGAAATAGGAGTCGATGTCGCCGACGTCGTCCAGCCGCGGCGGGTTCCAGCGCGGGTTGCGGTCCTTGTCGACCACCGCGGCGCGGATACCCTCGAAGAACTCGGTGCCGACGGCGAAGCGGGCGGCGATGCGGTATTCCAGCCGGATCGCCGCGTCGATGTCGAGGCCGGCGCCCTCGGCGAGCTGGCGGAACACGACGGCGAGGCTGGTCGGCGACTTCGCCGCGAGCGTCGCCAGCGTCTCCGCCGCCCACGGGCCGTCCATCGCGCGCAGCCGTTCGAGGATCGCGGCCATCGACGGCGCGCCGAACGCGTCGTCGATCTCGGCCCGATGCGCGGCGAGCGGCGACGGGCCGGCATCGCCCGCATGCGCGGCGACCGCGGCCGTCATCGCGGCGTGCGCGTCGCCGTCATAGGCGTCGGCGAACAGCGCCGCCTCCAGCCCGGCGAGCCGGTCCTTCGGCACGAACGCGGTGGCAAGGCCGGCATGGAGCGCATCGGCCGCGTTCGCGCGCGCGCCGGTGAGGCCGAGATAGAGGCCGAGCCGGCCGGGGCAGCGGTTGAGGAAGACCGTCGCGCCGACGTCGGGGAAGAAGCCGATGCCGGTCTCCGGCATGGCGAGCGCCGCGCGCTCCGTCACCACCCGATGGCTTCCGTTGACCGCGACGCCCATGCCGCCGCCCAGGGTCAGCCCGTCGACCAGCGCGCAATAGGGCTTGGGGAAGTTGGCGACGGCGGCGTCGAGCCGGTACTCGTTGCCGAAATAGCGCCACAGCCGCGGCACCCCGGCGGCGTGCGCGTCCCACAGCTTGCGGATGTCGCCGCCGGCGCAGAACGCGCGGTCGCTGGCGCTGGTGACCACCACGGCGCGCACGCCGGGGTCGGCCGCCCACGCCTTGAGCCGGTCGTGGAAGGCGACCGTCATGTCGTCGTCCAGCGCGTTGAACGCCTGCGGCCGGTTGAGCAGCACGTGGCCGGCCCGGCCGCGCACCGCGAAGAGGATGTCGTCGCTCATCCGCTGTTGATGCCGGACCGGCGCGGCCGGGTCAACCGCTCGCGACTTCGTGGCTGGCGCGGAACCGGCCGATGACACACTATGCCATCGGTCGGCGGCAGCCGCGCCGTCCTGTCGGGTCCGTCGCCGCGCCATGATCTCTCCCCTGCTCGCCGTCTGCCTCGTCGCGCTGGTGCTGGCGAGCTTCGCCGTGTCGCCCCGGCTGACCGAGCCGCACGCGTTCTACCGCGGCTACGCCGCCGGCGGCCGGCCGCCCGGCGTGCTGACCCTGGTGCTGTCGCAGGTCACGACGTGGATCTTCGCGCGCTCGCTGCTGACCGCGGCGCTGCTCGGCTACGCCTTCGGCATCGTCGGCGGGCTCGCCTACACCGCCTATTACCTCTCCTTCGTCACCGGCGCGGCGATCGTGGACGGCATCCGCTTCCGCCACGGCTGCGCCAGCGTGCAGGACTTCCTGCGCGCCCGGTTCGGCGACGGCGGCGTCGCGTGCTACAACGCGATCGTCGGCCTGCGCCTGCTGAGCGAGGTGTTCGCCAACGTGCTGGTGGTCGGGCTGGTGTTCGGCCCGGCCGGGACCGAGGCGTACCTTGTCGCCATCGTCGCGCTGTCGCTGCTCACCCTCGCCTACTCCGCGATGGGCGGCCTGCGCGCCTCGCTGAAGACCGACGAGCTGCAGATGGCCGCGTTCCTGGCGGTGATGGCGGTGCTGCTGGCGATGCTGCTGTCGGGCGACGGCTGGGCGGTCGGGCCGGTGCTGTCGAGCAGCGCGGCCGACTTCGACAAGGGCTGGAACCTGCTGGTCGTCGCGCTGCTGCAGGTGTGGAGCTATCCGCTGCACGACCCGGTGATGATGGACCGCGGCTTCATCGCCGACCGGCGCACGACCAGGCGGAGCTTCCTGCACGCGGCGTGGCTCAGCATGGCGTGCATCCTCGCCTTCTCGCTGCTCGGCGTCTACGCCGGGCTCCACGCCCAACCGGGCGAGGCGATGATGGCGGCGCTGGGGCGCCTGCTGGGCGAGACGGCGATCACCCTCGTCAACCTGGCGCTGATCATCTCCGCTGTCTCGACGCTCGATTCGACGCTCTCCAGCGCGGCCAAGCTGAGCGTGGTCGACATGCGCCTCGGCGCGCCGACCTTGCGCAACGGGCGGATCGCGATGGCGCTGTTCATGCTCGGCGGCCTCGGCTTCCTGTTCGTCGGCAGCCAGGACCTCTACGCCGCTGTGGCGGTCAGCGGCACCGCGTCGCTGTTCCTGACGCCGGTGGTGGTGTTCTCGATCTGGGGCCGGATCGAGGTGCCGCGCTGGAGCTATCACACGGCCTTCGCCGCGGCGGTCGCCGGCGCGGTCGTCTACTACGTGGAGGACCTGGGGCGCACGTCGCTGATCGCGCCGCTGTTCGGCATCACGGTCAAGTACAACAAGCTGCTGCTGATCTGCGTGCTCGTGCTCGCCGCCGGCTTCGCGGCATTCGCCATCGGTGCCTGGCTGCGGCGTCGCAAGCCTCAAGACGCTCGGTAGGGGCGGGTTTCAAACCCGCCCGCGGCATCCGGGCGCGCGCGGGTCTCGACGGAAAAAAGAAAACAGGGCGGGTTTGAAACCCGCCCCTACAGATGCTGCGATGCGCTCAACGCGCGTAGCCGGGGTTGCTGACGGAAAGCCGCGCATCGACGTCCGCGCGCAGCAGCGCCAGCACCGCATCGCGGCGTTCACTCGGCGGGTCGAACGCGCCGGCGCGGATGTCGGCGGCGAGGCGGCGGTCCGCCGCCGGGTCGTCGCCGTAGAGCGCGGCGAGCGCGCGGCGTTCCGCCGACGCCGCCGCGTCGCCGGCCGCAAGCTCGCGCAGCGCGGTGGCGATGGCGGCGGCGACGAGGCGCGCGGCGTAGCGCTGCTCCTCCGGCAGCGCCGGCACGAGCGTGTCGGCGACGGTGTCGCGCGCCGCCGCAAGCAGCTCCAGCGCGGCAGGGCGGTCGTGCATCACGGCTCTCCGGTCATGGCCAGGATCTCGTGCTCCAGCTCGGGCAGCCGCCGGGCGATCAGCGCGAGCTCCAGGCTCGGCTCGGCGCCGGAGCGGTGGCGCATTGCCTGCTGCAGCGCGATCACCGCCCAGCGCACGTGCGCCATGACTTCCCAGTAGGGAATTGCCTCGCGGTCGACAGCGCGGCCGGACGCGGACTCGTAGGCTCGGTAGAACGTCTCGCGGTCGGCGATGCCGCCGGCCGCGCGGTCGCTGGCGCCGAACCGCCAGCACTTGGCGCAGAACCAGCCGATGTCCTCCATCGGGTCGGACCAGCCGGCGAACTCCCAGTCGAGCACGCCGGCGAGAGCGCCGTCCGAAACGAGGTAGTTGCCAGTGCGGAAGTCGTGGTGGCACAGCACGATCCCGCCGGCCGGCGGGGCGCGGCGCGCCA
Source organism: Rhodospirillaceae bacterium (assembly GCA_050249455.1). Taxonomy (GTDB): domain Bacteria; phylum Pseudomonadota; class Alphaproteobacteria; order MPNO01; family VGEU01; genus JBFWQM01. Next base: position 2,032 of record JBFWQM010000043.1, on the reverse strand, counting down.
GCCAGCGCAGGCCCCATTCGAGGACGGGGTGCGGCTCCGGCAGGCCGTCGAGCCAGCGCCGGAACGTGGCCACCCAGAAGAGCGCGGGCGACGGCGACGGCATCTCCAGGAACGCGAGGTCGCCGCGCGGCGGCGCGACCGCATGGATGCGCGCCAGCGCCTGCGCGAGCTGGCGCGCCAATGCGTCATGCGGACCGCCGCGCACCACGCGGCTGCCGAGCGCGATGCCGGGCAGCCGGCGCATCAGGTAGAACGGCCGGCCGATGACGGCCGCGTCGTCGCAGTGCCACAGCGGCTCCGGCACCGGGACGCCGGCCGTGTGCGCGGTGCGCAGCAGCGCGAACTGCTGGCCGAGCGGCCGGCTGGCCGGCACCGACGACGCGGCGGTGGTGCGCAGCACGGCGTCGTAGGCGCCGGCCTGCGCGCCGCCGTCGACGGCGACGGAGAGCGCGAGGTTCTCCTGGATCGCGCCGCCGGCGAGCCGCGGGCCGGGATCGACCGACACGGCATCGGCGCCGGCCGCGGCGCGCACGAAGTCGGCGATCGCCTCGGCCCAGGCGACCCGTTCGGTCATTGCGGCGGGTCCCACGACCAGAAGTCGATGCCCTCGTTCATCAGGAAGCGCGCCAGCACCATCTTGTGCACCTCCGACGCGCCGTCGACCAGCCGCGCCTGGCGGGCGTAGCGGTACATCCACTCCAGCGGCGTGTCCTTGGAATAGCCCTGCGCGCCGCGCAGCTGGATCGCGGTGTCGATCGCCTTGTGCAGGGTCTCCGACACCACGACCTTGGCCATCGACACCTCCTTGCGCGCGAGGTCGCCGGCATCGAGCTTCGCCGCCGCGCGCATGGTGAGCATGCGGCCGATCTCGATCTGCATCGCCGCCTCGCCGAGCAGCCACTGCACGCCCTCGTGGTCGGCCAGGCGCTCGCCGAAGCTCATCCGCTCGCGCACGTAGGGCAGGCATTCCTCGATCGCGCGCTTGGCCATGCCGGTCCAGCGCATGCAGTGGGTCAGCCGCGCGGTGCCGAGGCGGATCTGGGTCAGCTTGAGCCCGTCGCCGACCGCCATCAGCCGGTTGGCGTCCGGGATCTCCAGCCCGTCGAACACGATCTCGCAGTGGCCGCCATGTTCCTCCGGCCCCATGATCGGGATGCGTCGCACGATCCGCCAGCCCGGCTGCGCGGCGTCGAACAGGAACGCGCTGAGCCCGCGCCGCGCATCGTCGGACGTGCGCGCGACCAGGATGAAGTGCTGCGCGACGCCGGCGCCGGTGATGAACCACTTGCGCCCGTTCACCACCCAGGCGTCGCCCTTCCGCGTCGCGGTGGTCAGCATCGCCGACGGATCGGAGCCGGAGCCCGGCATCGGCTCGGTCATCGCGAACGACGACCGCACCGTCCCGTCCACGATCGGCTGCAGCCAGCGTTCCTTCTGCGCCTCGGTCGCCACCTTCTCCAGCACGATCATGTTGCCGTCGTCGGGCGCCGCCGAGTTGAAGCAGACCGGCCCGAAGATCGACCGGTTCATCTCCTCGTAGCACGCCGCCATGCCGACGATCGGCAACCCCTGGCCGCCACGCGCCTTGGGCATCTGCAGCGCCCACAGGCCGGCGGCCTTCACCTCGGCGCGCAGCCGCTGCAGCACGTCCTCGCGCAGGTTCTCGTGTTCGTCGTAGCTGGCGCGGTCGGCCTCCAGCGGGCGGATGCGCTCATCGACGAACGCGCGCACGCGGCGGCGAACGTCCTCGATCTCGGGCGGCAGGGCGAAGTCCACGGAGCCTCCTACAGCGCGCTCAGGGTCATGCCGCCGTCCACCGTGACGACCGCGCCGGTCATGTACGCGCCCGCCCCGGAGCACAGCAGCAGGAGCGGACCGTCGAGGTCGGCCGGCGTCGCGAGGCGGCGCAGCGGCACCCGCCGGGTCAGCTTCTCGCCGGCGGCGGCGAGGAAGTCGCGGTTGAAGTCGGTCTCGACATAGCCGGGCGACAGCGCGTTGACCCGGATGCCGTGGCGGGCGAGCTCCACCGCCA
>JBFWQM010000042.1:0-27960 GCA_050249455.1 Rhodospirillaceae bacterium | reverse complement strand
CTGTAGGGGCGGGATCGGAGCCGGCATCGCCCCCCTCCCAACCCTCCCCCGCAAGGGGGGAGGGCTATTCCCCCTCCCCTCGCGGGAGGGGGCGGGGGGAGGGGCGCCCGCGGCAGCGGGCAGAATATTGTCCGATTACAGGCTCAGCCGCGGCTCGCCTTCACGTGCGCGTCGCGGGTGTCGTAGAGCTTCTGGTCGGCGTAGCCCATGAAGTCCATGTTGGTGCCCTTGCCCAGCATGACCTGCATGTAGACCGGCGCGACGCCGTTGTTCTGGTAGCCGTGCACGACCCCGGCCGGGCACGATACGCAGTCCCACTTGCCGAGGTTCACCTCGACCCGGCTGCCGTCCTCCTCCTCGAAGAACACGGTCAGCGCGCCCTCGAGCACGAAGAACACCTCCTCCGCCTCGTGGGTGTGCGCGGCGTTCCCCTCGCCCGGCGGCACGTACATGATCGACAGGGTGAACGCCTTCGCCGGGATGGCGTTGTCGTCGGGCTTCTGGCTGGTGTTGCCGATGAAGCGGTGCTGCGCGCGGCGCCAGCCGTCGATCAGGGCGTCGGCGAATGCCGCCCAGTCGGGCTTGCGGTCCTTGAAGTGCGCGACGTAGCGCCTGGCGATGTCCGCGACCGGCACGCCGACCAGCTCGGGCGGCCGGGCGTGGCGGGCGACGCTCTTGATTTCTGCCATCGTCAGCTCCCCGGCACGAATTCGTTGGTGAAGTAGGTCTCGATCGGCACCGCCTTCTCGATCTGCTGGCCCTGCACAAGGATGTCCTGCGCCGACCTGATGTCCTCCGGTGGCGTCCAGCCGAGCGGCTTGCCCTTGCTCGCGGTGCTGTCGAACAGCGGGAACGAGCCCTTCAGCACCTCCATCGACGGCCCGCGCTCCAGCGCCGTGGCGACCTTCATCAGCGAGTCCATCGCCGCCTCCGGGTTCTTGCGAACGAGGTCGAGCGCCTCGACGGTCGCGGCGACCATGCGGCGGACCAGATCCTTCTTCTCCGCGATGTTGTCGTTGGCGGTGATCAGCGCGAGGCCGGGCACGTTCACGCCGCCCTCCGCGAAGCTGATGTAGGTGGAAGGCGTGCCCTTGGCGTTGAGCACCGGCGTCTGCAGGAAGCCGAACGACTCGATCATGTCGACCCGGCCTTCCATCAGCACGATCGGCTTGGCCGCCGGCTCGACGTTGACGATGCGCAGCTTGCCCTCCAGGCCAGTGTTCTTCAGCACCGCCTGCAGCAGCACCGCCGAGGCGCCGCCCGGCGCATAGCCGAGCCGCGCGCCCTCCATGTCCTTGAACGTCTTGTAGCCCTTCGACACCGGGAAGATCAGCGCCATCGGCCCGGTGCGCAGGTATGACGCGACGATCTTCACCGGCAGGCCCTTGGACACCAGGCCCATGGTCGCGCCGGCGTCGGCGGTGCCGAACATCACCGACTTGTTGCCGACCGTCTGGGCGGTGGTGGTGGAGCCGCGGCCCTCCAGGACCTCGAGGTCGATGCCCTTCTTGCTGAACACGCCCTGGTCCTTGCCGTAGTACCACAGCGCGTGATAGCCGGAGTTGACCCAGTCGAGCCGCACGCCGACCTTGTCCTGCGCCGCGGCAGGCACCGCCGCCAGCGCCAGCACCGCCGCAATGGCGGAGACCGATGCGAGTTTCATTCTTCAGACCCTCCTTGGGGACCGCCTCAGTGAGCGCGGGTCCGTTGTGATACGTGCCAGGGGATAAGCAGCCGTTCCAACGCCTCGATCGCGTAGAAGAAGAGCGTCGCCAGGACCGACAGCACCACCAGCACCGCGAACAGGAGCGAGGTGTTGAGCATTCCGGACGCGCTGATCAGGAGATAGCCGAGCCCGGCGTCGGAGCCGATGAACTCGCCCGTCAGTGCCCCGACCACCGCGAGCGCCGAAGCGACCTTGAGCCCGCCGAACATGCTGGGCAGCGCGCCGGGCAGCCGCAGCCGCACGAAGATGCGCCCCGCTGGCGCGCCCATCGAGCGGGCGAGCTGGATCAGCGCCGGGTCGATGCTGCGCAGCCCGACGATTGTATCGACGACGACCGGGAAGAAGCAGATCAGGAACGCCACCGCGACCTTCGGCTCCACGCCGAAGCCGAACCAGACGACGAACAAGGGCGCCAGCGCGATCTTCGGGATCGACTGGATCGCCACCATCGGCGGGTAGAGGATGCGCTCGGCCGTCGGCGAGATGACGATCACGATGGCCAGCGGCACCGCGACGACGATGGCGACGACGAAGCCCGCCAGCACCGCGAACGTCGTCCACATCGAATGCGTCAGGATCGAACCGATGTTCTTGATGCCGGCCTGCAGCACCGCCATCGGGCTCGGCAGCAGGTGGCCGGGCACCGAGAACCCGGTGACGATCGCCTGCCACAACGCAACGACCAGGATGACGGAGACCATCATCCACAGCATTTCCTTCAGCCACTTTGGGCTCTTTCGCGACACGGCCATCTACCCTCTCCGCCCGCGCGCGGGGGGAGAGAGTGGCGATCGCGGCATCGTGTAGCGCACCAAGGTCTCCCTAGCGGTGGATGACGCCCATGTCCTGGAACATCGCGCGGATGTCGCGGGTGTGGCGCCCGAACTCCGGCGTCTCGTGGATGTCGAGGTCGCGCGGCCGCGGCAGGCCGACGTCGACGATGGCGTGGATGCGCCCCGGCCGCGGCGTCATGACGATGACCCGGTCGGACAGGAAAACCGCCTCGCTGATCGAGTGGGTGACGAACAGCACCGTCTTCTGCGACCGCTGCCACATGGCGAGCAGGTCGACCTGCATCTGCTCGCGGGTCAGCGCGTCGAGCGCGCCGAACGGCTCGTCCATCAGCAGCATCGGCGGGTCGAGCAGCAGCGCGCGACAGATCGCGACCCGCTGGCGCATCCCGCCCGACAGCTCGAACGGCCGCTTGTTCTCGAAGCCGGCGAGGCCGACGGAGGCGATCAGTTCGCGCGCGCGCGCCTCGTGCCTGCGCGGGTCGATGCCGCGCATGTCGCACTGCAGGAGCACATTGCCCAGCACCGTGCGCCAGTCGAGCAGCAGGTCGGTCTGGAACACGAAGCCGAGGTCGGTATATGGGCCGTCCACCCGCGCGCCGCCGATCCGTATTTCGCCGGCGGTGGTCGGCACCAGGCCCGACAGCAGCGTTAGGAGCGTGCTCTTGCCGCAGCCCGACGGCCCGACGATCGAGACGAACTCGCCGCGCCGGATGGTGAGGTCGGTGCCGTCCACGGCCACAATCTCGCCGCCGTCCTGGCCGACGAAGACCTTGCGCACGCCGACGATCTCGATGAACGAGGCATCGGCCGCCGACGCGGCAGGCCGCGCCTGCGCGATTGCCGTCTCGCCGCTCATTCCGCCAGCCGGTTGCGCGGCTTCTCGCCGTTGATGGCGCGCAACGCGTCCTCCCAGCGCACGGGGGTCGCGTTGAACTCCGCGCCGAACGGCCGCAGCGCGTCGCTGACCGCGTTGGCGATCACCACCGGCGGCGCGATCGCCCCGCCCTCTCCCAACCCCTTGACGCCGAGCGGATTGGACGGCGATGGCGTCTCGACGTGGATCACCTCCATCGGCGGCACGTCGTCGGCGGTCGGCAGAAGGTAATCCATGAAGCTGCCGGTCAGCACCTGGCCGTCGGCGTCGTAGGCGATCTCCTCCAGCAGACCGCCGCCGATCCCCTGCACCAGCCCGCCGCGCACCTGGCCCTCGACGATCATCGGGTTGATCAGGTTGCCGGCATCGTGGACGGCGACGTATTTCTCGATCCGGATGCGCCCGGTCGCCGGATCGATCTCGACGATCGCTGCGTTGGAGGCATACGCCCAGGTGACCGTCGGCGGCTCGTAGTAGGCATTGGCCTCCAGCCCCGCCTCGACGCCCGCCGGGCGCTGGTTGTCCCAGCCCGGCTTCGCCGCCTGCGCGATCTGCTTCAGGCTGAGCTTCATGTCGGGCACGCCCTTGACCCCGACCCCGCCGTCGCGGAACTCGAGGTCGGCGACCGGCGTCTCCATCATGTTGCCGGCGATGGCGAGCACCTTGTCCTGCACCTTCTCGCCGGCCTGGATAACCGCCGACGAGCCGGTGACGGCGCTGCGGCTGGCGATGGTGCCGTAGCCCATCGGCACCGCGCCGGTGTCGGAGTTGGTCACCACCACCTGCTCGATCGGCACCTGCCACTGGTCGGCCGCCACTTGCGCGAACACCGTCTCGTGGCCCTGGCCGTGGTTGTTGGCGCCCGTGGCGACGATCACCATGCCTGACGGATCGATGCGCACGCTGGCGCCCTCGAACGGGCCGACGCCAGTGCCTTCGACGTAGCAGCCGACGCCGATGCCGAGATAGCGCCCCTCCGCCAGCGCCGCCTTCTGGCGGGCGCGGAACGCCTCCAGCCCGCCCAGCGCGTCGACAGCCTTCCTCAGCGCCGCCGGGTAGTCGCCGGTGTCGTACTGCATCGGCACGCCGTCGCGGTACGGCAGGCCCACCTGGTAGGGCATCCGGTCGGCGCCGACCATGTTGGTCAGCCGCACCTCTATCGGGTCGAGGCCGAGCGAATGGGCGACGATGTCCATTGTGCGCTCGACCGCGAACGCGACTTCCGGCCGCCCGGCGCCGCGGTAGGGCGCGTTGGGGGTCTTGGTGGTGGTGATCAGCTTGGCGTCGGCCTCGTAGTTCGGCACGTCGTAGGGACCGAGCGTGTGCGCCACCGAGTTCGCGATGCACGCCATGCCGACCGGCGAGTAGGCGCCGGAATCGATCCAGAACGTGTTGTGCAGCGCGACGATGCGGCCCTTGTCGTCGAAGCCGATGTCGATCTCCAGGATGTTGTCTCGCGCGTGGGCCGAATTCAGGATGTGCTCCTGCCGGTCCTCCACGTACTTCACGGGGCGGCGCAGCTTGCGCGCCAGATAGGGCACCAGCAGGTCCTCGGGATAGACGTGGCCCTTGCCGCCGAAGCCGCCGCCGACGTCGGGCGCGATGACGCGGATCTTCTCCTCCGGCATGTTGAGGACGCCGGCGATCTCCTTGCGGATCCAGTGCACGACCTGGGTCGACGACCACACGGTCAGCGTGTCGGTGCGCCCGTCGTAGTCGGCCGCGACCGCGCGGCATTCCATCGGCATCGCCGCGTAGCGGTGGTGGTAGAAGCGCCGCTTCAGCCGGTGCGGCGCATCGGCCAGCGCCGCCTTGCCGCGGCCCTTCGAGGTGTGGACGAGGGCGACCTTGTTGCTCGCCATCGCGTCATGGACCTTCGGCCCCGATTCGGCCGTGTCCAGGTCGACGACCGCGGGCAGCGGCTCGAACTCCGCCTCGATCAGTTCGACCGCGTCTTCGGCGACATAGCGGTCGGCGGCCAGCACGACGGCATATGCCTCGCCGACGTAGCGCACCTTGCCGTGCGCCATGATCGGCTGCGGCGGGATGTCGAGCGTGAAGTCGAAGCGGTCGCGCCACGGCTTGGGCACCACCACCTGGCCGCCGCCGATCGGCGCGAGGTCGCGCGCGACCTCCTCGCCCGTGAAGGCCGCGACGACGCCGGGCGCGGCGCGCGCGGCGGCGAGGTCGAGCTTCGCGATCCGCGCGTGCGCCATCTGGCTGCGCGCGAAGGCGAGATGGACCATGCGCGGCAGGTTCAGGTCGGGGACGTAGCGCCCCTCGCCGCGCAGGAAGCGGTTGTCTTCGCGCCGCGCCACCGGCCGGCCGACATAGCCGTCGACTTCCCTCATCGCCCGCTGCCCTCGATCGTCTTCTTCGCGACGGCCATGCCGCCATTGGCGGCGAAGTCGGTCACCGCCTTGATGATCCCGTCATAGCCGGTGCAGCGGCAGATCGCCGCCGACATGCCGGTGCGGATGTCGGCCTCCGTCGGCGACGGCACGGTCGCCACGAAGTCGAGCGCCACCATCAGCATCCCCGGCGTGCAGTAGCCGCACTGCAGGCCGTGGTGCCTGGAGAACGCCTGCTGCAGCAGGTGCAGCTCGCCCGATGGCGATGCCAGCCCCTCGATCGTCAGCACCTTCGCGCCGTCGGCCTGCACCGCGAGCATCAAGCACGACCGCGCCGCCTCGCCGTTGACGATCACGGTGCACGCGCCGCACACGCCGTGCTCGCAGCCGACGTGGGTGCCGGTCAGCCCCAGCCTGTCGCGCAGGAAGTCGGACAGCAGCATCCGCGGCTCTGCCTCACCCGACAGGGTCTCGCCGTTGACCGTCACGGTGACGGTGCGGGTCGCGGTCATGCGCGTGCTCCGGTGGCGCGGGCCGCGGCGGCGGCGAGCGCCTGCCGGGTCATCGCGCGGGTCAGGCGGCGGCGGTAGTCGGCCGAGGCGTGGACGTCGCCGCTCGGCGCCACCTCGCTTGCCGCCGCGTCCGCCGCGGCGTCCATGGCTTTTTCGGTAAGGCCGTCGCGCGCGACGATGGCCTCGGCCGCCGCCAGCCGCACCGGGCCGGGGCCCACGCCGCAGGCGGCGAGCCGCACCTCGCCGACCCGCCCGCCGGCCATCACCAGCTGCGCGCCGACACCCGCCAGGGCGAAGTCGCCGTGGCGGCGGCTGATCTCGGCAAAGGCCGCGCCGGCACCCGGCGGCGCCACCGGAAACTCGATGGCGCAAAGCAGCTCGTCGGGCTCAATCGCCGTGGTCAGGAGCCCACGGAAATAGTCGGCCGCGGGCACCTTGCGCTCGCCGCGGCGGCTGCGCACCACCATCGTGGCGTCCAGCGCGCGGACTACGGCCGGATCCTCGGCCGCCGGATCGGCGTTGGCGACGCTGCCGCCGATGGTGCCGCGGGTGCGGATCGGCAGATGGCCGATCCACCGCGTCGCGTCGTGCAGCAGCGGCAGACGGCGCGCGACCACCTCGGACCGCTCGACCCGGCGCTGTCGCGTCATGGCGCCGATCGCCACCGTGTCGCCGCGCTCCTCGATGAAGGCGAGGCCGTCAACCCTGTTCAGGTCGATGACGACCGCGGGCCGCGCCAGGCGAAAATTGAGCACGGGCACGAAACTCTGCCCGCCGGCCAGCAGCTTCGCCTCCGTGCCGTGCTGCGCCAGGAGGTCGAGCACCTCCTCGACCGTCGTCGGCGCGTGATAGTCGAACTTCGCCGGTTTCACCGAGATTTTTCCCCTGCCGGATATCCGAACCGCGGCATTGTTTCGTCAGTTAGGCATGAAAAGCAGATCACGCATAGACGGTCAATCCGCATTGCTGCAACGCAGCACCCTCGGCGACTGCGCGGTCGAACGCCGTCGCGCCTTGGCCTATGCTGCCCTGCACAAACAGCAGCCTGGGAGCCGCGCAACATGGACGTCGCCGTCACCGCCTCATATCCGAGCCTGAAGGGCCGAGTCGCCATCGTCACCGGCGGCGGCCAAGGCATCGGCCGCGGCTTCTCGCATTTTTTCGCCGCGCACGGCGCGATCCCGGTGATCGCCGAGCTCAACGGCGAAAACGGCCGGCGCGTCCAGCGCGAGATCGAGGCCAAGGGCGGCAAGGCGCTGGCGGTCGAGACCGACGTCGGGTCCAAGGCATCGGTCGACGCGATGGCGGCCGCGGCGCTGAAAGCCTACGGACGCATCGACTGCCTGCTCAACAACGCGGCGGTGTTCTCGCGCATCACCATGGCGCCGTTCTGGGAGCTGCCGGTCGACGAGTGGGAGCGCGCGATGCAGGTCAACATCAACGGCGCCTTCTATTGTTCGCGCGCCGTGGTGCCGGCGATGCAGGAGGCGAAGTGGGGCCGCATCCTCAACTTCACCTCCGGCACGGTCGCGACCGGCGCGCCGAACTACCTCCACTACATCACCTCGAAGTCGGCGATCCGCGGCATGACCCGTTCGATGGCGCGCGAGCTGGGCCCGTGGAACATCACCGTCAATACCTTCCTGCCCGGCGTGACCAAGACCGAGGTGCCGCGCCCGTCGGTGACGGACGAGCAGTTTGCCCGCTTCGCCGAGGTGCAGTGCATCCACCGCCTCGCCACCATCGAGGATTCGTGCAAGCTGATGATGTTCATGTGCTCCGACGAGGCCGCGTTCATCACCGGCCAGATCGTCCAGGCCGACGGGGGGCTCAGTTTCTCCTGACGTCCGCCTTGCCGCGCGGGCCGCGGGGCCGCTATGTTCGAACGGATATAGCGACCCCGTGACGAGGCCCGCGTGCCCGACGCCTTCCTGCCGCTCTCCGAGGAGGAGCTGACCGCGATCCGGCTCAGCCTGCGCATCGCCGCGTGGGCGATGGCGGCCAGCCTGCCGCTGGGCATCGCGGTCGCCCTCCTCCTCGCGCGCGGCCGGTTTCCCGGCAAGACGCTGCTTGACGCCGTGGTCCATTTGCCGCTGGTGCTGCCGCCGGTGGTGACGGGCTACCTGCTGCTTCTGATGTTCGGAAGGCGCGGCCCGATCGGGGCGTTCCTGGCCGAGCATTTCGACATCGTCTTCGCGTTCCGCTGGACCGGCGCCGCGCTGGCCTGCGCCGTCATGGGCTTCCCGCTGATGGTGCGCGCGATCCGCCTGTCGATCGAATCCATCGACCGGCGGCTGGAGCAGGCCGCGCAGACCCTGGGCGCGCACCCGGCATGGGTGTTCGCCACCGTCACCCTGCCTCTGATGGCGCCGGGCATCCTGGCCGGCATGATCCTGTCGTTCAGCCGCAGCCTCGGCGAGTTCGGCGCCACCATCACGTTCGTCTCCAACATCCCGGGCGAGACGCAGACGTTGCCGACGGCCATCTACACCTTCACGCAGGTCCCGGGTGGCGACGCCGGGGCATTGCGGCTGACCTTGGTTTCCGTGGTCATCTCGCTCGCGGCGCTCCTGGCCTCGGAAGTGCTGTCGCGACGGCTGGCGCGGCGCCTGCACGGCGCGTCATGACCCTGAGCGTCGACATCGTGCACCGCCAGGGCCAGTTCGCCCTGAATGCGCGATTCGAGACGGGGCCCGGCCTGACCGTCCTGTTCGGCCGTTCCGGCGCGGGCAAGACCACCCTCATCAACGTCATCGGCGGCCTGATACGTCCGGATCGCGGCCGGGTGGCGGTCGACGGCGCCGTGCTGGTGGACACCGCACATGGGGTGCTCGTCCCGGCGCACCGTCGTCGCATCGGCTACATCTTCCAGGAGGGCCGGCTGTTCCCCCACCTGACGGTGCGCCAGAACCTGGCCTATGGCCGGTGGTTCGCGCCGCGGGCCAGCCGCTATGCCCGCTTCGACCACACGGTCGAGCTGCTCGGCATCGGCGACCTGCTGGACCGGCGGACGCATTCCCTGTCGGGCGGCGAGAAGCAGCGGGTCGCGATCGGCCGCGCGCTGCTGGCGAGCCCGCGGATCCTCTTGATGGACGAGCCGCTCGCCGCGCTCGATGCGCTGCGCAAGGACGAGATCATGCCCTACATCGAGCGGCTGCGCGACGAGATGCGCCTGCCCATCATCTATGTCAGCCACTCGATCCCGGAGGTGGCGCGCCTGGCCACGACGGTGGTGCTGCTGAACGAAGGAACTGTCGCCGCCGTGGGACCGGTCGGCGAGGTGATGGCGCGCGCCGACCTGTTCCCGATGACCGGGCGCTACGAGGCCGGCGCCGTCCTCGACACGACGGTCGCCGGCCACGACCATGAATTCGGGCTCAGCAGCCTCTCGTTCGGCGGCCATCGCCTGTCGGTGCCGCTGGTCCAGGCGCCCATCGGCGCGCCGGTTCGCATCCGCGTGCGCGCCCGCGACGTCATTCTCGCGCTGCGCGCGCCCGAAGGCCTCAGCGCGCAGAACGCCCTGCCGGCGACCGTCCGCGCCGTTCCGGCGGTGACGACACCCATTGTGGACGTGGCGCTCGACGTCGGCGGCCGGCAACTCGTGGCGCGCGTGACGCGAAAATCGGTCGTCTCCCTCGGCCTGACGCCGGGCAAGGCGGTCTTCGTGCTCATCAAGAGCATCGCGTTCGACGGCCGCACTGTGGTTCCCGGCGCGGAACCGCCAGACGACGATCCCGCCATTGTGGATAACTAGGCGCCGCGGCCGGCATTAAACGCCTCTTTACGTTGCACCGCGTAAAAATGCCGGGCGAATCACCCAAACGGGGGATGCGCCGGGGCGGCAACTGCCGCAACGTCGTCGGCCACGCGAGGGTGCGTTTATTAACGACGGCCATCGCAGAGTTCGGGTTGCGGACAGAGTAACGGGTGTGGATCGGTTGATGCCTGAGTCATCGGTCCAATACGCGTGCGAAATTCGAGCCCACGACAACCCACTTCTCTCCCGTTCGAATTCGACGTCGCGAGGAAACCATGGCGAGCCCGCGGCCCGTGCGGAGCATTGACGTGGCCGACGGCGGCCAGAATCCCGCAGCCTCCGGCGGTATCGGGCTTGCCGCCGGCGCGGCGCTGAACGGCCCCGTCCGGCCAGCGCTCCCGGCGGCGCGGCCGGTATCGACGGAGATCGTGCGGGGACTGATCCAGCTGGCCGACCCGGCGATCGCCGCGCTTTGCGCGCTCCTCGCCTACCAGGGCTACCTCGGCGGCGAGCACGAGGAACTGACCGGCTTCTACGCATTCGCGATCGGCATGGGCGTCCTGCTCCAGGTCGTGATCTTCAACGTCGCGGAGCTGTACCGCTTCAAGTCCTTCTCGCAGCTCTTCATGCAGATGCGCCGGGTCGCGCTGGGCTGGACCCTGGTGTTCGCGATCCTGATCACGCTGGCGTTCTTCGCCAAGTCGGCCGACCTGTTCTCGCGCGGCTGGCTGACCATCTGGTACGCCGCCGGGCTGACCAGCCTGATCGGCGGACGGGTGCTCCTCTATGCGATGGCGATCCGCTGGGCGCGCCAGGGCCGCGTGCAGCGGCGGGCCGTCATCATCGGCGCCGGCGACGACGGCAACCGGCTGCTGCAGGAGCTGCAGCGCTCGGCCGAAACCGAGATCGCCGTCATGGGATTCTTCGACGACCGCTCCGAGCGCGTGGCCAACCGTCCCGGCGGCTACCCGAAGCTCGGGCGCACCGACGACGTGGTCGCCTATGTCCGGGCCAACCGGATCGACCTCATCCTCGTCGCGCTGCCGCTGCAGGCGGAGAACCGCATCCTGGAGATCCTGCAGAAGCTCTCGATACTGCCGGTCGACATCCGGCTGGGCCTGCCCACGACGCTGCGCTTCTCGCGCCCGAACTACAGCTTCGTCGGCAACGTGCCGATGCTGAACATGCTCGACAAGCCGATGGGCGACTGGGGCTACGTCATCAAGACGATCGAGGACAAGATCGTCGCGGCGGTCGTGCTCCTGATGGCGCTGCCGCTGATGCTCATGATCGCGGCGGCGATCAAGCTGGACAGCCGCGGACCGGTATTCTTCCGCCAGCAGCGCTACGGCTTCAACAACGAGCTGATCCAGGTCTACAAGTTCCGCTCGCTCTTCCACGAACGCCAGGACGTTCAGGCCGAGAAGCTGGTGACCCGCAATGACCCGCGCGTGACGCGCATCGGCGCCTTCCTGCGCAAGACCAGCCTGGACGAGCTGCCGCAGTTCCTCAACGTCCTGAAGGGCCAGATGTCGATCGTCGGCCCGCGCGCGCACGCGCTGCGCGCCAAGGCGGGCGAGGATCTCTACGAGGACGTGGTGGACGGCTATTTCGCGCGCCACCGCGTGAAACCCGGCATCACCGGCTGGGCCCAGGTCAACGGCTGGCGCGGCGAGACCGACACGCCGGAGAAGATCCACAAGCGGATCGAGCACGACCTCTACTACATCGAGAACTGGTCGCTCGGCTTCGACCTCAAGATCATCCTGATGACGCCGCTCGAGGTGTTCCGCCTCGACCGCGCCTACTGACGGCGGGCGCGGCGCGCCATGCGCATCCTGATCGTGCTGGAGACATCCGGCGGCGGTTCGGGCCGGCACGCGGTGGACCTGGCGGGGGGCCTCGCGGCGGCCGGCCACGACGTCCACGTGCTCTATTCCCGCGTGCGTGCCGAAACCCGCTTCGAGCAGGCGCTGCGCAGCGTCCGCGGCCTGTCGGTGGACGTCGTCGACATGGCGCGCATGTTCGGCCCGGGGGACATCGGCGCGATGCGCCGGATCCGGCGCTACGTCGCGGCGAACGGCCCGTTCGACATCGTCCACGCCCACTCGACCAAGGCCGTCATCGCCTGCGTGGCGACGGCGGACCTGCCGCTCGGGCGCATCTTCACGCCGCACGCCCTGCGCAGCTGCGATCCGACCCTGTCGTGGCCGGCGCGGGCGGCCTGCGGGCTGATCGAGTCGGTGCTGGCGAGCTTCGCCACCGCGGTGATCGCCGTCTCTGCCGACGAGGCCCGGCATGCGCGCCGCATCGGCATCCCGGCCCGCAAGCTGCATTTGGTCACCAACGGCATCGCCGGCGAAGGGCTGCCCGACCGTGCCGAGACGCGGCGGCGGCTCGGCATCGCCGAGCGCGACGTCTGCATCGGCTTCGTCGGGCGGCTGGTCCGGCAGAAGGCGCCGCAACGCCTGATCGAAGCCGCCGCGGCGATCGCGCCGGCGCATCCGGACCTGCGCCTGTGCTTCGTCGGCGACGGGCCGCTCGAGGTCGAGCTGCGGACGCTGGCGCAGCAGCTCGGCATTGCCGGGCGCATCGTGTGGTGCGGTCCGGCCAACGGCCAGGCTGCCATGCCCGCCTTCGACGTCTTCGCCCTGCCGAGCCTCTACGAGGGCATGCCCTACGTCCTCCTGGAGGCCGCAGCCGCCGGCCTGCCGATTGTCGCGGCCGACGTCGGGGGCGTGCGGACCGTGGTGACCCCGGACCGCAACGGCTTCATCGCTCCCAACTGGGACGCGGCCGCGTTCGCCGGCCACCTGGCCGCCCTTGCCGGCGACGGCGAACGCCGCGCCGCGATGGGCGCCGCCGCCCGCGAGGTGGCCCGCCAGTTCACCATCGAGCGGATGATCGCCGAGACGGTGGCCGTCTACCGCGCCGCCCGCGCCATCGGCGCCCCGTCGCGACAGGCCGAGCCGGCGGCGTGACGAGCGGGCCTTGCGGGCCGCCCGACCGGACGTGGTAATGGGGCGTTCACTCTACGCGGCAACACTGCGCGCCATGACCCGACATCCCGCGAGCTTCTGATGCGCCTGGCCGCCGCCACCGCCCGGACGATGCCGGCCGCCAGGCCCGGCCGTCTGCCGTCGCTCGACCTGCGGCTGCGGCTGATGTGGCTTGCGCTGTGCACCGCCCCGGTCGTCTACATCGAACCGTCGCCCTACGACGTGCTGATCGCCGGGCTCTCGGTCGGGTTCTTCATCCTCGGGATGCGCATCCCGGAGCGGCTCGGCCCGCCGCTGGGGCTGCTCGCGCTCTTCCTGGTCGGCACCGCGGTCGCGGTCGTGCTGTCGCCCAACCCGGAGTTCACCGGCCCCTATTTCGGGATCAAGATCTACCTGGCGATGAGCTTCGTGTTCTTCGCCGCGCTGGTCTACGAGAACCCCGAGCGGGTGCTGCCGGTCCTGTGGAGCGCCTGGTCCATCGCCGCCGCGATCGCCGTGCTGCTGGCGATCGCCGGCTATTACGGGCTGTGGCCGTCGATGCGCGACGAATTGCTGGCCGCCGGCCGCGCCAAGGGCCTGTTCAAGGACCCCAACGTCTACGGGCCGTTCGTGATCCCGGTGGCGGTCTACGTCCTGTCGCGCCTGGACAGCGGCAGCTTCATGCTGAAGACCGCGTTCCTGGGTTTCCTGTCGTTCGGCATCCTGCTCAGCTTCTCGCGCGGCGCGTGGTTCAACTTCGGCGTCACGCTGGTGGTCTTCATGGCGCTGCGGCTGGCGACCTACCGGTCGGCCGACCGCATGATCCGGATGCTGCTGGTGACGGCGCTGGTCGGGCTGATGATGGCCGCCGGGTTCCTCTACGCCATCTCGACGCCGGAGATCGCCGGCCTGTTCGCCGAACGGGCCAAGGTGGTCCAGTATTACGACGTCGGGCAGGGCGGCCGCTTCTTCACGCAGCGGCTGGCGCTCGATCGCATCCTGGCCGACCCGATCGGCATCGGGCCGGGCAACTCCTTCCGCGTCTTCGGGCTGGAGCCGCACAACCACTACCTCCACGTGCCGGTGGAGTGCGGCTGGCTGGCGGCGATCGCATACTTCAGCTTCGTCGGGCTGACGGCGTGGCGCGGGCTGCAGACCTGCCTGGCCAAGTCGCCCGTCCAGGGCGCGCAGATCGTCGCGTTCGCCTCGGTGGTGGGCACCCTCGCCGAAAGCTTCATCATCGATTCGGATCACTGGCGACACGTCTTCGTCCTCTATGCCATCGTATGGGGCACCGCGTTGTGGGTGCAGGGGACTCCAACGGCGGTTCGAGGTCGCCAGTCCGGATCGCACTGACGACTTTCTGGGGCACGGCCATGGGCTGCGCGATTGGTTCGATGATCGAAGCCGGCCCGGCGCTGCAGCGCGGCGCGGCGCATCGGATGATCGCGCCATGAGCGACGGGACGCCGCCGGGCAGGCGGGACCTGGTCGCCGGCGCTGCGCTCGCCGCGATGGCCGGGGCGTTCGCATCCCCGGCGGCCGCCCAGACCGCCGGACGCCGGCCGGGCGACGGCGCGGTCAACGTCCGCGACCACGGCGCCCGGGGCGATGGGCAGGCCGACGACAGCCGCGCCTTCGCCCGGGCCGTCCAGGCGGTGGCCGGCACCGGCGGCATCGTCTTCGTACCGCCCGGCACGTATCGGGTGTCGCGGCTGACGTCCGCCTCCGGCGTGTGGTGGCAGGGCGTGCCCGGCGCCTCGATCCTGCGCTACGGCGGCGGCGGCGGGCTGCTGCTGCTGGAAGGCGCCCGCAGCGCGACCTTCACCGGCCTCACGTTCGACGGCAACGGCCGCGCCGCGCTGGACGCCAGCGCGCTGGTCGAGGTCTGGAAGGATTCCACCGGCGTGGTGTTCGAGAACTGCACCGTCCAGGACGGCGGCCGGCACGGTCTCGCCATCTGGGATGCCGGCTGCGAGCTGCGCGGCTGCACGGTCCAGCGCATCGCCGGCTACGGC
Organism: Rhodospirillaceae bacterium; assembly: GCA_050249455.1. Taxonomy (GTDB): domain Bacteria; phylum Pseudomonadota; class Alphaproteobacteria; order MPNO01; family VGEU01; genus JBFWQM01. The sequence continues at coordinate 12,951 of JBFWQM010000042.1, read as the reverse complement.
ATCCGCGTCGACAGCGAGCTCGAGGTCCGGCTGACCGGCAACACGGTGCGCCAGATCGGCAACAACGGCATCCGCATCGAACGCAGCCGGCCGGCCCGGGTGCGCACCATCGTCGCGGACAACCACATCGTCGACGTCGCTTCCGCGGACGGCGGCGACGGGCCCAACGGCAACGGCATCAGCATCTTCCGCGCCCATGACGTCGTGGTCCGGGGCAACTACATCTCGCGCTGCCGCTTCTCGGCGCTGCGCACCAACCTCGGCCACGGCGTGGTCTTCGTCGGCAACCACTGCTCGGATTGCGGCGAGACCACGGTGTTCATCGAGTTCGGGGCGACCGGCACGGTGATCATGGGCAACACCATCTCCGACGGCGTGTCGGAGGGGATCGCCATCACCAACTTCAACGACGACGGCCGCTTGGCCACGTGCATCGGCAACGTCATCCGCAATGTCGGCCGCGGCATCTTCGTCGAGGCTGATACCGTGGTGCAGGGCAACGTCATCGATGGTGCGCAGATCGGCATCATGGCCGGGCACGGCGAGTACCTGCGCAACGTCACCATCGACGGCAACCTGATCCAGGACCGCCGCGGCGGCAGCGAACGGATGGCCTACGGCATCCTGGTCAGCAACCACCCGAAGGCGGGCCCCTGCTTCGTCACCAACAACCGCATCTTCGACGCGGCGCGCAAGCCGCTGTGGGGTCATGACTTCCGCACGCCTGCGCGGCTCGGCGACAACCTCTATCTCGCCGGCAACTACCCGGGCATCGATAGCCGCGACCTGCCGGCCGCGGCGCTCGCCGGATCGTCGAACCACGAACCGGACACCGGCGTCATCAGGAGCTACCGCACCGGCCGCCGGCCCGGATGGCGCGAAGCGTGATCGCCGCCCTGACCCGTGCCGTGAGCGGCGTGCTCGGCAAGGCCGCCGACAGCGCGCCGAGCCACGAGCGCCGGCGTTCCCCGGCGCTGATGGCCGACGTCGTGGCGACGTTCGCGATCCGGGTCACCGCCGCCTTCGCCGTCTACATGACGCAGGTCGTCATCGCGCGCTGGATGGGGCCGGGCGAGCTGGGCGCCTATGTCTACGCCTATTCCTGGTGCGTGCTGTTCGCCATCTTCACGACCTTCGGCATGCCGATCGGCGCTAACCGGCACCTCGCGCCGGCGTTCGCCGCCGGCGATCGCGCCCAGGTGCTCGGCTACGTCCGGCGCAGCCGCCAGGTCGCCCTGAGTTTCGGCACCCTGTTCGCGGCGGCGGCGATCGGCTACATGGCGCTGCGCCACGAGGTCGCGCCGTCGCCGATGACGATCGCGCTCCTGGCCGTGCCGATGTTCGCGTTCATCACCTTGCACCAGGACATCGCGCGTGCCCACCTGTGGCATCGGCTGGCGTCGATCACCGGCCTCCTCAGCCGGCCGCTGCTGTTCTTCCTGGCCATCGTCGCAGGCTGGCTCCTCGGGCTGCCGCCGGCGGCCTCGTTCGCGATGTGGCTGCTGCTGGCGAGCGCGCTGGTGGTCGCGCTGGTCCAGCACGTCATCGTGCAGCGCCGGCTGCGCGCGGCGCACGGCAGCATCGCGCCGACCTACCAGACCCGGCGCTGGCTGCATGCCGGCGCGATCGTGCTGATGATCGAGCTGTCCGTCACCTATTTGCCGGAAATTAGCATCGTGGTGATCGGCAGCCTGCTGCCGCCGGACGAGGTGGCGGTGTTCAGCGCGGCGCTGCGCACGGTCTCGCTGATCAACTTCGCCATCGCTGCGGTGGCGACCATCATCGGGCCGCATCTCGCGCACCTGGTGGCGGTCAAGGACACCGCGGGGATGCAGCGCCTGGTCACGCGGGCGGCGGCGCTGATGTTCCTGCCGTCGGTCGCCTTCCTGGGCGCGCTGGCGCTGTTCGGCGACCTGGTGCTCAACCTGTTCGGCGCCCGCTTCCAGTCGGGCTATGCGCCGATGCTCGTGCTCGGCGCGGGCCAGGTCGCGGCCAGCGCCGCCGGCCCGCTGATGACCCTGGTCGTGGTCGGCGGCAACCAGGCCCGCTACCTGTGGGTGCTTGCGGTCGCCACCGCCGCCTGCGTCGTGCTCAACATCGCGGTGGTGCCGCAATACGGCATCATGGGCGCCGCGGGCGTCTATTGCGCGGTGACGGTCGGGTGGGCGCTGGCGGTGCGGACCCTGATCGTCCGCCACCTCGGCATCGAGCCGTCGCTGGCCAGCCTCCTCATCCGGCGCGCCTCCTCGGCTTCCTAGCCCGCCAGACGGCGCAGCCAGGCGGCCAGGCCGCTGACCTTCACCGCGACGGTCCGCGCGTCGTCGAAGCCGTTGACCGGCACCCGCGGCAGCGACCAGGGCGTCGCCGCCGCCGCCGCGGCGAGATTGCCGAAGCGGGTGGTCATCGCGCTCGCGAAGCCAAGCTCGCCGCACAGCGCGAACTCGCGCGCGCCGGCGCTGGGCGGGTCGCCGAACGGAAAGGCGAAATGCCGCACCGGGCGGCCGAGCAGCGCTTCGAGGCGGCGCCGGCTCTCCGCCGCCTCAGCGCGCGCGTCCGCCGCATCCAGGCGGGCGAGCGCGGCGTGGCTGACGCCGTGCGCCTCGACGGCGCCGACGCCGCTGCGGTCGAGTGCCGCCACCATGTCCCAGTCCATGGCCAGCGCCGCGGCACCGGCGCGGAAGCCCGCGCCGTGCCGAGCCGCCATCGCGTCGATCGCCGCGCGCATTGCCGCCGGGCCGAGGACGCGCAGTTGCCCGGCCAGCCGGCGGAAGGCCGCCGCCTTCTCCGCCGCCGTGGCCGCGGGGACCGCCGCTCCGTCGATCTCGACGCGCTCGGCCTCGCGCAGCAGCGCCTCCAGCGCGTACCACCAGATGTCGGCGCTACGATCGACGAAGCCCGTCGTGACGTAGACGGTGAACGGCGCATCGAGGCGCGCACACACCGGCAGCGCGAGATCCAGGTTGTCCCGGTAGCCATCGTCGAAGGTCAGGCAGGCGAACGGCGCCGCGGCCGCCCGGCCGTGCAGGCGATCCATCGCCTCGTCCAGGGTCACGAAGGCGAAGCCCTGGGCCCGCGTGGCGGTGATCACGGCCGCCAGGACGTCCGGCGTGACGTGCAGGTCGCGGTTGGGATCAAATCCCTCGCGATGCGCCGGCACGATGCGGTGAAGCACGTAGACGATGCCGGCCGGCCGGGACCACGCCCGCGCCAGCCGGTGCCCGCCGGCGTAGTAGCCCGCGAGATAGGCGAGCCGTTTGGGCGACAGGCTAATTGACGACCTTCCGCCGCAGCTTCAGGCGCAACAGCAGGCTGTTGGGCGCTACCAGGAACAGCAGGCTGCGCAGCAGCCCGATATAGGCGTAGGGCGACTTCAGGCTGAAGTAGTGCAACTGGATGCGGATGCGGCTGATCAGGGCGGCGCGGCGCGAGGCGCTGGAGATTCCGTCGGGATTGATTTCCGACGCGATCAGGATCTCGGGCAGGTTCCGGGTCGGGAAGGCCCGGATCAGCCGGAAGAACAGGTCGTAGTCCTCCGCATGCGGATAGCGGTTGGTGTAGATGCCGACCTGGCGGAGCGCGCTGATACGGATGGTGCAGGCCGGATGGATGAAGGACGGGCTGAAGTGCATGCGCCGCCGAATCGAGGCCTCGTCCAGCGGAGCGCGATAGACGTAGCCTTCGCTGCCGTCGAGATCGACGAACTCCGTCCAGCAGCCGACGACCGCGAGCGACGGATCGGCCGTCAGCGCAGCCACCTGGCGTTCGATGCGGGGGCCGATGTCGACGTCGCCGGCGTCTTGCCGCACCACGAATTCGTAGCCGCCGGCCATGATCTCGGCGAGGCCGGTGTTGAGCGCCACGACGATGCCGCTGTTCCTGGGCAGGCGAATCAGCCGGATACGGTGCCGATAGTCGCGCTGGTCGATCCGCAATGGCGGCGTGCTGCCGTCGTCGACGACGAAAATGTCGAAGCTGCCGTCCTGCACGTCGACCGAACGCAGGGTCCGCGCCACCCGGTCGGCGGCGTTGTAGACAGGGATAAGCACCGCCACCCGCGGCGCCCTTGAGGCCACGACGACGCCCACTCCGCCCTCAGCCTGCCCATCCATGCGCGGACAGCCCGCTTCAAACATGCCGAATCCGTAGCAACACGGGGGGTATTCTACGCGCCTAGATTAAGTTTCCCTAATCTCCGAGTCGGGGGGACACAATGATGTGTCGTCGCAGGGTCAGGCCGTGGACGCCCCGGCGCTCCGGCCCGGGTCGAGCACGATCTTGCCGAGCGGGCTCCGGCCCTCCATCAACCGGTGAGCGTCGACCGCCTCGTGCAGCGGCATGACGCGGTCGATCAGCGCCGGCCGGATGCGGCCCTCGGCCGCCATGTCGATCGACCACTGGTACTCCGGCGGCCCGGAGCCCGGCGCCCCCATGATGGTCAGGTTCCACAGATAGAGGCGCCGGACGTCGAGCGGCACGGTGCCGCCGCCATGGGCCCCGGCGGTGACTAGGCGGCCCCGCTTGGCCAGGCTCTCGATCGCCTTCGGCCACAGGACGGGATCGGCGATGTTCTCGCAGACCACCTGCACACCCTTGCCGCCGGTCAGCTCCATCACCCGGGCGGCCATGTCGGCGGCGCGATAGTTAATGCCGTGCTCGGCGCCGAACGGCAGCGCGGCGGCGACCCGCTCGTCGGAGCCGGCGGCGGCGATCACCTTGGCCCCCATGACCCGTGCGGTCTGGATCAGGCTGCTGCCCAGGCCGCCGGCCGCACCCATCACCAGCACCGTCTCGCCCGGCTGCAGCTTTGCCTTGTTTGCCAGCAGGTTACGCGCCGTAGGGAAATGGCGCAGGATCACCGTGGCGTCGACGAAATCGAGGTTGTCAGGGATCCGGTAGACGCCGCGCTCCGGCAACGCGACGAGCTCGGCGTAGCCGCCCCAGCGGTGCACCCCCAGCATGCGCAGGCTCTCGCATTCTGTTTCATTGCCGGAGGTGCAGGCCGGGCAGGCGCCGCAGGGCAGGCCGCTCGAAACTGCGCTGACCCGGTCGCCCACCTTGAAGCGGGTGACGGCCGACCCGACCGCCTCCACCGTGCCCGACGGGTCGACCCCGAGGACGTGCGGCAGCGTGGTGCCGCGGCCGTAGCGGCCGGACCGCACCGTCACGTCGAGCGTGTAGTTGACCGACACCGCGCCGACCCTGACCAGCACCTCGTCGGGCCCCGGCACCGGGTCCGGCACCGATTCGAACCGCATCACTTCGGGTCCGCCGAACGCGCGGATCACCATCGCCTTCATACGACGCTCCTGCCCCCTGGTTTGAACGGCTAGCCGATCGGACCCAGGAACGGCTCGCCGCCGAAGGTGTCCGCGTAGGCCGGCACGGTCTCCGGCCAGGGTCCGCGGATCGGGCGGCGCTCCGCCGCCGGCCGCGGGCGGCCGTCCCAGCCGATCTGCTCCATGTAGTAGTAGAGTTGCAGCGCATGGCCGTCCGGGTCGAGCACGAACGCCGACACGTCGATGCCGGGGAACAGCTCGGGCGGCAGCTCGAGCGTACGCGCGCCCTCAGCCTTCAGGAAGTCCACCGCGTTGCGCAGCTGCAGGTAGTCGCCGACCTGCAGGCCAAACGAGAAGCTCGTGGTGTGCGGGCTGAGGCCCAGGACCTGCCGCAGCGCCTTGGGATAGAGCGCCAGCGAGTGATGCTCGGTATTCACCCGAAGGAAGATGCAGCGGTGGCCCTGCCAGACCACCTCCTCGGTCAAGGTCAGACCCATGCGGTCGCGGTAGAACGCGAGCATCGCCTCGACGTCGTCGACGAACAGGCGAACCGGTCCGATGCGCGACACCTTGAACGGCCGCGCCAGAAGGACGCCGCCGACGTCATATTTCTCCGCGCGCGTCTCGACGTGGCTGTATCCGGAGGTCAGGTCGACGCCGTCCGTGCCGAACCGGCGGATCTCCTCGTACTCGGAGATCTGCGGCAGGCCTGGCGTCTCGCGGAAGCCGCGGGTGAAGGTGTCCCACGGCTTGGACCGGCCGAACCAGCCGATCTGCTCGATGCCGTAATAGAGCTCGTTGGTGTGGCCTTCCGGGTCGACCGGGTAGGCATGCCAGTTGGAGCCCGGCGTGTCGCGCCCGGCGCGCGCGATGGGGATGTTGCGGGCCCCCAGCCAGCCGGCGGCGTCGACCACCTCGCGCAGGCTGCCGACCTGCCAAGTGATCTGGTTGATCGTCACCTCCGGCCGCGCGTGCGGGCCGCGGAAGCGCTGCATCATCGGCCGCGGGAACACCACGAAGGAGTGGTGGTCGGTGCCGTGGTACATGAACCAGCCGACCGTGTCGTCGATCCCGTCGAAGAACGCCGCGTCGGGGATGATCTTGCGGAAATCCAGCGGGTCGGAAACCCTGAAGCCAAGGAGATCGGTATAGAAGGTCTTGCCGGCGGCGGCGTCCGACAGGTCGAACCCGAAATGGCCGAGCCGGCGGATCTTGAACGGCCGCTCCAGCGCAACGCCGCCCACGACGTATCTCTGCGTCTCCATCGCGTCCTCCGCTTGCTGGTCGCCTCACCCTTCGGATACGGGGTGTTGGCGCCAGTCTAACACAGCCGCACCGCCCGCTAGTCGAGCGTGAAGCGCTGATCGGAGTAGCTGAGCCCGATCGTCACCCGTCCTTCGTTGACGGTCCACCGCTCGATCGTGAACGTCCGTATGCCCGCCTTGTGGAACGGGTCCTCCATCGCGATGGCCTCGGCCTCCTCGAACGTGGCGGCGCGAATCACGATCAGCCCCTTGCCCGGGACCTTGCCTTCCTTGTCGGCCAGCGGCCCGGCGGCGAACAGGGTGCCGCGGCGCTCCAGCGCCACCTGGTGCTCCAGGTGCGCCGGCAGCAGCTTCATCATCTCCTCGCGCGGCTTTACCAGCGTGGTGACGATCACGAACATCTGCTTGCCCAGGAATTTCGCCGTCGCCGGCGCGCCTTGATCGTTGCCTGCGGCCAATCCCGCCTCCCTTACATGGTTAACGTCGGCGGTCCATGCTGGGCCGCACCCAAGCTTTCAGCAATAGCCAATTCTTCCGTGCAACACTGGATCGGAATCGAACCCTGCCGGACTCGTTTAGGGATGATTTTCGCGGCAGGAATCGTTATGTCATCGGTTGTGATGATGCGTCCGGTCCAACGCTCCCTCGCGCTTGCAGCAGTCCTTCTCGGGACGGTGACGTCATGGCCTGCGGCGGCGGCGGACCCGGCGGCGGCAGGCGACGAGACGACGCGCATCACCCTCCCCTCCGGCGTCAGCCTGTTCGTGAACCCGCGCGACGGCGCCTGGGCGCCGGGCGAACCTTCGGCCACGGTCGACGTGCTGGCCCCGACGGCGCCGGCGCCGGCGGGCGGGTTCGGCGCGGCGCTGGGTGCGGGCATCCGGCCGGATGACCGCGTCATCGCCAACGGCATGGTCGCCGGCGGCTACACCGACCGCGTCTTCGGCGCCTTCGGGCGGGGCGAGGACGGGCGCGGCCTCGGCCTCCAGGTCAACGTGTCGGCGCTCGGCGCCTACGTCACCGCCAGCGGCCAGTATGCGCAGGGCACCCTCGCGGCGCGCCCGGCCGGCCGCAGCGGGATCGAGGCGTTGCTGGGCGCGGGCATGGGCCCGCCTTTGTTCGTCCCCGATGCCAGCGACGGCGGGCTCGACAGCGCGCAGGCGCAGGCCCAGCTCACCGTCGGCTACGACGTCAACATGGGCGCCTTCCGGTTCGGGCCGTTCGGCAGCCTTGCCTACAGCCGCACGCAGACCGGCGACTACACGGACCGCCGGTTCGGCGGCGGCGTCGCCTACGGCATGGACGAGGCGACCGCCCGCAGCCTGCGCGCAGGCGTGGGCGTGACTGCGAGCTACGTCCTGAACACCGAAAGCGCCGTCGTGCTGCCGCAGGTCCGGTTCGGCTGGGAACAGGCGATCCGCGACGACACGCGCAAGCCGGGCCTCGACTTCCTGGGCGACGGCTGGATCGCCGGCGACGCCGACCGCGGCGCGTTCAACCTTGGCTTCAGCGTCGGCACGTTCATGACCGGCGGCATCGCCGGCTTCGTCGATTTCGACGTGATGATGAACAACCCCAGCTCGATCGACGGCTCGGCCGTCACCTTCGGCGTCCGCAAGCAGTTCTGACCTTTACTTCCGGGTGTAGCTGCCGTTCTCGCCGAGGAACCAGGTTCCCGGCGGCGCCTTCTGCATGATCTCCGCCGCATAGACCCGTCCGACCTGGTCCGCCGGCACGTTCTGCTCGCGCGCCCGCTGGGTGTAGATGCGCGCGCGTTCCGCGTTGACCCGGTCGACCAGGGCGCGCACGTCGGCGCCCGCGCCGGGCTGGCGCACCATGAGCTGGCCGTCGAACCGCTCGGCGACCGCGCCGGAGGTACGCAGCTGATCGAGGTTCTGTGCGGCCGCCGGGACGGCCAGCAGCGCCGCGGCGGTCAAGCCCGCGGCCAGAATGCGGATCATGTGCTTCATCGCTGCCCCCTGCCGCTCAGAAGATGCTCGGATTGGCCTTGACGTCGTCACGCGCCTTCTCCTCAAGCTTTACACGGACTTCCGCATCCAACTTAATATTCAGGTTTATGGTAATCGGCTCCTTCGGCGCCTCCAGCGCGACGCGCGGCTGGCATCCCGCGAGCACAAGGGCCATGAGAAAGATCGGCCAAATCCTTGTTTTCATGTTGATCTCCGGTCCGCTCGCGGCATCCCGCAGCCGGATGTGGTTCGGGGACGCGATCCTAGGCGATGACATCGCCGGCCGCTACGGCCTCCTGCCCAGCAGGCTCTCGAGCGCCCGGTCCGAGACGCTGTAGGCTTCGAGGATGGCGGCCAGCAGGCGATCGGCATTGGTGGACAGGGTGATGTTCAACGCAAACGGATGCCCCTCGAGTACCGCGGGATTGTGGCCGAGTGTGGACAGCAGCAGCCGCGCCTCGCCGTCCGCCGCCTTGTCGATGTCGAGTGACAGCCGCTCGTAGCGAAAGTCCTCAAGTGCCTGGAGCATCAGGCGGACTGGCTCGCCGCCCCCGGACAGCGCGCGGTTGACCGCCTCCGACTTGATCCGGATCACGCCGTCGGGCTCCGCCGTCAGCCGTCCGCCGCGGATCGAGACCGAGGAGTCGGAGAACGTCACTGGAATGCTGCCGCTGGCGAAGCCAGAGCCGTCGACGCCGTCCACGTCGAGCAGCGCGAACAGCGGCGCGATGCCGACCCGCTCGAACCCGAACGTCACAGTGTTGCTCGGCGCGCCGGCGACGAGCTCCCCCGGCTGGACCGTCACCCGTCCCCCGGCGAAGTTGCCGCCGCCGCCGGCGAACGCCACCCGCAGGTCGCCGTCCGGCGTCGGCCCCACGTCAAATGTCATCCGGGCGTCCTGCAGCCCCGCCTCGCCGCCGATCGAGCGCGCGCTGATGGCCTGGCCGGGCGGCGTGCGCGGCGGCGACAGCGAATCGAGGCGGAGGTCGGCCGCAAGCCCCTCGACCGGCACCGGGCCGTCGGCGATCGCGACGTCGTCGAGGCGAAGCCGCGCCTTGCCGTCCAGGGACCCGCCCGCCCAGCGCAGGTCGAACTCGCCCTCCGCGGCGCCGCGTACCCCCGATACGCCGTCGAGCACGGCGGCGAGGTCGCCCGGCTGCAGGCCGCCGGGCCGGAATTGGAGCGGACCGACGGCGACCTTGGCCTGCCCCCGGTCGGAAGCGGGGTCGTAGCCGCCAGCGACCGAGGCGATCCGGCCATGCTGCACGTGCGTCACCTCGGCCTCGCCGGTGAGGCGGGCGTCCTTGCGGCCGACCGACGCGGACGCCTTGAGCGGCGTGTGCCCCTCGCCCAGCGTCAAGGCGCCCACGCTCAGGCGGGCCGGCAGGCTGCCGGTGTCGAGGGCGACCGCGATGCCGGCCGCGGCGATGCCATAGTCCGGCACCGAAACGCCGCCGCCTTCCGCCGCAGCCACCAGGCGGCCGTCGGCGTGGCGCGCCAGCCGGAGCGATCCGAGCACGACGCGGACCGGGAGAGGCGGTGCGCCGTCGCGGCCGATCGCGACGGCGATCGCCCCGGGGGTCAAGACCGCCGCCGCCGCCACGCCGCCGTCGTCGCCGACGCGCAGCAGCGGCGCGTCGGCCGTCGCGATGGCGACCGTCGCCGGCGCGGTCTGGCGCACCGGGCCGGCGACGATGCCCGACGCCGACGCTTCGCCGGGCGAATCGAGGACCGCCAAGTAGGAGTCGCCCTGGCGCCGCAGCCGCAGCGGCAGGATCAGCGTCGCGCGGGTCGCGCCGGCGGCTTCGGCTGCGAGGTCCGCGGCGGACAGGCCGACCTCGACCGCGCCGAGGTCGCCGTCTCCGGTCGGCCGCAGGCCGGCGCCCTTCACCCGCGCCTCCAGCCGGCCGCGGCGGAGACCGAGGTCGAGTTCGCGCCACATCGGCGCGGCCGCATCGACGGACAGCGCAGCGTCGACCGCGGCGACCGGCGTCGCGAAGACATCGCGCGCCGAAACGGTCAGCTTTCCCTCCAGCGCGCGATCGGCCGCCGACACCGTGGCCTCCAGCGTCAGCGTGGCGCCCGCCAGCGCAACATCCGCCTCGACCCTGCCGCGCGCGGTGCCGTCCTTCGACAGCCGCGCGGCCAGCGTGCCGCGCCCGCCCGACGTTGCCGTCCCGCTGCCGGTCAACCGCCCCGACAGCTCGCCCAGCCGGCCCCGCGCGGCGAACCGGAAGTCAACGGCGACCTTGCCGCTCTCGGCGGTCGGCGATGCCGTGCCGTCGAGCGCAAGCTCGAGGTCGCCGCGCGGAGTCGCCATGCGCAGCACGGCGTCGTTGATGGCGACGGCAGGAATGGCCGCGTCCGCACCTGTCCCGCCTCCGCCGGTGCGCAAGGCATCCGCGAGCGCCGCCGCCGCATCGACATCGACCACGGCGCCGTCGACGTCGACCCGCAGCAGCCGAGGCCGCCAAAGGGGCGACAGGTCGTAATGCACCTCGACCCGCTTGGCGGATGCCGCCGCGCCGACCGCTGCGTCGGTCACGACAACCCGATGCAGGTCCAACGCCGCGACGCTGAGCCGGGGTTCCGGCAGCCCGTTCGAGACCGCCCAGGCCGCGACCGCCCACTCGGCGAGCCGGGCCCGAGCCAGCACGGCCGCGCCGGCGACCGCCACGAGCAGGACCGCGAGCCCCACCCGGCGCGGCCAGCGGCGGCGCGCGGCGGCCACTCACGCCGCTCCGCGATCGGCGCGCCTGCGGCAATGCATCACAGCGGCGGTCCTGCCGCCCAACCGGGTTGCGCCTCTGGGCAGGTACATTAGAATTCGACGTCCATTTCCGGCCGCGCCAGCGGCCCTATTCGGGGCGCACTGCGCCGCCTGGGAGTTCCGTCGATGACCGCGAGTCCAGCCTCCACCGACCTGATCGACCTCCACGGCGTCCAGGTCCAGCTGGTCCGCGCCGGCGGCAAGGGGCCCAGGATGCTGCTCCTGCACGGCGCCGGCGGCTCGGTCGCCCAGGCGCCGTTCTTCGCGCGCCTGGCCGAGCGCTTCGACATCTACGCGCCGACGCACCCCGGCTTCGCCGGCTCGCCGATGCCGGACCATTTCGATGCCGCCGACGACCTCGCCTATCTGTATCTCGACCTCCTCGACAAGTACGACCTGCGCGACGCGGTGGTGCTCGGATTCTCGTTCGGCGGCTGGATCGCCGCCGAGGTCGCCACCAAGTCCACCGCGCGGATCGGGAAGCTGGTCCTGGTCGATGCCGTCGGCATCAGGATCAGCGGCCCCACCGTGCGCGACATCGCCGACATCTACGCGATGGCGCCGATGGACGCGAACCGCCTTCTCTACCACGACCCGTCGAAGGTCCCCGACCTGTCCGGCCTGCCCGACGAGGCGTTCACCGCGCTGGCCAAGAACCGCGAGGCCCTGACGGTCTACGGCTGGGAGCCCTACCTGCACAACCCCAAGCTGACGCGCCGGTTGCATCGGGTGAACGTGCCCACCCTGGTGCTGTGGGGCGCCAACGACCGGCTGGTCAGCGCCGACTACGGCCGGAAATATGCCGAGCTGATCCCCGGCGCGCGCTTCACGGCGATCCCGGACTGCGGGCACCTGCCGCAGGCCGAGCAGCCCGAGGCGTTCCTGCGTCACGTCGTCGATTTCGCCGCCTGACCGACACATCGTCCGAGGAACCGTACCCATGCAGGCCTGGTATTTCAGCGAAGGCGCCTATCCCTACCTGCCCGACGAGGCGAGCTTCGAGTCGGTGCGCGTGAACCTGCCGAACTCGGTCTACGACCCGGTCAAGGGCGCCGACCTGTATCACCGCTACCTCGACGAGTGGTGCTACGCCGACGAGCTCGGCCTCAACATCATGACCAACGAGCACCATCAGACGGCGACCAACCTGATCCCGGCGGTGCCGCTGGTCGCCGCCATCCTGGCGCGCCAGACCAGGAACGTGCGCATCCTGATCCTGGGCAACCCGCTCGCCAACCGGCGCCAGCCGGTGCGTGTGGCCGAGGAGATGGCGATGATCGACGTCATCTCGCGCGGCCGGCTCGAGGTCGGCTTCGTGCGCGGCGTGCCGTTCGAGGTGTCGGCGGTCAACTCCAACCCGATGCGCATGTCGGACCGCATGTGGGAAGCGCACGACCTGATCATGAAGGCGTGGACCACCCACGACGGGCCGTTCAACTGGGAGGGCCGCTACTTCCATCACCGTCAGGTCAACATCTGGCCGCGGCCGTACCAGCAGCCGCACCCGCCAGTGTGGATCACGGTCGGCAGCCCGTCCAACGCCGCCAAGGTGGCGAAGTACGGCTACACCGCCGCCACCTTCCTGTCGGGCTACAACACCACGCGCGAGTTCTTCGACGGCTACCGCAAGGGCTGGAAGGAGGCCGGCTTCCCCGGCACCGGCAGCCACA
>JBFWQM010000041.1:0-28115 GCA_050249455.1 Rhodospirillaceae bacterium | reverse complement strand
ATCGCGCGGACCGGCCAGAAGCGCGTGGTGCTGGTCGATTGCGACCTGCGCCGGCCGCAGGTGCACCGCAACCTCAAGGTTGCGATCAAGCCGGGCCTCGTCGAGTGCCTGGCGGGCGAGGCGACGCTGGAGGAGGTGATCCAGCACGACCGCAGCTCCGACCTGCGCATCATCGCCTCGGGCGGCTCGCCGACGACCCCGTCGGATCTCCTGTCCTCGGAGCACTTCAAGCGCGTGGTGGCCCAGCTGTCGGAGCAGTTCGACATGGTCATCCTCGATTCCTCCCCGGTGCTGGCGGTCAGCGACTCGCGCATCCTGGCGCGCATCGCCGACAAGACGGTGTTCATCGTCCGCTGGGCGGAGACCCGCCGCGAGGTCGCCACCATGGGCATCAAGCAGATCGTCGATGCCGGCTGCGACCTGGCCGGCATCGTGCTGTCGATGGTCAACGTGAAGAAGCACGCCCGCTACGGCTACGGCGACTCGGGCTACTACTACGGGCGCTACCGCAAGTACTACACGAGCTGAGCCGCCGTGGCGGAACGGCGCGGCAATCCATCGCTCGACCGCTGGCTAGCGGTCGGCGTATCGCTGGCCGCGGGCGCCGGGTTGCTCTATCTGGGCGTCCCGCGTCTGATGGCGGCGATCGCCAACCTGCCGGGCGACCGCGTCTACACCGAGGTCCAGGACGGCTTCACGCCCCGGCGCGAGGCCTTCGACACCCTGCTCAACGCGCGGCTGGAGGCGACCGGGTGGGTCGAGGCCGGGCGCGACTGGACCGATGTCGGCGCGGCGCATCTCCTCATCGCGCGGCACGAGCGTCCGCCCGGCGAAGCCGACAAGGCCGAGCTTGCCAAGGCGATCGCGGCGATCCGCAAGGGGCTGGAGATCTCGCCGGCCAATCCGTTCGCCTGGGCGCGGCTGGCGCTGGTGCAGTACATGCACGACGGCGCGCCGTCCGCCACGATGGCCGAGTACCTCAAGATGTCGCTGGTGACCGGCAACTTCGACGAGCGGCTGGTGCTCACCCGCCTCGATCTCTGCTTCCGCGCCTTCGCCTATTTCGGCGGCGACGATCGCGACCTGATCCGCCAGCAGGTCCGCCTGGCCTGGGGCGTGTCGCCCAACCAGGTGGTCGAGATGGGGCGCAACCCGCTGCGGCGCGGCTTCATCGCCGCGTCGCTGGCGACCCTACCGGAGGCGCTCGCCTCCTTCGAGAGCGAGGTCGCGCGGCGCGGCGGCTAGCGCGGGCGCGAAGTCGCCCGCCGTCTCGTCGCTCTGGCGCGCGGCGCGGCGGCCGGACCCCGACGACCGGCTCGGCCGGCTCCACGACTGGGCGCATGCCGCGCCCATGATCAGGAAATAGGTCGCGGCGACCGCCGGCGACTGCATCGTGAAATCGACCAGCGCGTGGGTGCCGACCAGCACGGTGGCGGCCAGCCCGATGCACGGGTAGACCGTGTCGCGGTTGCGGCGGAAGATGCCGATCGCACACAGGATGCCGAGGCTCGCGACGGCCAGCACCAGCAGCGCCGCGGCCGGCACGCCGAGCTCCAGGGCATTTTCCAGATAGGTGTTGTGCGCCTGGATCACCCAGCGGTGCAGCTCCGGCACCCGGTAGAAGCGGAAGACGTCGGGAAAGGTGCCGTAGCCGGTGCCCAGGATCGGGGAGTCCTCGATCGCCTGGGCGGTGAGGCCGTAGATGATCGGCCGGTCGTCCTTCACGGTGGCGGTCTGCGCGATGTCCTGCGTCACGTCGCCGATGCGGTCGAGGACGTTGCCGCCGCTGACCGCCACGAAGCCGGCCATCGCCAGCGCGACGGCGACGCCGGCGGCGCGCGACCCGCGGGCGGCCTTGCGCTGCGCGACCCGTGTCGCGACCAGCAGCACCAGAAGCCCGAGGCACGTTGCCAGGAAGCCGGCGCGCGAGTTGGACAGCAGCAGCGCCGTGCTGACCACGATCAGCGCGCAGATCGCGATCCAGTCCCGCGCGATCAGCCGCGACATCAGCACCCGCGCCGTCTCGCGGCGGCCGTAGCCCGCGCCCGTGGTCTCGGTGATCGAAACGAGCACGATGCCCAGCGCGGCGACCAGCCCCAGGCCGGCGAAGGTGGCGAACGAGTTCTTGTAGTAGAAGGTCGCCGTGACGCTGTCGACGAAGCGCAGCTTGTCGTACCACAGGATCTTCTCGGCGCCCGTGAACTGGATCGCCAGCCCGTAGGCGGCATAGAGCACGCCCGCGGCGACGACCGCGTAGAGCACGCGGTGCGCGTTCTGCACCCGCCGGCAATGCTGCAGCGACAGCCAGAAGATGCCGGCATAGGCGAGCAGCCGCAGCAGCGCCGAGCCCGTCTGGTGGCGGTCCAGCGTGATCGAGCCGACCAGGTCGGCGCCGAGCACCCGCCCGGCCGTCTGCCAGATCGGGTGCTGCCACGCCGCGGGCACGTCGGGCGACACCTGCACGAGCGTCCACAGAACCGGCGGAATGAACAGGGCCACCGGCACCCAGACCCGCCGGACGCTGGCCGGCGGCGGGTTGCGGCCGATGGCCACGGTCGCCGCCCACGCGACCAGCAGGACGCCGACCGCCGTCGCGAGCGCCGACCAGGCCCAGGGCTCGACGCTGCCGAACGGCAGCGGGGCCAGCACCACCAGCCCGACCAGGGCCCAGAATCCGAAAGCCATCACGGCGCCGCCCCCTGCCGCGGCGCCCCCGGCGGGCGGGGTCCGGCGCGGCGGTTCAGGTTAACCACCGCAGCGTAGCCGCCAAAGGCTTATTTGTTCGTTGCCGCGGCGCGCGCCGCGGCGTTTCACGAAGCGTAGAACTCCTCGAACACCCGGCGCGATGCCTCCGCCGCCGGCACCGCCCCCGAACGCAGGAGCTGGTCGTAGCGCCGTTCCGCCGCCGCGGCGCGGCGGTACTCGGTCAGCGAGGCGACCATCGGGCCGAACCCCCGTGCGGACGCGGTCTCGCCATCGCCGATGTGCCGATCGGATGCCTGTGCCAGTGTCGCCATCACACCCTCGCTCGCCCTGTCGTTGCCGACCGTTAACCTTACGTGCAGGGATGATCGGCGTTTCGCGCCGCGGGGTCTGTGACGAAGCGCACGCCGCGCGAAATCTTTGGTTAACGGCCGGCCGGCGCGAGGCTGGCACGCGCTCCGCCGGTGCGTTACCGTGCCGCCCGTCTCCTTTTCGGCCAGCCCTCCGGACGCCTCGTCCATGATCATCGAGTACGTTGTCATCTTCGCCGCCATCCTGTTCGGGACCCTGGCGAAGGCGGTCGGCGGCATCGGCCTGCCGCTGATCGCGGTGCCGGTGATGGCGACGTTCGTCGGCGTCCAGCACGCCGTCGTCGTCATCATGTTCCCCACCGTGGCGACAAACATCTGGCTCCTGTGGGTGCACCGGGCGCACGCCCGAAAGCTGCCCTATCTGCTCATGTTCGCCGTCTTTGCGGTGATCGGCGCGGCGCTTGGCACCTGGGGCCTGTCGCGCTTCGACGACCGCGCGCTGTCGGGGGGCCTCGCGGTCTGGATCGTCCTCTACCTCATCTATGCGGCCAGCCGCCCCGAGGTCCGGATCGGACCGGCCGCAAGCCGGTTCCTGTCGCCGGTCGTCGGCACCCTCTCGGGCGTCCTGCAGGGCGCCACCGGCTCGTCGGGGCCACTGATCGGCACCTGGTTCCACGCCTTCAAGCTGGAACCCTTCGTCTACCTGTTCGCCGTGACGGCGGTCTTCATGGCGATGGGCGTGACGCAGATCGTCGCGATGACCCAGCTCGGCCTGTTTACGACCGAGCGGGTGATCGGCGGCGCGCTGGCGATCGTGCCGGCGCTCCTGGTCATGCCGTTCGCGGTCCGCCTGTCGCGCCGGGTCAGCCGCACCACTTTCGACCTTGTCATCAAGGCGCTGCTCGTCGCCACCGCGGTCAAGCTGGCGCTGCACGGCGCGTTCGGGTGGTAGCCCCGGGGACCGGCCGGCGCGGACGAGCGCGACAACGTGGTCGTGGACATGACTCCGTCGTTTCCGAATAATGACGACCCCGCCGGCAAGGCATAACGTCCAATCGAGCGTGGTTTCGCGATGACCGACGTTGCTACTTCTGCCCTGACGCGCGCCGAGCGCGAACGATTCGAGACGGAAGGGTACCTGTTCCTTCCGGGGCTGCTCACGCCGGCCGAGACGGCGCGGATGATCGCGGCGGTCGACGCCATCCAGGCGGCGCCCGAGGCGCCCGGCAAGTACATGAAGTATTACGAGGACAGCCTGCTGCAGCCGGGCCGGCGGGTGCTCAACCGGGTCGAGAACTTCGTGCCGTATTACGCGGACCTCGCCGACATCGTGAACGGAGAGGCGGTCCTGGGGCGGCTGTCGGCGCTGTTCGGCGAGCGCGCCGTCCTGTTCAAGGACAAGATCAACTTCAAGCTGCCCGGCGGCGGCGCGTTCGAGCCGCATCAGGACGTGCAGGCCGGATGGGACAGCTATGCCCAGTTCTATATCAACATCTCGATCACGGTGGACGAGACCAGCGTCGAGAACGGCTGCCTGGAGATCGCCAAGTGGCGCCACCGCCGCGAGATGATCGGCAAGATGTGGGAGCCGCTGACCGAGGCGGACCTCGCCGGCATCCGGTTCGAGCCGGTGCCGACCCGTCCCGGCGACTGCATCATCTTCGACTCCTACATCCCCCACCAGTCGGCGCCGAACCTGACCGACACGCCGCGCCGGGTGATCTACGCCACCTACAACGGGATCTCGGAAGGCGACCACCGCGAGCAGTATTATGCGGACAAGCGCAAGAGCTTCCCGCCCGACTGCGAGCGCGAGCCGGGCAGGGAATACAAGTACCGCGTGTGACCGCGCCGCCCCGGCGACCGGGGACGCGCCCGTCGCGCCATGAACCCATGCTGACGCGATGAAGACCGGTGCCGCGGTGGCGGTGATCGCGGGGCTGATCGTGCTGACCGGCCTCGTGGCGTGGCGCGGGTTCGACACGGTGGCTCAGACCATGGCAGTCGCCGGCTGGCAGGTGCTGTGGCTGCCGGCGTGGTACGCGGTGCCGGTGGTGCTGTCGGCGCTGGCATGGCGGTCGCTGTTCCCGTCGGCCGAGATGCCGCGCGTCGCCGTGACGGCGATGGCGAGCTGGATCGGCCATTCGGTCAACTGGTTGCTGCCGGTCGCCCAGATCGGCGGCGAGGTGGTCAAGGCGCGGCTCGTGATCAAGGCGCGGGTCAACAGCTCCGTCGCCATGGCGAGCGTCGTCGTCGACAAGTTCGTCCAGGCCGCGACGCAGGCGCTTTACGCGCTGATCGGCGTCGCGCTGCTGGTGGCGCATGGCGGCGACGAGCGGGTGCTGATCGGCACGCTGGTGTTCGTCGGCGCGCTCACGCTCGGGCTGATCGGCTTCTACCGCGTCCAGGTCGGGCGGCCGATGGCGTTCGTCGCCCGCTTCGCCGGCCGCTTCGCGCCGGCGCTGAAGGGCGACGGCGGCAACGGCGTCGACGAGGCGCTGATCGAGATCTATCGTCGCCGCCGCGACGTGCTGGCGGCGGCGGCGTGGCGGATGGCGTTCCGCTTCGCGGTCGCCGTCGAGGTGTGGCTGGCGCTGCAGTTCCTCGGCCACCCGATCACCCTGGTGGAGGCGATCATTCTCGAGAGCCTCGGCCAGGCGATCCGCGGCGCCGCCTTCATGGTGCCGGGCGGCCTCGGCATCCAGGAAGGCGGGTTCATGATCCTGGGCGCGGCGATCGGGCTCGATCCGTCCGTCGGGCTGTCGCTGTCGCTGTGCAAACGGGTGCGCGAGCTCGGCGTCGGCATCCCCGGCCTGATCGCCTGGCAAGCGGCGGAGGGCCGCTATCTCGTCGCCCGGCGCTGAGCCGCGGCCGCGGCGGGATCAGGCGGCCGAGCGGGCGGGTCTCCGCCGCCGCGCCGTCAGCTCCAGCCCGATCAGCGCGACACCCACCAAGAACCCGGCGATGTCTGTCCACAGCGCGCCGGGGAAGGCGTTCGCCGGCACCATCAGCGCGATCCCGGAGGCGCAGAACAGCGCCCGCGCGACCAGCCCGATCGGGCGGGTCATGAAGCCCGCGATGCCGACCGAGACGAGGTAGACGCCCAGCACCGCCGTCGCCACGGCGATGCCCACCTCGCCCGGCGCGCCTTCAAGCAGCAGGTTGGGCGAGGCGACGAACAGGAACGGCACGATGTAGGCGGACCAGCCGAACTTGACCCCGGCGAACCCGGTCTTCATCGAATCCGCGCCCGCGATGGAGGCCCCGGCATAGGCGGCGACCGCGACCGGCGGCGTCGTCATCGACATCATGCCGAAATACATCACGAACAGGTGGGCCGCGATCGCCGGCACCCCGACCTCCACCAGCGCCGGCGCGACGAGGGCGGCGAGCAGGACGTAGACACCGACCGTCGGCATCCCCATGCCGAGCACGATCGAGATCATCGCCGCCAGGATCAGCAGGGTCACCACGTCGCCGGCGCCGATGCGCACCAGCGCGACCGTGAGCGCGAAGTTGAGCCCGGTGACGTTCAGGATGCCGATGATGAAGCCCGCGGCGGCGGCGATCATCAGGATCTCGAGCGCGCTGCGCCCGGTCTCGGTGAACGAGCCGACGATGTCGCGCCAGGTCATCCGCCGGCCGTCGTAGCCGCGGAGCAGGCCGCACACGGCGAGCACGACGGCGGCGTAGAGCGCCGCCGTCTCGGGCGGCAGGTTGAAAGAGAACAGCCCGACGATCAGCACCGCGAACGGGATCGGGAAGAACCAGCCTTCCTTCAGGACCGTGAGCACCGGGCGAAGCTGCGACCGGTCGACCGGCGCGATGTCGCTCTTGGCCGCCTCCAGGTCGGCCTGGATGAACAGCGCGACGTAGTAGAGGATCGCCGGCACCAGGGCGGCGATCACCACCGCGCTGTAGGGGATGCCGAGCAGCTCCGCCATGATGAAGGCCGACGCGCCCATCACCGGCGGCATCAGCTGCCCGCCGGTGGAGGCGACCGCCTCGATCGCGCCGGCATGGTGCGGCTTGTAGCCCGACGCCTTCATCAGCGGGATCGTCACCACGCCGGTCGCCACCACGTTGGCGACCGCGTTGCCGGAGATGGTGCCGAACAGCGAGGAGGCGACGATCGCGATCTTCGCCGAGCCGCCGCGGAAGTTGCCCATCATCGCGATCGCGATGTCGGTGAAGAAGTTGGCGCCACCGGACCGCGACAAGAGCGCGCCGAAGAACAGGAACGCCACCACCACCGTGCAGGCGATCCCGAACACCGACCCGAACACGCCGTTGGCGTCGAGCGACAGGTAAAGGAACAGGCCGTCGGGGCGCACGTAGCGGCCCTCCAGCTCGCCCGGCACCCGGTGGCCGAGCAGGCCGTAGAGCACGAAGACCGCGAGGATGAGCACCAGCACGTTGCCGGCGACCCGCCGCAGCCCCTCCAGCACCAGCGCGAGCAGGATGCAGCCGACGATCACGCCGTGGGTCGGGCGGAACGCGATCATGTCGGCCAGCGGCTGATAGTCGTAGGCGACGTAGGCGGCGGCGACGAAGCCCGCCACGGCCGCCACGACGTCGTACCACGGCGGCGGCCCGGCCTTCGCCTTGCCGGCCCGCACCGTCAGGAACAGCACCGCCAGCGACAGGGCGAGCACGCCGGCGTTGAACTGCTCGTTGATGATCAGGATGCCGACCGCACGATAGGCATCGGCCGCCCAGGCCACCGCCCCGAGCGTCAGCAGCGCAGCCAGGACGGCGGCGACCGGGCGCTCCCAGCCGCCGCCGGACTCCCCGGGGCTCGTCTCGCTCACGGCGGCGCAGTCAGGACTTGGGCGGCCAGATGCCCTTCTCGGTGTAGTACTTGATCGCGCCGTTGTGGAACGGCACGCCACGGTCGACCGACAGCTTGGCGGGCTCGTACTTGCCCCACGTCGCGGCGATCTTCGCCAGCTTGCCCTGGTGCTCGTAGAGCACCTGCGCGACCTTGTAGGCGTCGTCGTTGCTGAGCTGCGTGCCGGTCAGCACGGTGTAGTCCTCCAGCACCATCTTGGTCGGCTTGACGACGCCGGCAAGCTCGGGGCTCGGGTTGACGGTGCCGACATAGGCCGAGGGCATCTGGGTGCGCAGGCGCTGCAGCGCCCCGGCGTCGTCGGGGTTGTCGAGATAACGGATGCCGCCGACCTTGGCGTCGGCTTCGGCAACCTTGCCGGCGCCCGCCGCGAAGGTGGTCGCCTCGACGGTGCCCTGCATGAAGTCGTCGGCGCCGCGCACGACGTGCGGCACCGGCACGCCGTTGAAGTCGCCCTCCGTCACGCCGTTCACGGCCAGCAGCGCCTCGGCGATCCGCCGCTGCGCGGAATTGGCCTTGTAGCCGACGGCGATCTTCTTGCCCTTGAGGTCGGCCAGCGTCTTGTACGGCGCGTCCTTCTTGACGAAGTAGCCGAGGTAGAAGGGGAACACGGTCGCGATCATGCGCAGTTGCGGGTTCGGCTTGCCCTCGAAGTCGCCCTTGCCGGCGAACGCGAACTGCGCGTCCGTCGACGACGGGATCGCCATCTCCAGCTCCTTGGAGTTGATCAGGGGCAGGAACTGCTGGCCGCCGCCATAGGGAACCACCCGGGTGCGCAACCCGTACTCGTCGCCCAGCACCTTTCCCAGGGCGCTGCCGACCGAATTGTTGAGGCTGCCGACCGGACTAGTCCCGATCGAGATGGTCTGCGCCGCGGCCGGCGCGGCGAGCGCCGCCGCCGCGGCCGCTAGAGTCGCCCAGCGAACAATCTTCATGATCAACCTCCCGGAATATGCTTTTTCGACAGTTGACCATCCTCGCCGCCCATTGTCCACGCCGTAGACACTTGCGGCCGGCCCTTCGTCGTGGACAGTGCCGCCCTGATGCCGTATGGGCTTGCGGCCATGACCGAGGCCGAGACCGTCGAGACGCCGTCGGGGAAGACGTCCAAGGACGAGAACTTCCCGGTCGGGTCGTGGCTGCTGCCCAAGGCGTTGCGGCCGCACGTGGCGACGTTCTATGCCTTCGCGCGGGCCGCCGACGACATCGCCGACAACGGCTTCCTGACGGCGGAGGAGAAGGTGGCGCGCCTCGACGGGTTCGAGGCGGCGCTGACCGGCCGGATCACCGGCGACCCGGCCTACGAGAAGTCGTATGCGATGCGCCGGTCGCTCGCCCAGACCGGCTCGACCCCGCGCCATTGCATCGACCTGCTGGCCGCGTTCAAGCAGGACGCGACCAAGCTGCGCTACCGCGACTGGGACGACCTGATCGGCTACTGCGTCCTGTCGGCCTCGCCGGTCGGGCGCTACCTGCTCGACCTGCACGGCCAGCGGCGCGACCTCTACCCGGTCTCCGACGCGCTGTGCAACGCGCTGCAGATCCTCAATCACCTGCAGGACTGCCAGAAGGACTACCGCCAGCTCGACCGCGTCTACCTGCCGGGCGACTGGCTGGCGGCGGAGGGCGCGACGGTGGAAGACCTCGACAAATCTGCGGCGACGCCCGGCATGCGCCGCGTGCTGGACCGCACGCTCGACGGCGTCGACGTGCTGCTGGCGGAAGCGGTGATGCTGCCCAAGGTGCTGTCCAACGCGCGGCTGTCGATGGAATCGGCGGTCACCGTCAACCTTGCGCTGCGCCTCGCACGCCACCTGCGGCGCGGCGATCCGCTTGCGACGCGCGTCGCGCTGACCAGGCTCGACTTCGCACGCTGCGGCGCCGCCGGCGTCTTGCAGGGGGTATTCAGATAGGGGACAGTAGCGCCCCATGACTCAACCCGTCACCCTCGTCACCGGCGGCGCCGGCTTCATCGGCCGCCACCTCGTCCGGCAGCTCGCCGAACGCGGCGCGCGGGTGCGCGTGCTCGATCTGCAGGACGCGCGCGACCTCGGCGACGGCGTCGAATGCGTCGTCGGTTCGATCTGCGACCGCGCCGCGGTGGCCCGCGCGATGGACGGGGCGCAGACGGTCTATCATCTCGCCGCCAACCCCGACCTGTGGGCGGCGCGGCGCGAGACGTTCGCCGAGACCAACCTGGAAGGCACCCGCACCATGCTCGCCGTCGCGGCGGAGCGGCAGGTGAAGCGGTTCGTCTACACCTCCACGGAATCGATCCTGAAGGGCCGGCGCGCTACAGTGGACGGCGCGCCGCAGCAGGAGACGGTGACCCTCTCGATCGACGACATGATGGGCCCCTACACGCGCTCCAAGTTCCTGGCGGAAGAGGCGGCGACGGCGGCGGCGCGCGACGGGCTGCCGGTGGTGATCGTCAACCCGACGCTGCCGATCGGGCCCGGCGACCGGCGCATCACGCCGCCGACGCGCATGATCCTCGACTTCCTGAACGGCGCCAACCCGGCGTACCTGGAGTGCGAGCTCAACATGATCGACGTCCGCGACGTCGCGGCAGGGCACATCCTGGCGGCCGAGCGCGGCCGCGCGGGAGAGCGCTACATCCTGGGCAACGAGAACGTGCGGCTGAGCGACCTCCTCAAGCTGCTGCACGAGCTGACCGGGCTGTCGATGCCGCGCATCCGCATCCCGTACTTCGTCGCCATCTCCGCCGCCGTGGTGTCGGAGTTCATCGCCGACCACGTCACCGGCAAGCCGCCGCGCGCGCCGACCACCGGGGTGCGCCTGTGTCGCACGCCGATGATCTTCGATTCGTCGAAGGCGGTGCGCGAGCTCGGCCTGCCGCAGACGCCGATCCGAACCGCGATCGCCGATGCCGTCGCATGGCTGCAGGGCCAGGGCCTCCTCACCCGCACGCCGCGGCTCGCCGCCTGACCGACCATCCGCAGGGAACCGCCATGTCCGACCCGCTGCTGTTCACCCCCGGTCCGCTGACCACCTCGGAGACCACGCGCCGCGCGATGCTGCGCGACTGGGGCTCGCGCGACGCCGCGTTCATCGCGATGACCGCGCGGGTGCGCGCGCGCCTGGCCGCCATCGCCGACGCCGGGCCGGGGCACGTCGCGGTGCCGATCCAGGGCTCCGGCACCTTCGCGATCGAGGCGACGCTGGGCACGTTCGTGCCGCGCGACGGCAAGCTCCTGATCCTGGTCAACGGCGAATACTGCCGCCGCATGGCGACGATCTGCGCCCGCATCGGCCGCGCGGCGACGACCCTGGAGACGGCGGAGGACACGCCGCCCGACCTTGCCGCGCTGGACGCGGCGCTCGCGGGCGACCCCGGCATCACCCACGTCGCCGTCGTCCACTGCGAGACGACCTCGGGCATCCTCAATCCGCTCGCCGACGTCGCGCGGGTGGTGGCGGCGCGCGGCCGGCGGTTGATCGTCGATGCGATGTCGAGCTTCGGCGCCATCCCGGTGCATGCGCCGGGGATGCGCTGGGACGCCGTGGTCGCCTCGTCCAACAAGTGCCTGGAGGGAACGCCGGGCATCGGCTTCGCGATCTGCCGCGAAGACGCGCTGGCTGCGACCAAGGGCAACTCGCCGTCGCTCGCCTTCGACCTGCATGACCAGTGGCGCGGCTTCGAGGCCAACGGCCAGTGGCGCTACACCCCGCCGACCCACGTGCTCGCCGCGCTCGACCAGGCGCTTGTCGAGCATGAAGCCGAAGGCGGCGTCGCCGGGCGCGGCGCGCGCTACCGCAGCAACTGCCGCATCCTGACCGAGGGGCTGCGCCGGCTCGGCTTCACGCTCTATCTGCCCGATGCCCTGCAGGCGCCGGTCATCGTCACCATCCTGACCCCGCGCGACCCGGCGTTCCGCTTCGCGACGTTCTACGAGCGCCTGGCCGACCGCGGCCTCCTGATCTATCCCGGCAAGCTGACCAAGATCGACAGCTTCCGCATCGGCTGCATTGGCCGATTGGGCGAGCCGGAGATGCGCACCCTGCTGACCGCCGTCGAGGAGACGCTGGCCGAGATGGGCGTGAAGGAGCGGGCGCCGCTGGCGGCGTGAATTGTCTGGGGGAGGGGGCCTCTCAGGGTCCGGTAATCAGACCACCCGATGGAGCAGCGTCTCGC
The DNA here is from genome assembly GCA_050249455.1 of Rhodospirillaceae bacterium. Classification (GTDB taxonomy): domain Bacteria; phylum Pseudomonadota; class Alphaproteobacteria; order MPNO01; family VGEU01; genus JBFWQM01. The sequence goes on along the minus strand of JBFWQM010000041.1, from coordinate 16,096 downwards.
CGGCGGCCAGCCGCCGGCAGTTCTCCACCGCCACGCCGAGCGATCGCGCGAGGGTGCCCGTCGTCAGCCAGGCGAGGTGCGGCGTCACGACGACGTTGTCGAGCGCGAGCAGCGGGTCGTCGGCGCCGGCCGGCTCGGCCGCGAACACGTCCAGCCCCGCCGCGCCGAGCCGCCCCGATCGCAGCGCCGCCGCCAGCGCCGCGGGGTCGACCAGCCCGCCGCGCGCGGTGTTGACCAGGATGGCGCCGGGGCGCATCCGTGCGATCTGCGCGGCGCCGATCATCCGTTCCGTCGCCGGCGTCAGCGGCACGTGCAGCGACACGATGTCGGCCGCCGCTAGCAGCGCATCCAGCGGGCGGTAGCCGTCGGCGGCCTTGGGCGCGGTCGCAGTGTAGAGCACCGTCGCGCCCATCGCGGCGAGGATCGGCGCGAGGAGCTGCGGCACCGCGCCGTAGCCGACCAGGCCGACCGTGCGGCCGGCGAGCTCGCCGTAGCTGTCCTGAAGGTCCGGCGCGAGCTGCCAGCCGCGCCCGGCGCGCGTCGCGCGGTCGAGCAGCGGCAGCCGGCGCAGGCACGCGAGCATCAGCAGCAGCGCCATCTCCGCCACCGCGCGCGCGTTGGTGCCCGGCATGTTGCACACGGCGATGCCTCGTTCCTTCGCCGCGTCGAGCGCGATGGTGTTGACGCCGATGCCGATCTTCTGGATCAGCCGCAGCTTCGCGCCGCGCGCCACGTCGCCGGCCGACAGCGGCCGCAGCACGTGCCACAGCACATCGGCCTCGGGCAGCAGCGCATGGAACCGGGCGTCGTCGAGCTCGTCGCAGCACTCGACGTCGAGACCCTGCGCCGCCAGCGCCGCCAGGTCGCGCTGCCACGCCGGTCCGGCGGCGTAGTGGAGGAGGACCTTCATCGGCCCCACGCGAACGCGCCCTTCGGCGGCAGCGCGCCGCCGCACGGCGCCGCTTCGGCGATGCGCAAGCCCTCGTTCCATTTCGCCATGCGCTCGGAGCGCGCGAAGGAGCCGACCTTGAGCATCGGCGCGCCCCATCCCACGGCAAGGTGGACGATGGTCACGTCCTCCGTCTCGCCGGATCGGGCGGACACGATGCGGCTCCACCCCGACTCCGCCGCCGCGTCGAACGCCGCGTGCGTCTCCGACAGCGTGCCGGCCTGGTTCGGCTTGATCAGCGCGGTGTTGCACGCGCCCGCGGCGGCGGCCTCGCGGATGCGCGCGGCGTTGGTGACGATACAGTCGTCGCCGACCACCGCGACGCCGGGGTTGCGCGCCGTGAAGCGGGCGAGGCCGGCAAGGTCGTCCTCCGCCAGCGGGTCCTCGATCGCGACGATGGGGTAGCGGCCGAGCCAGCCCGACAGCATGTCGATCATGCCGTCGCTGTCCAGCGCGCGGCCTTCGAGCCCCAGCCGATAGCGTCCGTCCCTGCCGAACGCCGAGGCGGCGATGTCGAGCGAGATCGCGATCTCCGCGCCGGGGCGGAAGCCGGCGCGCTCGATCGCGCGCGTCAGCGCGTCCAGCGCCTCCTCGTTGGTCGCGAAGGCGGGCCAGAAGCCGCCTTCGTCGGCGACGCCCTGCAGCTTGCCGGCGTCGGCCATCAGCGAGCCGGCGGCGCGGTAGACCTCCGCCGTCCAGTCGAGCGCCTGGGCGTAGTCCGACGCGCCGACCGCGACGACCATGAAATCCTGCACGTCGACCCGGCGGCCGGCGTGCACGCCGCCGCCGAAGATCTGGATCTCCGGCAGCGGCAGGTGCGCCGGCTCGCCGTCCGCCAGCACGCGCCACAGCGGCTCGCCCGCCGCGGCGGCGGCGGCGTGCGCGGCCGCCATCGAGACCGCGATGGTGGCGTTGCCGCCCAGGCGCGACTTCTCCGGCGTGCCGTCGAGCAGCACCAGGGCGGCGTCTACCGTCGCCTGGTCCGCGGCATCGACGCCGGCCAGACGCGCCGCGATCTCGCCGTTCACCGCCGCGACCGCGCCGGCGACGTCCCAGCCGCCGAAGCGCGGCCCACCGTCGCGGCGGTCCACCGCCTCGCCGCTGCCGGTGGAGGCGCCGGCCGGCGCGATGGCGCGGCCCGCCGCGCCGCCGGCCAGCGCTACGTCGGCCTCCACGGTCGGGCGGCCGCGCGAGTCCCATACCCGGCGGCCAACGACGCGCGCGATCGAGGTCTCAGCCAATCCCCAGCTCCCTTGCCCATGCCGAGCGCACGGCGGCGACGCCCGGCGGCGGCGTAAGGATAAGGGGCCGCGCCGCGCGCCGCACGCGCTCCTTGTCGGCGTCCTCGGTGAGGTACTCCACCGGCGACTTGCCGTCGACGCGGGCGAGGAACAGGCACGGCAGCAGCGCCGCCACGCGGGCGTCGATCGCCGCCCGCGGCTCCCAGTCGACACCGTCGAGATAAGCCCCGGCCAGCGCATCGAAGCAGGCGAGGAAGCCGGCCGCCGCGCGCGGCACCCACAGGCACTTCAGCAGCATGTGGTTGAGGCAGAAGGCGAGGTCGAAGGCTGGGTCGCCGTACCACGCGCACTCGGCGTCGAGGAACACGGGACCGTCCGGCCCGACCAGGATGTTCTTCGGGCTGACGTCGCCGTGCACCAGCGCGCGCCGGGTCGCCGCCGTGTCGTGCGCGACGGCGAGGATGCGTTCGGCGAGCGCGGGATGCAGCGCGGCGGTGGTCTCCAGGTACGGCTCCAGCCGGATGGCGTGGAAGATCGCGTCGGTGGGGAACGCGGCGGCGATTTCGGCACGTCCGGCGGTCGCGGCATGGATCTTCGCCAGCACGGCGCCGACCGCTGCGGCGAACGCGGCGTCGGCGCGGCCGTCGCGCAGCTCCGCCTTCCACAGCCGGTAGCGAGCGGGGTCGAGATAGGCCATCGCGAAGAGCTGCCGCGCCGGGTCGACGCCGAGCAGCGCCGGCACCGCGCGCGGCGCGATGCCCGCGACGGTCTCGAAATACGCGACCTCGTAGCGTCCGCGCTCCACCGGCGCCTGCCAGTCGCGCGCCACGCGCAGCTTCGCCAGCGCGCGCTTGATGCAGATCGGCCCGTCGCGCCGGTCGACCCGCCAGATGTCGGACGACACCCCGCCGGTCAGCGCGGTGAACCGCGGCGCCTCGTCGGCGGCGATCAGGTCCATGCCGCGCAGCGCGGCGACAAGGTCGGCATTCGGATCGATGACGCGGCCTCCCGGGCGGACGTTGCGGCGGAGACTAGCATCGATGCCGCCAGGCGGCGACCGGCCGGTCGAGACGCGGCGGACTCCCGGCGCTATTTCCCCGCGACGAAGGCCTTGAAGCGGCGGGCGACGTCGGCGGGCTTGACGGTGGGGCGGCCGAGCTTGTCGAGCGAGCCGGCGGTGATGCGCGCGTGGATCATGTGCGGCCCGCGCGCATCGAGCGCGCCGCGCAGCGCCTTCTCGAACCCGTCGAGGCTGTCGCACGAGGCGGCGGTCGCATAGCCGCAGGCGATCGCGATGTCGGCGAATTCCACGTTGTGCGACACGGTCGCCTGGCCGCCGGTCGAGTCGTGGACGCCGTTGTCCAGGATCACGTGGATCAAGTTGGCCGGCGACTGCGCGCCGACGGTGGCGATGGTGCCCATCTTCATCAGCGCCGCGCCGTCGCCGTCGAGCACCACGACCGGCCGCCCGACGTTGAGCGCGAGGCCCAGCCCCATGCCCGAGGCGCAGCCCATCGAGCCGACCTGGTAGAGGTGCTGGTCGCGGTCGGCGATGGTGAACAGCTCGCGCCCCGACTTGCCGGTGGCGGCGATCACCGCAGCGTCGTCGGGGACGATCGACAGGAACCGTTCCAGGGTCGCGTAGCGGGTCGGCCGCGATCCGCCGGAGGCGAGGTCGAGCCGACGGCCGCGCGGGCGGACCGGCAGGCGCTCCTCGTCCAGCGTTTCCTCCTTTACGCTGCCGTTGGCCATGATGTAGGCGAACGGCAGGTCGGAGGCGGCCATCGACGCTTCGGCCGCGTCGAGCGCGCCGGCGATGTCGGCCGCCTCGGTGGGGAAGGCGCGATGCGGGATGCGCATCACGTCGAACAGGCCGCCGGTGATCTCGCCCATCAGTTCGTGCTGCGGCTCGTCCTTGAGTCCCGGCTGGCCGCGCCAGGTGCAGATCATCATGGTCGGGATTCGGAACGGGAAGTTCAGCGAGGTGAGCGGGTTCACCGTGTTGCCGAGGCCCGAGTTCTGGCACATCACCACGGTCTTGCGGCCGGCCAGCCACGCGCCCGACGCGATCGCCACCGCCTCGCCCTCGCTCGCTGCGCCGACATAGTCGAGCGTGCGGTCGCTGATCACCCGGTTGATCATCGAGGTCAGGAACGAGCACGGCACGCCGGTGTAGAAGTCGTACCCGCGGGCGCGGGCGGGCGCGAGGAAGTCGTCGGCGGCGATCATGGGTCCCGTCCTCGATTGCATGCGGCGAGGCTGCAGGGACCGATCTTAGATCAGCCCCTGCGGATTCGCAGCGCGTCCGGCGCTCGTGCTATAGGAAGTTGCGGGCGCGGGCCAGGTCGAAGGCGTCGTTGACGTCGAGCCACTGGCCGGTGACGTAGAGCGCGCGCGGCGGCGCGCCGTCGGCGGCCAGGCGGTTGAACAGGTCGCCCAGGCTCGCGGTCGCCAGGCTGCCCTCCGCCGCCATCGCGTCGAGCGCGGCGCGCACCTGCTTGGCGCCGGCCGGCGTGAGCCTTGCCAGCCCGATGAACTCGCCCGACGGCGTCTCGTTGCCGAGGTCGCTCGCCACGCGCTGGACGAACACCGGGGCGTCGTCGAGCAGGTCGGTGGTGAACGGCCGCGAGCACAGCGCGAAGTCGCGCGAGGTCTTGGTCTGGCCCTCGCGGTCGCGCCAGCGGGCATCGACCGCCAGCACCACGTCGCCCTCGGCCTCCATGAGCTGGTCAAGGATGTAGTGGCGGAACAGGATGTCGCCGAACGCGACGATCGCGTTGCCGTCGATCTTCTTGACCGCCTGCGCGAGCGAATAGGCCTCGCCGGTGGTCTCGTAGGCGTCGTTGTCCACGGTCGCGATGGTCGGCAGGTCGACCGCCTCCTTGCGGTAGCCGCGCACCACCGTCACGTCGCGGATGCCGGATTCGCGCAAGGTGGCGACGAGCCGGCGCAGCAGCGGCTGGCCGCGCACGTCGACCATGCACTTCGGCCGGTCCTCGGTGAGCGGCCCGAGCTGGCTGCCGCGGGTGGCCGCGAGCACGATGGCGCGCGCCGCCTCGCGCGCGCTCGGCAGATAGCGGTTCTCCGCCTCGGTCAGCTCCTTGTTGCCGACCAGGTCGAAGATCTCCTTCACGGTGGCGATCTTCCCCTCGATGGCGACCACGCTCTCCTCGCGCATGATGGCTCGGCAGGTCTCGCGCATCGCGTTGATCGAGGCGCGCAGGTTGTGGTTCGCCCAGATGATGGTGGATACGCCGGCGTCGCGGAAAGCCTCGGTCGGCGTGCCGTAATAGGTGGTCGGCACGATCACCACCGGGCAGCGGTCGCCCCACTCCTTCATGAAGCCGAGGATCTCGGTCGCGCTCGACATCTTGGAGTGGACCAGCAGGGCGTCGGCGCCGGCGGCGTGGTAGGCCTCGGCCCGGCGCAGCGCTTCCTCCATGCCCCAGCCGGAGATCAGCGCCTCGATGCGCGCGACCAGCTGGAAGTCGTCGTCGGTCTGGCTGTCCTTGCCGGCCTTGATCTTGCCGCAGAACTCGTCCATGTCGGCCAGCGGCTGGCCATCGCCGATAAACGAGTTGGTCTTGGGGAACAGCTTGTCCTCGATGCACACGCCCGCGATGCCGCGCTGGCACAGCTTGCGCACCAGGCGGCGGACGTTGTTGAAGTTGCCGTAGCCTGTGTCGCCGTCGACCAGGATCGGGATGGTCGTGGCGTCGGACATGAACTCCAGCACCTCGAGCACCTGGGTCCACGACGCCTCGTTCGAATCGCGCACGCCGAGCGCCGAGGAGATGGCGAGGCCGGAGGCCCAGATGCCCTTGAAGCCTGCTTCCTCCACGATCTTGGAGGAGATGCCGTCGTGGGCTTCCATCAGGAAGGAAAGCTGCGGCGAGGCGATCTCCGCCTTCAGCCTTGCCGCCTTCGACGGTACAACATCCGCGTTCGCCGGGATCGCCCGCAGGGTCGATGCCATCGTCAGGCCCTCGCTGTCATGTGATATTCACACATACGGCATGACACTGCCGCATTCCAGTATTCTTTCTGGTTAATAAAAGTGCGGCGGATCACTGAGGCGAGACACGCGGTATCTTGCTGCAATCGCGCAGCCTGCAGTTGCGCCGCGACGGCTTATCCCGACTTGCCGTTGGCGTAACCGTTCACGATGCCGTCGATCCGGGCGAGCAGTGCGGGCAGCCCCTCCCGGCCGATCACGCTGGAATATTCCGCACGGCGGGTCGCGAGCTCGCTGATCGAGCCCTTCAGGTAGACGTCGATGATCTGCCAGCCGCGATCGAACCGGCGCATGACGTAGTCGATCGCGATCGCTTCGCCGTTCGTCTTGACGATCTGCGACTTCACCAGGACCGCCCCACCGCGCGCCGGCTCCTCGCCGACCACCTTGAAAGCCTCGCCGGAATAGCCGTGGAAGCGGCTGGCGTAGGTCGCCGTCGTATAGCGCGTGAAGGCGTCCACCAGCGCCTTCTGCTCCTCGGGCGACAGCTTCTTCCAGTGGGTGCCGGCGGAGATCTCGGCCATCAGGGGCAGACGGAAGACATCCTTCAGCTCGGGCTCGAGCTTGCGGTAGCGGCCCTCGTAGCCGAGTTCCTTGGCTTCCTTCATCACCGTCAGGAGGCTCTGGTTCAGCCGTTCGGCCACGGCCGTCGGCGATTCTTGCGCGCGGGCCGGCAGGGCAGCGATAACCAGCAGCACGAGGGCGGCGAGGATACGGGACAAGGGACACCTCCGCAGGCGATGCACTATGTTCGTCGGCTTGCGGACTATATGGGGTGAATCATGGTTGAAAGCGCGGTCATTCTTGCCGCAGGGGTCGGCGCCCGCCTCGGGCCCGGCGCGGACAAGCCCCCGAAGTCGCTGCTCCGGTTCGGCGGCCGCAGCCTGCTCGCCCGCCATCTCGACATCCTGGCGGCGCGCGGCATACGCCGGGTCACAATCACGACAGGCTACCGGCGCGAGGCGATCGAGGCGGCGGTGGCCGAACCGCCCGCCGGCCTCGACGTCAAGACCGTGTACAACCCGGACTTCACCCAGGGCAGCGTGATCAGCCTGTGGACGGCGCGGGATGCCCTCGCCGCCGGCGGCCCCGTCCTCTTGATGGACGCCGACGTGCTGTACGACGCCGCGATGATCGACGCGCTGGTCGCAACCCGGCACGATAACTGCTTCCTGGTCGATCGCGACTTCATCCCCGGCGACGAGCCGGTGAAGCTGTGCATCCGCGACGGCCGGCCGGTGGAGTTCCGCAAGAAGGTCGAGGTGCCGTTCGACTGGTGCGGCGAATCGGTCGGGTTCTTCCGTCTGTCGCCGGCCGGGGCCGACGCCATCCTGGCCGCCGCCCAGGCCTATCTGCGCGACGTCGCCCGGCTGCAGCCCTACGAGGAGGCGATCCGCGACGTGCTGCTGGCCGGCCGGCCGTCGTTCGCCTGGGAGGACGTCACCGGCGTGCCGTGGATCGAGATCGACTTCCCCGATGACGTCGTGCGGGCCGAGCGTGACATATTGCCGCGGATCGATGTTGCAATCCGGTCACAATAGGCCGGAAAACCGCGGCCGCGGCGTTGTTCGGCCCATCGAGTCGTATTAGCTAGGGCCTCATTGGCTTAAAAGAGCCGGCTGAGCGTAGGCGGGGGCTTATCTCGGCACAGCCTGGCGGGCGCGCGCGGTGGCCCGCGCCCGGTGGGGCAGGGTGCAGTTGCGGCACCCTGGTCCAAAAGGCGTTTGTTTGCCGATGGTTACGCCATCGCGCCGGAAGGGAAGAGTTCTGTGGGAATACCTCTGATCCAGCAGATTCGTGTGGGCGCCTATGTGCTCGGCAAGCGGTTGCGCGGGGTCGAGCGCTACCCGCTGGTGCTGATGCTGGAGCCGCTGTTCCGCTGCAACCTGGCGTGCGCCGGCTGCGGCAAGATCGACTACCCGGACGCGATCCTGAACAAGCGCCTGTCGGTGAAGGAGTGCCTCGACGCGGTCGATGAGTGCGGCGCCCCGATGGTCGCCATCCCCGGCGGAGAGCCGCTCCTGCACAAGGAGATCGGCCAGATCGTCGAAGGCATCATCGCGCGCAAGAAGTTCGTCAGCCTGTGCACCAACGCGCTGCTGCTGGAGAAGAAGCTCGATCTCTTCAAGCCGAGCCCGTATTTGACCTTCTCGGTCCATCTCGACGGCGACCGCGAGCACCATGACAAGGCGGTGTGCCAGAAGGGCGTCTACGACCGCGCCGTCAGCGCGATCAAGGCGGCCAAGGCGAAGGGCTTCCGGGTCAACGTCAACTGCACGCTGTTCGACGGGTCCGACCCGGAGCGGATGGCCGGCTTCTTCACCTACGTGACGAAGGAACTCAAGGTCGACGGCATCACCGCCTCGCCCGGCTACGCCTACGAGCGGGCGGCCGACCAGCAGCACTTCCTAAACCGGCAGAAGACCAAGAACCTGTTCCGCGACATCTTCCGCCTCGGCAAGGGGAAGCAGTGGGAGTTCTCCAACTCGCCGCTGTTCCTCGACTTCCTGGCCGGCAACCAGCAGTACAGCTGCACGCCGTGGGGCATGCCGGCGCGCAACGTGTTCGGCTGGCAGCGCCCGTGCTACCTGCTCGGCGAAGGCTATGTCTCGACGTTCAAGGAATTGATGGAAGGCACCGACTGGGACCAGTACGGCACCGGCAACTACGCCAAGTGCGCCGACTGCATGGTCCACTGCGGCTATGAGGCGACGGCGGTGAAGGACATGGTCCGCAACCCGCTGAAGGCCGTGCGCCTGATGATGAAGGGCATCCGGACCGAGGGCGACATGGTGCCCGAGATCCCGCTCGCCAGCGCGCGGCCGGCCCAGTTCGTCTTCGACAAGCTGGTCGCCGGCGCGCTGACCGAGATCCACAAGCCCGTGGCCAAGGCCCCGGCGGAGACGCCGGCGCAGAAGAGCAACGCGGCATAGACGTTTCGCGCCATTCCGGCGTTCCGAAGGGCGGGCCAGTGGCCCGCCCTTTCCGTTTGTTGCCGATCAGGCGATCGTCGCCGCGAGTGCGGCAAGCACGCGCATCGCCTTTGCATTGGCCCGGCCCAGCGCGATCAGCGCCGGCAGATCCTGCGGTCGCTGCAGCAGGGCGGCGATGACCGCGCCCGGCCGGGTCCCGCCGTCGGGCGCCATCCCGGCCGCCGCAGCCGCAGGGATCGCCTGGTCGGCCGCGTCGAGGACGACCCGGACGGCGAGGAAGGGAAGCCCGGCGGCGGCGGCGGCGACCGCATGGCTCTCCATGTCGGCGGCCACGGCATTGTATCGTTCGTGCAACGAACGCTTTGCCGATGGACCCGCGAGGATCGTTTCGCTGCCGTAAATGATTCCGCCGCGCACGGGCGCGATGCCGGCTGCCGCCGTCCGCATGCGCTCGGCCCAAGCGGTGTCGGTCTCGAAGCGGCCCGTGGCGGTGACGACCGCGGTTGCGACCACGATTGTGCCGGGCCGGAGCGACGGGTCGAGTCCGGCGGCGACGCCGAAGCTGAGCAGGGCGCGCGCGTTCCGGGCGACGAGATCGGCTGCGGCGCTGGCGGCGCGCGCCGGGCCGGGCCCATGGCAGGCGACCAGCAGGCCGGCATGCTGCGGGACAGCCGCGGCCTCGGCCTTCAGGCCGGTGACGACGCCGATGGGGCCCGATGCCGCGGTCGCCGCCGCGCTCAAATGCCGTGGGCGGTGGTCAGGCGGTTGCCGGCGCGCAGGTTGCGGTAGCGGGCGAGCGCCCAGAGCGGGAAGAACGCGCTGTAGCCGTGGTAGCGCAGGAAGAACACGCGCGGGAAGCCGACCGCGTTGTAGAGCTCCTCGTGCCACTTGGCACCGGTGCGCGGCGCGCGCAGCAGGTAATCCACGCCGCGCGCGACCGATTCGCTCTTCACCTCGCCGGCCGCCATCAGGGCGAGCAGGGCCCAGGCGGTCTGCGACGGCGTCGAGCTCCTCGGCGGCTCGTCGCGGTGCTCCGCCCAGTAGCTGGCGCAATCCTCGCCCCAGCCGCCGTCGGGCTGCTGGCGCGCCCTCAGCCATTCGACCGCGCGGCGGATGTAGGGCGCCTGCAGGTCTTCGCCTGCGACGTTGAGCGCCGACAGCACCGACCAGGTGCCATAAACGTAGTTGGTGCCCCAGCGGCCGAACCAGGATCCGTCGGCTTCCTGCTCCTTCTTCAGGAAATCGAGCGCGCGCGCCACTGCCGGGTGGCCGCGGCCGAGCCCCATCTGCATCAGGAAGCCGAGGCAGCGTGCCGTCACGTCCGAGGTCGGCGGGTCCAGCAAGGCGCCGTGGTCGGCGAACGGGATGTGGTTCAGGTAGTGGTGGGTATTGTCGGCGTCGAAGGCGCCCCAGCCGCCGTTCTCGCTCTGCATCCCGAGCGTCCATTCGAGCGCGCGGTCGAGCGCCTCCCTGCAGCGCGGGTCCTCGGTCCGCTGCAGCGCCATCGCCACCGCGGCGGTGTCGTCGGTATCCGGGTAGTGGTCATTCCAGTACTGGAACGCCCAGCCGCCCGGCCGCAGGTTCGGTCGCCGCGCGGCCCAGTCGCCCTTGACCTCGAGTACCTGGCGCTTCAGCAGCCAATCGACGGCGCCGGCGACGCAGGGCGAATTGTTGCTCTCGCCGGCCTCCAGGAGGGCGTGCAGCGCGAGCCCGGTGTCCCAGATCGGCGACACGCAGGGCTGGCAGTACGCGCTGTCGCCATGGTCAACCACGAGCTTGCGGATCGCCTTCATGGCGATCGCATACTCGGGATGATCGGGCGGCACGCCGAGCGTCTGGAACGCCATGACCGAATTGGCCATCGCGGGGAAGATGCCGCCCAGCCCGTCCTCGCCATTCAGGCGCTCGCGCACGAACGCCATCGCCTTGTCCACCGCGCGCTGCCGCCGTCGCGGCGGGAAGTAGGGCTCCGCCGCGCGCACGATCCGGTCGAGCCGCAGGAACGCCGCGCCCAGCCACCGGCCGGTCGGATTGACCATGTAGTGCCGCTCCTCGAACGGCGGCGTGATGAACAGCTCCGCGACGCTGACGCGGCGCGGGTTGCGCGCGGTGGGCTTCTTCGACATCAGCACCAGCAGCGGCACCAGAACCGAGCGCGTCCAGTACGACACCTTGGTCAGGTGGAACGGGAACCAGCGCGGCAGCAGCATCATCTCGATGGGCATCACCGGCACCGCGGTCCACGGCACCTGGCCGAACAGCGCGAGGCCGATCCGGGTGAAGACGTTGCTCCTGGCCGCGCCGCCGCGCGCCAGGATCGCTTCGCGCGCGCGCGCCATGTGCGGCGCATCGACATCGTCGCCGACCAGCTTGAGCGCGAGATAGGCCTTCACCGTTGCGCTGATGTCGAAGTCGCCGCGGTGGTACAGCGGCCAGCCGCCATGCTCGCCCTGGATCGAGCGCAGGTAGCGCGCGAGCTTCTCCTCGACGACCGGGTCGATGTCGTCGATGAAGTGCTCCAGCATGATGTACTCGGAGGGGATGGTCGCGTCCGCCTCCAGCTCGAAGACCCAGTGGCCGTCGGCCGCCTGCTGCGTCTTCAGCGATTCGCGCGCGCTCTCGATGGTGCGCTCCAGGAGCCCGACCGAGATCGGCGTCGTGCCGCCCGCGCGGCGCGGCTCCGGGGCGCTGCGCGGCTCGGGCTGATCGGAAGGCGAGATCGTCGAGATGTCCATGTCCTCAGTTCAACGCTTCAGGCGGCGGCCGTGCCGCGACGCAAATATGGAGGGTGCTTGGGGAATCGCAACGGCGGCCAATCGGGGCTATCCCAGGCCGTGCAGGATGCCGTAGCGGAACGCGATCCACAGCTTGGCCGGCTTCGAAACGCGCACCGGGGCGTCGAGATCGCGCCATCCGCCGAGGCAGAGCCGTTCCAGCACGAGCTGGTAGTTCTTCATCATCACGACCGCGGGACGCAGCGGCTCGGGACGGCAGGCCGCCCGCGCGGCGTCCGCCTCCCGGTAGCGGGTGCGTGCCAGGGCCGCCACGTCGCGGCACACCGCGGGCAGCGCCGGATGGCGCAGCACCTCGTCCGGACTGTCGGACGCGATGCCGCGCGCGACCAGCATCTCGCGCGGCAGATAGAGGCGGCCCATCTCCGCGTCCTGGCGCAGATCGCGCAGGATGTTGGTCAGCTGCAGCGCGGTGCCGAGCGCGAGCGCAAAATCGCGCGCCTGCGGTTCGGTCGCCCCGAACACCCGGATCGACAGGAGTCCGACCGCCCCGGCGACCCGGTTGCAGTAGGTCTCCAGCTCCGCCAGCGACGGCGCGCGGATGAACGTGTTCACGTCCATCTCCATGCCGTCGATCACGGCGTGGAAGTCCTCGCGCGCGAGGCCATAGTCCCGCACCGCCCGCGCCAGCGCCCGCGCCGTCAGCGCGAGCGAACCCGCCTGCAGGCCATAGACGCGGTCGATCTCCGCCCGCCACGCGTCCAGCCGCTCGCGCTTGTCGCGCGCGGGCGCCGGGTCGTCGGCGATGTCGTCGACCTCGCGGCAGAAGGCGTAGATCGCGAACATCGCCAGCCGTCGTTCCGGCGGCAGGATCCGCATGGCCCAGTAGAACGACGTCCCGGAAGCCTTGGTGACGGCGGTGACGTGTGCTTCGGCATCGGCATCGGACAGGCCGGGCGCGAGCGCAGCCGCCGGCGCGGCAGCGTCGAAATCATCGGCCCTGTCGAGAATCTTTCCAGCCACGGCGGATCCGGTTGACCAACGGCTTGCGGAACTTGGGAAAATATGGCGGCGCGCCGCTTCGGCCAATCAGTTTCATGCGATTCTGCCGAAGTTGCAGGGGGATAGTAGCAGCCATGCCACACTTGCGGCGATCCGCAATGTGCGCCTGCGACGCCGCGAAGCAGCCCGTCCCCGCCGCGACGCCATGAATCGTGCGACTTGACGTCCGCCTATCGAACGGTTTACATTGTGCCAATAATGAAATGACGTTTTACTAATGAAATGGAGGCGACCATGGAGACGCGAGGGAACGTCCCGTGGCAGACCCGGGCGGCGCCGCAGACGGATTACGAGCGCGCGCTGGCCGATGCGCTGGAACACATCCTGGCCGAAACGCACGACCTTGACGGCATCGTCGCGGGCCTGAACGCGGCCGGGCTGCGCACGCCGGACGGCAAGGCCTGGACGCCCGACTCCTTCCAGGCGGTCATCAAGCGGCTGGGCGCTTGATGCCGGCCCGGCTGGAGTTCCGCGGCGTCACGCGCCGCTTCGGCGGCGGCGTCACCGCTGTGGAGGACGTCACCTTCTCGGTCGGGGACGGCGAGGTGGTGTCGCTGATCGGCCCATCGGGCTGCGGCAAGTCGACGCTCCTCAACATCACCGCCGGGCTCTATCCGCCGTCGGCCGGCAGCGCCCATGTCGACGGCGAGCCTGTGACCGGCCCGAACCGCCACGTCGCGTTCATGCTGCAGAAGGACCTGCTGCTGCCGTGGCGGACGATCCGCGAGAACGTGGAGTTCGGGCTCGACATCCATCGCGCGCCCGCGGGCGTCCGCCGCGAGCGGTCGGCCGGCCTGCTGGGGCGGATGCGCCTGGCCGACTTCGCCGACAAGTATCCGCACCAGTTGTCCGGCGGCATGCGCCAGCGCGCGGCGCTGGCCCGCACCCTGGCGGTCGATCCGTCGGTGCTGCTGCTGGACGAGCCGTTCTCGGCGCTCGACGCGCAGACCAAGATGGTGCTGCAGCAGGACCTTGCAGAGACGCTGGCGGAAACCCGCAAGACCGCGCTGTTCATCACCCACGACCTCGTCGAGGCGGTGGCGCTGTCGGACCGCGTGCTGGTGATGAGCCGGCGGCCCGGCCGCATCATCGAGGAGATCGTCGTCGACCTGCCCCACCGCGACCGCCCGATGGCGCGCCGGCAGGACCAGGCGATCGGCGCCTACGTCGCGCGGCTCATGGCATTGCTCGACGTCGTCCACGCAGACGTCTGAACAGGGAGGTTTCAATGAAAAGAATTTCGATCGCGGTGTGCGCCCTGGTGGCAGCGACCTTGACGGCGGCGCCGGCGGCGCAGGCGCAGGAGAAGGTGACCTACCTGTTCCCGGCGCCGCAGTTCCTGCCGGCCTTCGCCCCGTGGGTGCTGGCGCAGCACAAGGGCTACTACAAGGCCGCCGGCCTCGACGTCGAGTTCGTCATCGGCAAGGGCGGCGCCGACGTTGCCAAGCAAGTCGGCGCCGGCAATGCCGACCTCGGCGGCGGCATCGGCGACACGCCCATCATCGTGCGCCCGAACGGCGTGCCGGTGAAGGCGGTGGCACTGGTCGGCGGCGGCTCGCTGATGCAGCTGATCGCCCGCGCCGATTCCACCATCACAAAGCCGGCCGACCTCAAGGGCAAGACGATCTCGGTGATGGCGTACCAGGACACCACCTACTACGCGCTGCTCGGCGTGCTGGCCTCGGCCGGGCTCACCAAGAACGACGTGGACGCGCAGGCGGTCGGCCCGGCCGGCGTGGTGAAGCTGTTCGTCGCCGGCAGCGCCCAGGCGATGGCCGCGGTGCCCGAGTGGGCGGTGGAGGCCGAGCGCGCCGGCACCGCGATCCGCTGGTACCCGTCCGGCCAGTACTTCCCGTCGATGGCGCAGGCGATCATCGCCGCCGACGACACGATCGCCAAGCGGCCGGCGGCGATCAAGGGCTTCGTCCAGGCGACGTTGAAGGCGGTCGCCGAGATCATGGCCGACCCCAAGGCGGCCGCCGCGCAATACGTCGCCGCCGTGCCGCAGCACAAGGGCAAGGAGGCCGAAATGGCGACCATCCTCGGCAAGTACGCAGAGCTCGTCTATCCCGGCCAGGCGAAGCTCGGCCAGACCGACGCCGCCCGGCTCGGCAAGCTGCAGGACTTCTACGTGGAGCAGGGGATCGTGCGGTCGAAGACGCCGGTCGAGCAGCTCTACACCAACCAGTTCGTGATGTGAGGGGCGGGTGAACGGCCAGCGCCGTCAACCGATGCGGCCAGGGGGCTGATGTGATGGACGCAACAGCGACGTCGCCGGCGGTGCCGATCGCGGACTCGCGCGCGGAGGCGCAGCGCCGCCGCCTGCGCCTCAGGCTCGGCGGCGGGATGGGCGGCAGCGTCGCGCTACTGTTCGTCTTCCTGGCCGGCTGGGAGTGGGGGCCGGGCCTCTTCGGCATCCCGCCGTTCATCATCCCGCCGGCGTCGATGGTGTGGGACGAGTTCCTGCGCATGCTCGTCGTCGACAAGCTGATGTACCACTCCGCGATCACCGGCGCGGAGGTGATGGTCGGCTTCGTGCTCGGCGCGCTGCTCGGGATGCTGGTCGGCTACGCGCTCGGCATGTCGCCGACGGCGGAGTTCATGCTGTCGCCCTACATCCTGGCGCTGCAGATCGCGCCGAAGGTGGCGTTCGCCCCGCTGTTCGTCATGTGGTTCGGCTACACCGTCTACCCCAAGGTTCTGGTGGCGGTGCTGATCGTTTTCTTCCCGGTCATGGTCAACGTGCTCGGCGCGCTGCGCACGGTGGACCCCGACCTGATCAACCTGGCACGCGCCTTCACCGCCAACCGCCGCCAGGTGTTCTGGCGCATCGAGTTTCCCGCCTCGATGCCGCCGCTGTTCTCGGGCCTGCGCATCGGCTCGACGCTCGCGGTGATCGGCATCGTGGTGGGCGAGCTGGTCGGCGGCAACACCGGGCTCGGCTACCTGCTGGTGTTCGGCGAAGGCCAGGCCAACACGCCGATGGTGTTCGTCACCATCATCATGCTGACCCTGATCGGCATCATCGCCTATGTCGCGGTGATCGCGCTGGAGCGCTGGGTGCTGCATTATCTGCCCAAGCGCAGCCTCGAAACCTTCTGACACGGCGAAAGGAACGCGTCATGCCCGCGCCCTCCCCCGAAGCAATCGAACGGCTGGTCGAC
>JBFWQM010000040.1:17932-28249 GCA_050249455.1 Rhodospirillaceae bacterium | reverse complement strand
CTGCTGGTCGCCAACCAGAACGACGCGTTCCTGATGGACGCGCTGATCTATGTCGGCGTCGGCAACGCCTTCTGGCCGACGGTGCCGACCGATGGCCCGACCGGCCAGGACGCGCTGAACAACTTCGCCGCGTGGATCGACCTCAACGTCCAGACCATCACCGGCACCTACTCGATCGGCGCCTTCTCTGGCGAAGCGGCACTGACCCGCGCATCGGCGCCGGCGTCGCTCGCCGTGTTCGGCCTGGGCCTGCTCGGTCTCGCCACGATGCGCGGTCAGCGCATCGGAAGCCGAGCGCGGTCAAAGAGAGAGGTTGAGCGGCCATGCAGGTTGACGCACGGCAGATCTGGCCGGCGGCCCGGATCGCTGGTTCCGGCAGCGGGCTCCCACCTCCGGAACGCAACCTGAAAGGCGACCGCCATGGCAATGATCGGCATCCCCGGGGCGGCGTCGTTCAGGGCCACCGCAATTCTCTGCGCCCTATGTGCGTTCGGCATGGGCGCCGCGTCCGCGGCGCCGATCACCTACAACAGCGAGAGCACCTTCCTGACCGCGGCGACCACCGCGTCGATCGGGCTAACGCTGGACTCGCTGGACTTCGCCGCGGACGGCGGTTCAAACCTCCTATCCGTCGCCCGCACCGGGTACACGATCGACGACAACGATTCGCCGGGTAGCCTGTCTGAGCAGAACTTCTCGACGGCATGCGCCGGCGGCGCCCAGCCGACCACCGGGTGTGTCGTCGTCACCATCGGCGCCAACGGCGTCACGTTCAATTTCGCATCGGCCATCAACGCCTTCGGCTTGCTGGTCAACAAGAGCGTGCTGGCAACCGGGCTGACTTCGCTCACGCTCAATGGCCTGTCGATCTCCGGCGTCTTCAATCCAAACCCGCCCAGCAGCACGGACGCGCTCATCGGCTTCTTCGGGCTTATCGACACGATGTCGTCGTTCAGCACGGTGACCCTCGCCGGCATCCCGGCTGGACCGCTCCTTGGCTTGGACGACGTTCGTTTCGGGGCGCTCGAATCGACCGCCGTTTCGGAACCGGCGGCGCTTGTCGCCATCTTCGGCCTGGCGCTCGCCGGCCTTGCGGCCGCCGCGCGACGGCGCCACCTGTCGCCCGGCGAGCCGCTGCCTGCCTGAGCACACATTCGTCATTCCAGTAGTAGTAGAGGAGCAAAGAGATGAGTCCGAAATTCACTGTCGCCGCCGCCGCCTTCGCCGTTTCGGCCTGGACGACGGCCGCATCCGCCGACTGGCTGGGATCCACCGACTACCTGAGCTATGGCGGCACGATCACCCGCTACGGATCGCTGTCGGACGCGCAGGCGATGAACAATCCGGTCGGCGGCCCGTACGCCATTCCCACCGCCACCAACGGCGCGAACAGCACCCTGGACGGCCGGCGCGACATGTATCTTTATGCGACGCCGTCGCCGGTGCCCGGCACCGCGCCGTTCGCCGGCTTCGCCCCCTATCCCGGCAACAGCACGTTCGGCACCGCGTGGTACTTCACCCTGGCGAGTTCGGGCCAGCCGGCGTTCAGCGGCTGGGGCAACCCGAACAATACCAACACCGGCTTCCTGCAGCTCTACGACGCCGACTCCTCCACCGTCACCGCGTCATCCGGCGTGTGGTCGCCGTCGCTCACCAGCTTCTACATCAACCTGGCCGGCGAGAATGCCGACGCCGCCGATTTCGCGCGTCTGTGGCACGCGCCGAACGTCGGCGGCGCCTCCGGGCTGACCGCCGGCACGTTCATCACCTACAGCCTGTCCATGGTCGCCGATTTCGCCAATCCGGCCATGCTCGACGGCGGCTCCGGCTGGTACTACAGCGACCAGAAGCCGACCGGCGTCACCGGCAAGCTGACCGGCATCTTCCAGAACACCAACGCCACCGACCCCACGCTCAACGGCTTCTACCTGTTCGACTTCGACATCAACGGCAGCAGCTGGGCCTTCGACAACGCCGGCCTGCTGGTCGAGGGGGTGACCGAGAGCTTCTTCGCCTCCAACGTCGTGCCGGCCCCGGCATCGCTCGGCCTGTTCGGGCTTGGGCTGGTCGGCCTCGCGCTCGCGCGGCGCCGGCGCGAGGACAGCGGCGCCGGCCTGCCGGCCGCGGCGTAACGTCGGCGCGACCCCGCCGGCGCGCCGCGGCCCTCGCGTCTCAGCGGGGCGACCGCCGCGCCGGCAGGTTCTGCGCCGGCCGCGGCAGCGGGACGTAGCTGCGGCGCCGGCGCGCCGGGACCGGCGTGCCGGGGGTAGCCGCGTAGATCTGCTTGGCCGCCTCCACGATCAGGACGCCGCCGAAGGTCTCGAACAGACGCGCGCCGAGCTTCTCCCACGCCGGGGCGGAGGCGATCAGCATGCGCGAGCGGCCGGGCGGCGCGAACAGCGCCGTCGTGGTCGCAACCGGCGTGAACAGGTTGTCGCGCAGGAGCCGGCCGAGCTGCGAGGGCGTGTAGGGTTGCCCGGCGCCGAACGGCGTGCGGTCGCGCCGCGCCCAGACGCCGCGGCGGTTGGGCACGATCAGCATCACGCGGCCGCCGTCGGCCAGCACGCGCCACACCTCGCGCAGCATCGGGCGGACCTGCTCCGAACACTCCAGCGCATGGACGAGGATCACCCGGTCGAACGCGACGTCGGGGAACGGCAGCTCCGCCTCGTCGGCGAGCGCGACCAGGCAGCCGCCCTCGCGCGGCCAGCGCAGCACGCCCTGCGGCGCCGGCATCACCGCGTTGACCCGCACCGCCTCGTCCTGGAACGGGAACAGGAACGGCGTCGGGTAGCCGATCCCCAGCACGCTCATGCCGGCGACCTGCGGCCACAGCGCGCGGATGCGCTGGCGCAGGATGCGCCGGGTCATGCGGCCCAGGCTGGTCCGGTAGAAATCGCGCAGCTCGACGACATCGCTCCACATGCCGCGAATCTAGCACAGACCGGGCACGCGGTTGGCGGCCGGGCCGGCGATTTGCTAACGTGGCGCCCGACACAGCCGGGAGGGACACGATGTCGACGCTGGAGATCCACCAGATTCCGACGCGGGTGGACAACTACGTCTACCTGCTCAAGGACCGCGGTACCGGCAAGACGGCCGTGGTCGACCCATCCGACGCCGCGCCGGTGCTGGAGGCGCTGGAGAAGCTGGGCTGGAAGCTCGACGTCATCCTGAACACCCACCACCACAACGACCACACCGGCGGCAACCTGGAGCTGAAGGAGAAATTCAAGGCGACCGTCGTCGGCCCGCGCGCCGACCGCGACCGCATCGCCGGCATCGACCAGGAAGTCGGCGACGGCGACACCTATAGCCTCGGCACGGCCGAAGCCAGGGTGTTCGACACCCCCGGCCACACCCGCGGCCACATCACCTACTGGTTCCCGGAGACCAAGGCTCTGTTCTGCGGCGACACCCTGTTCGCGCTGGGCTGCGGCCGGCTGTTCGAGGGCACCGCGGCGCAGATGTGGAACTCGCTGTCGAAGTACCGCGCGGCGCCCGACGACACGCTGGTCTACTGCGCCCACGAATACACCCAGTCGAACGCCCGCTTCGCGGTGACGGTGGATCCCGGCAACGCGGCGCTGGCCGCGCGCGCGAAGAAGATCGACGAGATGCGCGCCGCCGGCCTGCGCACCGTGCCGTCGGTGCTGGGCGAGGAGCGCGCGACCAACCCGTTCCTGCGCGCCGACGCCGACTCGGTCAAGAAGGCGGTCGGCATGCCCGGCGGCGACCCGGTCGCGGTGTTCGCCGAGGTCCGGACGCGAAAGGACAACTTCAAGTGAGCGCGCCGCGATGAAGCTGGTCTACGCCCCGCGCTCGCCCTACGCCCGCAAGTGCCGCATCGTGGCGATCGAGCGCGGCATCGCGGATCGCCTGGAGCTCGTCACCGTCGATCGCGACGACCCGGCGGCGCCGCTCGCCGCGCTGAACCCGCTCGACAAGGTGCCGGCGCTGATCCGCGACGACGGTCGGCCGCTGGTCGATTCGCCGGTGATCTGCGAGTACCTGGACCAGCTTCCCGGCGCGCCGCTCCTGGTGCCGGCGGCGGGCGAGGCGCGCTGGGCGGCGCTGCACCTGCAGGCGATCGCCGACGGCATCTGCGACGCCGTGGTGCTGGCCAACCTGGAGGGCAACCGTGCCGAGGCCAAGCGGTCGGCCGGCGCGCGGAAGCACCAGCGCGACAAGGTCGAGCGCGGGCTCGACCAGCTGGAGCGCGACGCGGCGGCGCTCGCCGGGCCGCTCGACATCGGCCGGATCGCGCTCGCCTGCATGCTGGCCTACGAGGAGTACCGCTTCGGCCGCGGCTGGCGCGCGACACGGCCACGGCTGGCGGCGTGGTACGATGCGCTGGCGCAGCGCCCGTCGCTGCGCGAGACCTTGGCGCCGGAGATGGCGACACAAGCCTGACCGCCGCCCGCACGGGAGACAGTACATGAAGCTCCGCTACTCGCCGTCCTCGCCGTTCGTGCGCAAGGTCGTGGTCGCCGCGATGGAGATGGGCCTCGACGCCCGGATCGAGCGCGTCGCGACCAACCCGATGAAGCGCGAGGACCGCCAAGGCTCGCCCAACCCGCTCGGCAAGGTGCCGTGCCTGGAGACCGACGACGGGCTGGTGCTCTACGATTCCCCGGTCATCATCGAATACCTCGACAGCCTTCATGGCGGACAGAAGCTAATCCCCGGCTCCGGCGACGCGCGGTGGAACGCGCTGCGCCGCCAGGCGCTGGGCGACGGCATCATCGAGAACACCGTGCTCGCCTTCATCGAGACGCTGCGCAAGCCGGAGCGGCGGTCGGAGGCGTGGATCGCCCACAACAAGGCGGCGGCGATGCGCGCCGTCGATGCCCTGGAGCTGGAGGCCGACACGCTGGCCGGGCCCGCCGACGTCGGCCGGCTGACGCTCGCCGTCGCGCTCGACTTCATCGACCAGCACAACGCCGATTCGGACTGGCGCAGCACCCATCCGCGCCTCGGCGCGTGGTTCGACAGCTTCAGGCAACGCCCGTCGCTGCAGGCGACGGCGCTGCTGCCCTGGGCCTAGGGCCATGGAGGCCACCTACGACGGCATCAAGGTGCTGGAGGTCGGCCAGGGCATCGCCGGCCCGCACGCCGGCCTGCTGCTGGCGCAACACGGCGCCGACGTGCTCAAGATCGAGCCGCTCACCGGCGATTGGGCGCGGCCGCTCGGCGGCGCCTATGGCGACGTGTCGGCGCATTTCGTCAGCTTCAACCGCGGCAAGCGGAGCCTCGCCCTCGACCTCAAGCAGCCGCAGGCGCTGGCCATCGCGCGGCGGCTCGCCGTGGAGGCCGACGTGGTGATCGAGGCGTTCCGCCCCGGCGTGATGGACAAGCTCGGCCTCGGCTACGCCGCGCTCGCCGCCGACAACCCGGGCCTCGTCTACCTCTCGATCTCGGGCTTCGGGCAGACCGGGCCGGACGCCGGGCGCGCCTGCGTCGATTCGATCGCGCAGTCGGTATCGGGCTTCATCTCGATCAACCGCGGCAACGACGGCGAGCCGCACAAGATCTCGATGATCGCGATGGACGTGATGACCGGCCTGTACGGCTTCCAGGCGGTGCAGGCGGCGCTGTTCGCCCGGATGCGCAGCGGCAAGGGCCGCCACCTCGACGTCAGCATGATGCAGACGGCGGCAGCGTTCCAGGTCGCCAAGATCATGGAATACCACGTCGAGAAGGGCGCGCCGCCCGACGACATCTACGTGCCGATCGGCGTGTTCCGCACGGCGAAGGGCCACCTCAACATCTCGGCCGGCTTCCAGCCGCAGTTCGTCACCATGCTGAAGACGATGGGCCTCGACGACGTCGCGGCCGATCCGCGCTTCCAGACCGTCGAGGGCCGCCGGGACCACGCGGACGCGCTGATCCCGCTCTTCCAGGCCAAGCTCCTGGAGCGGCCGGCGGAGGACTGGGTGCGGCTCCTGCGCGACGCCGGGCTGATGAGCCAGAAGATCAACGACTACGGCGAGTTCCTGAAGGAGCCGCAGGCGGTGGCGACCGGCGCCTTCACCTGGCTCACGCACGACGCGCTGGGCGAGATCCCGGTCGCCAACGTGCCCGGCGCGCCGCCCGTGCCGGCGGACGGGCCGCTGGCGCGCGCGCCGCATTTGGGCGAGCACAGCCGCGGCGCGCTGACCGCGCTCGGCTTCGACGACGCGGCGATCGACCGGCTGGTGGCCGAGCAGGCGGTCGGCGTCTACGCGCCCGAAACACAAGCTGCGGCGGAGTGACCATGGAACTGCGCTATTCGCTCGGCTCGCCCTATGTCCGCAAGGTCCGCGTCGCCGCGCTCGAGCTCGGCCTCGCCGACCGCATCGACTTCGTCATGACCTGGGTGCAGCAGCCCAACCCCACGCTCGACCGGCTGCGCGCGATCAACCCGCTGGGCAAGATCCCGACATTGGTGCTCGACGACGGCGAGGTGCTCTACGACTCGCCGGTCATCATCGAGTATCTCGACACGTTGCACGGCCGGGCGAAGCTGATCCCGCCGGAAGGAAAGCCGCGCTGGCGCGCGCTGCGCCTGCAGGCGCTGGGCGACGGCATGCTCGATTCGATCGTTGCCGTCGTGTTCGAGGACCGGCGCAAGCCGGAGCTGCGCTGGCCGGCGTGGGTCGACCACCACAACGCCAACGTCGTGCGCGCGCTCGACGTGCTGGAGGCGGAGGCCACGCTGCTTGACGGGCCGATGACCGTGGGGCAGATCGCGGTCGCCTGCGCCATCGGCCTCCTCGACTTCCGCAAGGTGGAATGGCGCAACGGGCGGCCGCAGCTGACGGCATGGTTCGACGCGTTCAACCGGCGGCCGTCGATGACCGCGACGATGCCGCAACTGCCGCCGCCGCTGCCGGAGAACCCGTGAGCGACGCCGACGCGCTGATCGCCGCGCTCGGCCTCGTCCCGCACCCGGAGGGCGGCCACTACCGCGAATTCTTCCGCGCCCCGGCGCCGGACGGCGGCCGCGGTGCGGTGACGTCGATCTACTACCTGCTGCGGGCAGGCGAGGTCTCGGCGTGGCACCGCATCGACGCCTTCGAGATCTGGCACCACTACGCCGGCGAGGCGCTCGAGCTTTCGGTCAGTAGTGACGGAAACGCGATCGAGACCGTCCGGCTTGGGCCCGCCATTGCGCTCGGCGAACGGCCGCAGGCCGTCGTGCCGCCGCGTGCATGGCAGGCGGCAAGGCCGACCGGGGCCTGGGCCCTGGTCGGCTGTACCGTCTCGCCGGCCTTCGAGTTTGCCGGCTTCGAGATGGCGCCGCCGGGTTGGACGCCATCGCCGACCCCGCGCGGCTAGCGGATTGGCTCGATGCGATAGGCCTCCTTGTAGCCCTTCTCGCCCGGCGCCCAGCTGACGCGCACCTGCTGGCCGACGCGATAGCCGGACGCGCCGAGGCCGGTGCCGAGCTCGAAGATGTCGCCGTTGCTCATGACCAGCCGGTTCTCGCCGAGGTCGACCTTGCTGATCGTCGCGACGACCGGGGTGCCGCCCGGCTGCGGGTTGGTCGCCGACCCGGGCACCGCCGTCTGGCCGGCCGGCCTGCGGAACGGCTTGTCCGTCGCGTTGTGATCCGCGGTGGCGCTCGAACCCGGCATGGCGGAGTGGTCGCCCGGCATCCGCTGCTGCATCTGCGTGGCGCCGTGCGGCGTCGGGTGGCCGGGCATCGCCCCGGTCGCCGGCGCCTGCGCCAGCACCTCGACCTCATGGGCCGACTTGTAGCCCTGGACCCGCGTGTTCCACGAGACCTCCACCCGCTGGCCGACCTGGTAGTTCGAAGCCTTCAGCGGCGTGTACAGCTTGAAGATCTCGCCGTTGGACAGGGTGATGCGGTTGGTGGCGAGGTCGACGTTGGTGATGGTGCCGGTCGCGGTGTCGGCGTGCGCCGCCGCGGCGATGCCGAGGGCGCCGGCGAGGGCGGCTGCGGATACAGCGGTCCTGATCGAACGCATGCTTGCACTCCCGTGGCTGAAAAAAGGATCTCGGGGCGGCGGCCGCGCCGCGCGCCCCTTGCCTTCTCAACGTGGGTGTCCCGGCATGGTTCCTGCCCGTCGCGACGGAACCGCGACGGGGCGGGCCTACACCCGGAGGGTGAACTGGCCCTCCTTCGGGTAGAGTTCCTCCGGCGCCAGGCGCTTGGCGCACACGCCCTGCTCGAAGCAGTACTGCAGGAAGGCGTCGATCGTGACGCGGTTGGCCTCGATGCCGTAGGGCCAGTAGTCGTGGCCGGGATACATCTTCGCCGTCAACTCGGCGATCATCGACTCGCCCCACGGCAGGGCGATCTGCGAGGCGGTGATCTCCTTCAGCCGCGCCACCGACCGGCGCTTGGCCTCGTCGAAGGCGACGTAGAGGTTGCGCGCGATCCAGCGATTGGCCTCGAACGCGTCGCGGCGGATCGCGATGGTGTGCATGATCGGGAAGATGCCGGTATCCTTGAAGTAGGCCTCCTCCACGCTGCGCCAGTCCTGCACCAGCCGCACGATGCGCGGATCGCCGTGCTCGAACTCGTGTGGCGGATGCGCTGAGAGGATGCAGTCGATGTCGCCGTCGAGCAGGAGCTGGGTCAGCGACCGCTTCGTGTCGTAGGCGATCGTCACGCCGTCGGGCAGGTTGATGCGCGACGGCTCCGGCCGCCCGGGGTCGTTGACGCCGGACTGCACCCACTGGATCTTCGACAGCGGGATGCCGACCTGGTGCTGCAGCCAGCCGCGGGCGTAGATCGTCGCCGTCTGCGACCACTGCGGCATGCCGAGCTTCCTGCCGAGGAGATCCTCCGGCTTCTTGACCTTGCCGTCGGCGCGCACGAAGAACGCCGACTGGCGGAACACGCGCGACGGGAAGACGGGAATCCCGACCCACGGCGCGTCGCCGCGCGAGACGGCCGACGAATACATCCCCATCGACATCTCGGAGACCTCCCACTCCTGGCGCTGGGCGAAGCGGAAGAAGATCTCCTCCACCGGCAGCTGCAGGCAGTTGAGGGCGATGCCTTCCGGCTTCACCCGGCCGCTGAACAGGTCGCGGACGTGGTCGTAGTCGTTGATCGCGAGCGTCAGGGTGATGTCGGGCACGGCAGGACTCCTATTGCATCAGGGACGGCAAATAGAGCGCGATCGGCGGGAAGGCGACGAGGCAGGCGACGAGGGCGACCGCGCACGCGATGTAGGGCAGGCCGGCCGCCGCCGCCTCGAACAAGGTGGTCCCCTTGGGCGCGACGCCGATCAGCACGAACAGGCCGAGGCCGAACGGCGGGGTGATCAGCCCGATCTCCAGCGACAGCATGACGACGACGCCGAACCAGATCAGGTCGAAGCCGAGCGACTGCGCCAGCGGGAAGAAGATCGGCACCGTCAGCATCATGATCGACACCTGCTCCATCAGGCAGCCGAGCACGAGCAGGATGACGAACATCACCGCCAGCATCAGGGTCGGCGACACGTCGAGCGCCGTCGCCCAGTCGATCAGCCCGGCGGTCGCGCCCGACAGCGCGAGGATCTGGCTGAAGGTGGACGAGGCCATGATGATCAGGAACACCATGCCGGTGACCTTCATCGTGCCCTGCAGGGATCTCACGATCGCGTCCCGCGTCAGTTTGCCGAACCCGGCCGAGACGATCAGGACGCCGAGCACGCCGAAAGCCGCCGCCTCCGACGGCGTCGCGACGCCGAGCAGGATCAGGCCGATCACCATGAAGATCACGAAGCCCATCGGGGCGAGGTTGACGAACACGATGCGCACGCGCTCCAGCGCGCGCATCGCCGGCACCTCGTAGGCGGGCGCCGCCTCGGGGTCGAGCTTTACCAGGACGTAGATGGTGACTGCATAGAACCCGGCGAGCAGCACGCCCGGCAGCACGCCGGCGATCAGGAGCTGGCCGATGTCGATGCGCGCCAGGCTGCCCAGAAGCACCGCGAGCGCCGACGGCGGGATGATGATGGCGAGCCCGCCGGTGCCCAGGATCGGGCCCATCGCCATGTGCTTCTTGTAGCCGCGCCGGGTCATCTCCGGCACCATCAGCGAGCCGAGCATCGCGGTGTTCGCCATGCTGGAGCCCGACAGCGCCGCGAACACCGTGCCGCCCGCCACCGTGAGGTAGGACAGCCGCCCCGGCAGCCGGCCGAGCAGCGCGTCGAACGCGTCGAAAACGCGGACCGCGACGCCGGTGTGGTAGAACAGCTCGCCCATCAGCAGGAACAGCGGCACCGGCACCAGGGTGAACGAGGTGATCGAAGTGGTGACGTTCGCGACGAGCTGCTTCAGGCCGATGTCGAAATCGACGAAGACGATCAACCC
>JBFWQM010000040.1:0-17832 GCA_050249455.1 Rhodospirillaceae bacterium | reverse complement strand
CATCCTAGATCGAGCTCTCGCCGGCGCCGCGGCCGACCAGCAGGCCTTCGCGCGCCATCAGGTAGCGCGCGAACTCGACCGCGCACAGCGCGAAGCCCACCGGCAGCGGCGCGAACAGCACCCATTTCGGGACGATGATTGAGCGGATGTCGACCTCGCCCGAGGCGAGCACGTCGGCGATCGCGTCGGCCGAGTACCACGCCAGCAGCACGCTGACCGCGATGCAGACCAGGCACACCAGGCGCGACAGCCACGGCATCGCCGCCGCCGGCATCACCAGCGTGATCGATTCGACCGCCACGTGCGCCTTGATCCGCACCAGGTACGGCGCCGCCAGCATGGTGACGTAGAGCATGAAGTATTCGCTGACTGCGCTGGTCATGGCCGGCGGTGTCAGGCCGGCCGTGCGGACCGTCACGTCGTAGACGATCATTACGAACATCGCCGCGAGCAGGACGCAGCCCGTCATCGCCATCGCGGTGACGAGCCGGTCGTAGCCCCGCAGCAGCGCCCGCACGGCCGGGATACCGGCGGTGCGCCGGTCAGTTCTGGACGTAGAGCAGCTTGCGCAGGTTGTCGGCGTTGGCCGGGGCGCGCTCCTTCACCCTCTTCCAGGTGATCTCGTAGGCGTTGCGCACGTACTCCTTGCCGGCGTCGCCCTTGAGGTCGACGATCTGGACGCCCGCCTTGCGCAGCGCCTCGGTCTCGTCGATGCCGGCCTGGGTGTAGCGCTGCAGCGCCTCGGTCTCGTAGTTCAGGAATGCGGTCGACAGCACCTCGCGCGCGCGCTGCGGCAGGCGGTCCCACTTGGTCTTGTTGGCGAGCAGGATCACCTCGAGCTGCCAGACCGGCGGGCTGATGCGCGCCTTGACGAACTTGTGCCAGCCGAGGTCCATCGCGCCGACGCCGGGCCAGCAGAAGCCGTCCACGACCTTGCGCTCCAGTGCGGTGTAGACCTCGCCCGCCTGCATCATCACGTTGGTGGCGCCCATCGTCTCCAGCCATTCCTTGTAGATCGGCGTGGAGCGTATCTTGACGCCGGCCAGGTCGGGCTGGCCCTTCGCATTCAGCTTGGGCATCTCGTTCAGGTACATGTGGAAGCCGACGCCCGGCGCCCACCACGCGACGATGTTGGCGTTCAGCCGCTCGTTCCAGATCTTGTTCAGCGCGGCGTAGCCGCCGTTGGCCCGCGCCTGCGCCGGCGTGACGTTGGAGCCGAGCAGCGCGTCGCCCTCCGGGATGACGCCGAGCGTATAGGCGGTCGGGGTCAGCAGCAGGTCGAACACGCCGTTCTTGATCGCCGTGCCCTGGCCTTCGACCGGCGTGACCTCGGGGCCGCCGACGTACTGGATCTGCGCGACGCCCTTGGCCTCGGCGCTCTTGTTGAACGCCTCGACGAACTTGGCGAGGTCCTGGCTGAAGATGAGCTGCTTGGGGAACGCGCTGACGACGCGCAGCTTGGCCTCCTGCGCCGCCGCCGTGCCCGCCGTCCATGCCAGCGCCAGGCCCGCAATCAATCCCAATCCGATGACGCGCATCGTCCCCTCCGGTCTGTTCGTATCCGCGCCGTCTCGGCGGCGTCGGCGGCAGTGTTCGGACAACCGGCGCAGGGTGTCAACGGGGACGTGCGGCACGGCGCCGGCCGAACCCGGTGCCGACCGCCGCGCCGCCGACGATCAGCGCCGCCGCCCCGGCGACCGCCCATGTCGCCGGGGCCAAGCCGGCGCCGATCAGTAGCAGGGTGGAGAGCAGCGGCGTCGCATAGGACAGCAGGCCCAGGACGCGGATGTCGCCGCGCTTCACCGCATGGTCCCACAGGAAGAAGGCGGCCCCGAGCGGCCCCAGCCCGATCGCGCCGACCACCAGCCATTCGAATGCGGTCGGCATCACGGTGGCCTCCCAGAGGACGTGGCAGGCCGCCGAGAGGACGGCGGTCGCCACGCAGAAGCCAGCCACCGCCGCGGTCGGCACCGCCTGCAAAAGCCGGGCCGAGACCGAATAGGACGACCATACCAGCGCCGCCGCGAACGCCGCCGCATAGCCCAGCGCGGCTTCGGTCTCCGCCGGCGCCGGCTCGCCGCCGGCCAGCAGCAGCGACACCCCGGCGAAGCCCATCGCGACGCCGGCGACGTGGGCGGCGCGCAGCCGCTCCCCCGGCAGCGCCGCCGAGAACACGACGATCAGCAGCGGCCACAGGTAGTTGACCAGGTTGGCTTCCGCCGCCGGCGCGTTGCGTAGGGCGACGAAATAGCAGAAGTGATATCCGAACAGGCCGCCGATGCCGTGCGCCCACGCCGCCGCCGGCTGGCGCAGCGCGGCGCGGAGCCCGCCGCGCGCCGCCACGATCGCCGCGCCGCAGACGCCGGCCAGCGCGAACGCCAGCGCGACGAGCTGGAACGGCGGGATGCGCGCCGTCAGCGCCGCGGTCGACGCCAAGGTCGCCCACAGCAGCAGCGCCCCGGCGCCGACGAGGGTCGCACGCCGGCGCGCGGCGTCGGCGGATGCGGCGGGATGCATGGGAAAAGACGGGCCTATTCAGGGCCTGCGGAACGCATCGGCATCGAATCGACCGTTACGGCCCATCGCTGGCATCACCCCCTCCCCCTGCCCCCTCCCACGAGGGGCGGGGCCAGGGGGAGGCGGCGCGCGCGTCAGCGAGAAGCATTGAGGCCGCACGAGACGCGACCAGCCCGCGGGAACCAACGGCGTCCCGACCTCCGGCCGCTCAATACATGTGCTGCCCGCCGTTGATGGAGAGCGTCGAGCCGGTGATGAAATCGGCGTCGTCGGCGGTGAGGAACAGGACGCCGCGGGCGATGTCGTGGGCGGTGCCGAGGCGGCCGACCGGGATGCGCGCGACGATCTTCTCCAGCACGTTCGGCGGCACCGCGCGCACCATGTCGGTGTCGACGTAGCCCGGCGCGATGGCGTTCACCGTGACGTTGACGCCGGCGCCTTCCTGGGCCAGCGCCTTGGTGAAGCCGTGGATGCCCGACTTCGCGGCAGCGTAGTTGACCTGGCCGTACTGGCCGGCCTGGCCGTTGATCGAGCCGACGTTGACGATGCGGCCGAACTTGTTGGCCCGCATGCTCTCGATGACGCAGCGGCACATGTTGAAGCACGAGCCGAGGTTGGTCTGGATCACCGCCTGCCACTGCTCCGGCGTCATGCGGTGCATGGTGCCGTCGCGGGTGATGCCGGCGTTGTTGACCAGGATGTCGATCGGCCCGCCGAGGTCGGCGACGATGCGCGCGAGACCCATCTTGCACGCCTCGAAGTCGCCGACGTCGAAGCGGTAGACGGGGATGCCCGTCTCGCGGTGGAAGGCGTTCGCGGCATCCTCGTTGCCGGCGTAGGTCGCCGCGACCTTGCGGCCGGCCTCCTTGAGCGCGATGCTGATGGCGGCGCCGATCCCGCGCGTGCCGCCGGTGACGACTGCGATCCTGGCCATTCCCTGTCTCCCCAATTGCGCGCTTCGGTGCAACGCACGTGCCAAACGCCGCGGTTGGCCCGCCGGTCGGATTGGCGCAATCCTAGCACGGACGCCGGCACGCGACGACGACGGGCCCCCGCAAAGCGAAAGGGCGGGTCAACGACCCGCCCTCGAGCGACAGAACGGGGCGCCGGCAGGATCAGTCGCGCTCGACGCACATCGCGATGCCCATGCCGCCGCCGATGCACAGGGTGGCGAGGCCCTTCTTGGCGTCGCGGCGCTGCATCTCGTACAGCAAGGTGGTCAGCACGCGGGCGCCCGACGCGCCGATCGGATGGCCGAGCGCGATCGCGCCGCCGTTGACGTTGACCTTGCCGGTGTCCCAGCCGAGGTCCTTGTTGACCGCGCAGGCCTGGGCGGCGAACGCCTCGTTCGCTTCGACGAGATCGAGGTCGTCGGCGGTCCATCCCGCCTTCTGCAGCGCGGCGCGGCTGGCCGGGATCGGGCCGGAGCCCATGATCGCCGGATCGACGCCGACTTGCGCCCACGACCGGATGCGCGCCAGCGGCTTGATGCCGCGCTTCGCCGCCTCGTCGGCCGACATCAGCACCAGCGCCGCGGCGCCGTCGTTGATGCCCGACGCGTTGCCGGCGGTGACGGTGCCGTCCTTCAGGAACGCGGCGCGCAGCTTCGCCAGCGTCTCCACGGTCGTGCCGTGCTTCGGGTATTCGTCGTCGGCGACGGTCACGTCGCCCTTGCGCGTCTGGTAGGTCACCGGGACGATCTCGTCCTTGAAGCGGCCGGCCTTCTGCGCCGCCTCGGCCTTCGCCTGCGAGGCGGCGGCGAACTTGTCCTGCTCCTCGCGGGTGATCTGCCACTTCTGGGCGACGTTCTCCGCCGTGTTGCCCATATGGTAGCCGTTGAAGATGTCCCAGAGCCCGTCCTTGATCATGGTGTCGATCATCTCGACGTTGCCCATCTTGGCGCCGTTGCGCATGTTCACGCAGTGCGGCGCCTGGCTCATGCTCTCCTGGCCGCCGGCGACGACGATCGCGGAGTCGCCGTTCCTGATCGCCTGGAAGCCCATCGCGACCGACTTGAGGCCGGAGCCGCACAGCTGGTTGACGCCGTAGGCCGGCACCTCCACCGGCAGGCCGGCGCCGATCGAGGCCTGGCGGGCCGGGTTCTGGCCCATGCCGGCGGTCAGGATCTGGCCCATGATGACCTCCGACACCTCGCTTGCCGCGACGCCGGCGCGGCGCAGCGCCTCAGTGATGGCGATCTTGCCGAGGTCGGACGCGAGTAGGGACGACAACGCACCGTTGAACGAGCCGATCGGCGTGCGGGCCGCGCTGGCGATGACGACATCGACCATCAGATGCCTCCTTGTATTGCCGTCGGCCCGGCGATCCGGCGACGGGACGCCCCCTATATACGACCGCCGCCGGATGCCGGCAATTGGGGCATTTGTGCATCGCACAAATGCAGCTTCGTCAGCCGCGGGCGCGCAGCCAGTCCGCCAGCGGCCGCCACAGCGCCGCGTCGGCGCGGCCGCCGACCACCATGCCGACGTGGCCGGCCGGCGGGTTCAGGCGGTCGCAGGCGGGCAGCGCGTCGGCCAGCGCGGTGGCCGATGCCGGCGGCACGATGCGGTCGCGCGCGGGGATAACCGCCAGCGCCGGCCCGGACCAGTCCTGCGGCCGCACCGGGCGGCCGGCGACGTGCCAGCGCCCGGCGGCCGGCGTGTTGGCGAGGTACCAGCCATCGAGGCATTCGCGCGCCACCGCGGCGGCCAGCGGCACGCCGTCGTTGGCCCAGTCCTCCAGCGCCACGAAGGCGCGCGCGGCCTCCGACGCGGGATCCAGGGTCGCGAAGCGACGGAACTTGGCGAAGCTCTGGGTCGGGTCGAGGCTGAAGAACAGCGTCTGCATCAGGTCCACCGGCATCGTCCCGGTCGCGTCGATGATGGCGCCGAGGCCGGAGCGCATCAGCGCCAGCGCCGGCGGCGGCCCGCCGGTGCCGGCGTGGAAATCCCACGGCGTCGCCAGGAATGCCAGCGCCGACACCGCCTGCGGCCGGCGCAGCGCCAGGGCCAGCGCGAGCAGCCCGCCCATGCAGTAGCCGATCACCGGCACCGGCCCGCCGGCCAGCGCGACGGCGCGTTCCAGCGCCCGCTCGAGCCGGCCGGCGACGTAGTCGGACAGCGTGAACAGCCGCTCGTCGTCGCCCGGCGCGCCCCAATCGACCAGCAGCGGCCGCAGCCCCCGGCCGGCGAGGAAGCGCAGCAGGCTCATGTCCGGCGCGAGGTCCAGGACGTAGGCGCGATTGACCAGCGACGGCACCACCAGCACGGGCCGCCCGTCCGCCGGCCCGTAGTCGCGCAGTGCCGTAGTGCCTTCGGTCCACGCCGGCGCCGGATCGGCCAGGGCCCGGCGATAGGGATGGGCGAGATATGCGGCGAGGCCGGTCAGGAAGCCGTCGAGGCGGCGACGCGCCTCGCGGTCCACCGCGGCGTCGAACGCCTCAGCCGGCGCGCTTTCGAGCGCCAGCCTTAGGCTTGCGGCTTCCGCCGCGAGGTCGTGGCTCGAGCTCGGCCAGCCGCTTCTCAACAGCGGCCAGGCGAGCCTCGAACCGGCGCAGATCGCCGCCGCCGTCGCCAGGTGCAGCGGGAGCGGGCGCGGTCCCGGGCGCGGCGGCATCATCGGACCGCCCGCCGGGCGGCGCCTGCGGGGCGGCCGGGAACGGGGCCGGCCACGGGAAGGGCGCCGGACGCGCCTGGCCGCTCAACGCCGCGAGGAACGTGGTCCATGCCCGCGCCAAGTCGGGGTCGGCCGCCGCGCTCGCCACATGGCGCTGCCACAGGTCGAGATACCGGCGCGCCAGGCTGTCGTAATCGGGCGGTTCCGACATCGGAACACTATAGGCGCCTGCGGGCTTTCGCCGCGCCGCAAAATTCCGTCATGCAATGCAGCAACATTAGGCAATCTCTGATAGTCTGGCCGGCAGGATCCCTAGGCGTACCACTCCCATTACGGAATAGACCCCCATGGCCGATACCGAGAAGCCGGGCGTCACGGAAGGCGCCGAGCCGGTCACGATCAAGAAATACGCGAATCGCCGCCTCTACAATACGTCGACCTCGAGCTACGTCACGCTGGAGCATCTTGCGAAGATGGTCCGCGAGGGGATCGATTTCGTCGTCCGCGACGCCAAGACGGGCGAGGACATCACCCGCTCCGTGCTGACCCAGATCATCGTCGAGGAGGAGGCCAAGGGGACCAACCTGCTGCCGATCAGCTTCCTGCGCCAGCTCATCGGGTTCTATGGCGACAGCCTGCAGTCGCTGGTACCGCAATACCTCGAGGTGTCGATGCGGGCCTTCACCAAGAACCAGGAAGAGATCCGGCAGTACCTCAAGACCGCCTTCGGCGGCATGTTCCCGTTCAACCAGCTCGACGAGCTCGGCCGCCAGAACGTGGCGATGTTCGAGCGCGCCATGCAGATGTTCACGCCCTTCGCGCCGGGTGCGCCGGGCGCGCCGGGCCGCAACGGCCCCGCGGCCGAGGCGTCGCCGCGGCCGGAGGCCGACCGCGACCTGGAGGACATGAAGGCGCGGCTGGAGCAGATGCAGCGCCAGCTCGACGCCATCTCGCCGAAGAAGGAAGGCTAGGCGCCTAGCGGGCCTGCGCGACCCGCGCGACCGCAGGGGCCGGGACGGCCGGCGCCCACGGGCGGTCGAGCACCGGACGGCCGAACGCGTAGCCCTGCAGGTAGCGGACGCCTTCGTCGGCCAGGATGCGCGCGTCCTCCTCCGTCTCGACGCACTCGGCGACCGTCTCGAGGTCGAAGTTCTTCGCTAGGTCGAGCAGCGAACGCACGAACACACGGTTGTCCGGGTTGTTCGCGATGTCGCGCACGAACGAGCCGTCGATCTTGACCATGTCGACCGACAGCATCTTGAGGTGCCGGAAAGAAGTGTAGCCGGCGCCGAAGTCGTCGAGCGCGATGCGGCAGCCGAGATCGCGCAAGGCGGCGATGAAGCGGCTGCATTCGTCGATGTCGTCGAGGCCGGCGGTCTCGGTGATCTCGACGACCAGGCGCCGGGCGACGTCGGGATGGCCGCGCAGCGCGGCCACCGCGTTGCGCCGCCACGCGAGGTCGGAGGTCGTCAGGCCCGACACGTTGACGGCGAGCCGCGCCTCGGGATGCTCCGCGAGCTCGCGCACCGCGAGGTCGAAGGCGAACCGGTCGATGTGGCGGACGATGCCGAGCTCCTCCACCGCGGGCATGAAGCGGCCGGCGGCGACGATCTCGCCGTCCGGCTGGATCATCCGGATCAGGCATTCGTGGAACGCGGCGCGGCCGGTCTTCGCATCCACCACGGGCTGGTAGGCGAAGGTCATGCGGCCGTTGCGCAGCGCGTTCTGCACCTGCTCGACCACCACCATGTTCTCGCGCCGGCCGCGCGCCTCGTCCTCCGAGGCGGTATAGACCTGGGCGCAGTTGCGGCCCTGGTGCTTGGCCTTCTGCAGGGCGATGTCGGCCTTGGTCATCGCGTCCGTCGCGGTCTGCGCGCCGGCCGGCACCGCGACCGCGCCGATCGAAACGGTGACGTGGATCGGGCCGGCGGTGGTCAGCACCGCGGTGTTGCGCGCCGCGTCGAGGATCTTCTCGGCGATCGCGGCGATGTCGGCCTCGCGGCAGTGTCCGAGCACGATGCCGAAGCGATCGCCGCCGACCCGGCCGATCACGTCGGACGCGCGCATGCAGCGGTCGAGGCGCTGGCCGATCGCGACGATCACCGCGTCCGCCACCTCGTGGCCGAACGCCTGGTTGACCAGGGTCAGCTTGTCGATGCCGATCGTCAGGTAGGCCGCCGGGATGTCGTAGCGCTGGCAGTAGGACAGCGCGTGGTCGAGCGATTCGCGCAGCCGCGTCCGGTTGAAGTGGCCGGTCAGCTCGTCGAAGTTGGCGAGGTATTCGAGCCTGCCGTCCGAGCGCGTGCGCGCCCACGAGGCCCGCAGGACGCCGCGCAGCCCCGTCGGCTTGCCAGGTTCGGCGAACCGGGCGACGCCGCGGTCGTGCAGCCACAGGTACTCGCCGGCCGTCGTGCGCACGCGGTACTCGCACTCATAGGACGACGCGCCCTCGTAGAGCTTCGACAGCGCGTCGAAGCGGGCCGGCAGATCCTCCGGATGGACGCGGGTGTTGAGCGCGGCACCGGACTGGACCGCCCGCGCGGTCTCGGCCACCGCGTCGGCGCCGCCAGCCAGGCAGACGAAACGGTCGCTAACGAGGTCCCACTCGTAGGCCACGTCGCCCGAAGCGGCGAGCGCGGCGCGCAGGCTCTCGAGTTCGTTCGCCGGATTACTCATACTGACCCCGGGTCCCCAAAACCCACGCACCTGCCGGCGCACGTCGCCGATCAGGTAGGCCGGTTATCGCGCCGCGCCATTGCCAGTCCCTTAATCGACGATCGATCGGCATCAAAAGAAGCTAATCGGGGAACCCAAAACTAGGCAAAAAATGCCGGGTTCGTCGAAATCAATGAAAAATCATGGTTAATGACGACTTGATTTTATTTAAAATGCCGTAAATTGAACTTGCGGTCACTGAAGAGGTTATGGTTATATTCCGTTAACTGTTCCCTGGATTGCACGGATGAGAGTCGCGCCCCGCATCGTCCCGCTCGCCACCGCACGCCGCATCGCGGCGCGCGCGCGCGTCGGCGACCGCGCGGCCTACGACCGCGAGCCGCTGCCGCCGCGTCCGCGCGCGGAGCCGGTGATCGCCGCTCCGGTCCTAGCGATGCCGGAACCCGTCTTCGCCGCCCAGCAGCTCGGGCAGGAGTGGATGCCCGACGCGACCGAGATCGATCACGCGCAGGCCGCGCAGGCCTATCGGCGCCACGCCCGCATCGCCGTCCGCGCCCGCCGCCTCAGCGCCGTCGCCTAGCGCCGGAGCCGCCTTGCGCCGTCGCGCGCCGGTTTGTACACCGGGGGCCGGAACGGATCGTGCGCAAGGGAGGCGCGTCTGGCCCATCCCGCCCCAACCCCGTCCGAAGACCGATTGACAGACGCCGCGCTGGCCACGCTCGCCTCATGCGACGCGGGCGACATCGCGCGGTTCGTCGCGCTGGGCCTGATCGAGCGTGGCGCGGCCGACCAGCGGTTCGGCCGCGGCGACATCACGCGCGTCCGGCTGCTGCTGGCGCTCGGCCAGTCGGGCATCGACCTCGACCAGTGCGCCGCGCTGGCGCGCGAGGGCCGCTTCTCGCTGCGCTTCGCGGGGCAGGTGATCACCGACCCGGTCGGCCTGACCGCCCAGACGCAGGACGCGGCCGCTGCGGCTTTGGGCTTCGACCCCGGCTTCGCGGCCGAGGTGCGCCAGGCGCTGGGCCTGCCGGAGCCGGCGGCCACCGAGCCGATCCGCGAGGACGACCGCGAGCTGATCGCGATCTTCGCCCAGGCGCGGCAGCGCGGCATCCCGCGCGAGGCGCTGCTGCGGGTGCTGCGCGTGTTCGCGATGAGCATCCGGCAGGTCGTCGACGTCCAGCGGGAGCTGTTCCGCCAGGACATTGAGGATCGGATGATCGCCGCCGGCATGACGCGGATGCAGATGCTGGAAGCCGCGGCGCAGACCCGCCTGGAGCTGCAGGCGCTCGGCTATCGCACCATCTACCTCCTGCTGCGGCGTTACCTGGAAGAGACGGTTCACGAGAACATCGTGTCGCGGCTGGAGGAGGTCCTGGCGGAAGCGGGCGTGACCCGCGCGCGCGGCACGCCGGACCGCACCATCGCGTTCCTCGACCTGTCGGGCTACACCCGGCTGACCGAGCAGGCCGGCGACGAGCGGGCGGCGGAGGCCGGCCGCCGGCTGGTCGAGATCGCCGCGGCCGCCGCGACGCGCCGCGGCGGCCGCGTGGTCAAGCCGCTGGGCGATGGCGCGATGCTGCGCTTCGACGACAGCGCCGCCGGGGTCGCCTGCTGCCTGGAGGTCGTCGCCGCGCTGGCCCGCGCCGGCCTGCCGCCCGGGCGCGCCGGCATCGCGGCCGGCCCGGTCGTCACGCGCGACGGCGAGCACTACGGCCGCACCGTCAACATCGCCGCGCGCCTGGCCGACCTCGCCCGGCCGGGCGAGGTGCTGGTCAGCGCCGCGGTCGCCGAGATGGCGCACGGCCCCGGCCTCGCCTTCGAGGACCGCGGGCCGCAGCCGCTGAAGGGGTTCGACGCGCCGGTGGGCGCGTGGCGGGCGATGGCGTCTAACGCGCCGTCGGACGGGCATGGTATAGACACCGGCAGTTCTGGAACCAATTCTAGCGATGCGGGCCCGGCGGGCCGGCGCGTTGGGTGAGGCATGGCTGAAGGCACCGGCGAGATCGTCAGGCAGAAACACCCCGGCTCCGGCCGGCGGCGGCGGAATTTCCACGGCAAGGGCCGACAGGTCCAGGCCGAGGCGCGCGAGGCGGTGCGGGCGCTGCTGGGCGACGCGCCGCGGCGGCGCGACCTGCTGATCGAGTTCCTGCACCTGATCCAGGACGAATACGGCCACCTGTCGGCGGCGCACCTGGCCGCGCTGGCCGACGAGATGCGGCTGGCCCAGACCGAGGTCTACGAGGTCGCGACCTTCTATCACCACTTCGACGTGGTGAAGGAAGACGAGGCCGCGCCGCCGCCGCTGACGGTGCGGGTGTGCGACAGCATCACCTGCGCGCTGATGGGCGGCGAGGCGATGCTGGCCGAGCTGCAGAAGTCCGCCGGCCGCGACGTACGCATCGTCCACGGCCCGTGCATGGGCGGCTGCGACCGCGCGCCGTGCGCCGCGGTGGGCCGGAACCAGGTCGTCCACGCCACGACGGCGTCGGTCGCCGCCGCGATCGCCGCGCAGGACACCGCCCCCCACCTGCCGGCCTATACCGGCTTCGACGACTACGTGGCGGCGGGCGGCTACGCGCTGCTGAAGGACTGCCTCGCCGGCAAGCGCGCGCCCGACGCGGTGATCGACGCGCTGGACAACGCCAAGATCCGCGGGCTCGGCGGCGCCGGGTTCCCTACGGGCCGCAAGTGGCGGCTGGTGCGGGCCGAGCCGGCGCCGCGGATGATGGCGGTCAACGCCGACGAGGGCGAGCCGGGCACCTTCAAGGACCGCTGGTTCCTGGAGACCGACCCGCACCGCTTCCTGGAAGGCATGCTGATCGGCCGATGGGCGGTCGATGCCGCCGCCGTCTACATCTATTTGCGCGACGAGTACCCGGCGGCGCGCGAGATCCTGGTCCGCGAGATCGCCAGAGTGGAGGCCGCCGGCCTCGCGCCCGCGGGGCTGATCCAGCTCCGCCGCGGCGCCGGCGCCTATATCTGCGGCGAAGAGTCGGCGATGCTGGAATCGATCGAGGGCAAGCGCGGGCTGCCGCGGCACAAGCCGCCCTACCCGGCCCAGGTCGGCCTGTTCGGCCGCCCGACCCTGATCAACAACGTCGAGACGCTGTATTGGGTGCGCGACATCGTCGAGAAGGGCCCGGACTGGTTCGCCGGCCACGGCCGCAACGGGCGCACCGGCATCCGCACCTTCTCCGTCTCCGGCCGGGTCAGGAACCCCGGCGTCAAGGTCGCGGAGGCCGGCATCACGTTGAACCAGCTCGTCGCCGAGCACTGCGGCGGCATGGCGGACGGCCACACGCTGAAGGGCTACCTGCCCGGCGGCGCGTCGGGCGGCATCCTGCCCGCGAGCCTCGCCGACCTGCCGCTCGACTTCGGCACCCTGGAGGAGCACGGCTGCCTGATCGGCTCCGCCGCCGTCGTCGTGCTGTCGCACGAGGATTCGACCGCCGCCGCGGCGCTGAACCTGATGAAGTTCTTCGAGGACGAGAGCTGCGGCCAGTGCACGCCGTGCCGCAACGGCTGCCAGAAGGCGGTCGACCTGATGGGCCGGCCCGAATGGGACCCGGCGCTGCTGACCGAGCTGTCGAAGGCGATGATGGACGCGTCCATCTGCGGGCTCGGCCAGGCGGCGCCGAACGGGCTCCTGTCGGTGCTCCGGTATTTCCCCGGCGACGTGCCGAAGGGCTGACGGCGCCGTAGATCAGTCGGGATTGAGAAGGCGTTGAGCGATGCCGGATGACGTGAGGATGATCGAGGGGATCGAGTTCGAGCTCGACGGCCGCAAGGTCGTCGCGATGCCGGGCGAGACGATCTGGCAGGTGGCGCGGCGCAATGCCATCGACATCCCGCACCTCTGCTATTCGCCTGAGCCGGGCTACCGTCCGGACGGCAACTGCCGCGCCTGCATGGTGCAGATCAAGGGTGAGCGCGTGCTCGCCGCGTCGTGCATCCGCCAGCCGACCGCCGGCATGGTGGTCGACACCGCGAGCGAGCGGGCATCGAGCGCGCGCCGCATGGTGTTCGAGCTGCTGGTCGCCGACCAGCCGCCCCGCGCCGAGGCGCACGACGCCGACTCGAAATTCTGGCGCTGGGCCGACGCGGTCGGCGTGGCGCAGAGCCGCTTCGCGCCCAAGCACGCGCCCGAGCCCGACCCGTCGCACCCGGCGATGGCGGTGAACCTCGACGCCTGCATCAACTGCACATTGTGCGTCCGCGCCTGCCGCGAGGTGCAGGTCAACGACGTCATCGGCATGGCGGCGCGCAGCAACCACGCCAAGATCGTGTTCGACTTCGACGACCCGATGGGTGCGTCCACCTGCGTCGCGTGCGGCGAGTGCGTGCAGGCCTGCCCGACCGGGGCGCTGCTGCCCGCCACCGTGGTCGCCAAGGACGCGCCGGGGCGGGTGAAACCGGACCGGTCGGTCGACAGCGTCTGCCCCTATTGCGGGGTGGGATGCCAGCTCACCTACCACGTCAAGGACGACAAGCTGCTCTATGTCGACGGGCGCGAGGGGCCGGCCAACCTGAACCGGCTGTGCGTCAAGGGCCGCTTCGGCTTCGACTACGTCAGCCATCCGCACCGGCTGACGGTGCCGCTGGTGCGCAAGGACGGCGTGGCCAAGCGCGGCGACGAGCAGGTCGATCCCGGCAACCCGTGGACGCACTTCCGCGAGGCGACGTGGGAGGAGGCGCTGGACCGCGCCGCCGCCGGCCTGAAGCGCATCCGCGACGCGCACGGCGGCGGCGCGCTGGCCGGCTTCGGCTCCGCAAAGGGATCGAACGAGGAGGCCTACCTGTTCCAGAAGCTGGTGCGCACCGGCTTCGGCACCAACAACGTCGACCACTGCACGCGGCTGTGCCACGCCTCGTCCGTCGCGGCGCTGATGGAAGGCATCGGCTCGGCCGCCGTGACCGCGCCGTTCAACGCCGCGCTGGACGCCGAGGTGATCATCGTCATCGGCGCCAACCCGACCGAGAACCACCCGGTCGCCGCCACCTTCTTCAAGAACGCGGTGAAGCGCGGCAAGACCCTGATCGTCGCCGATCCGCGCGGCCAGGCGCTGCGCCGCCACGCCACCCACATGCTGCAGTTCAAGCCGTCGAGCGACGTCGCGCTGCTCAACTCGATGATGCACGTCATCGTCAACGAGGGGCTGACCGACCCCGACTATATCGATGCGCACACCGAGGGCTTCGAGGTGATGCGCCAGCATCTGACGCCCTATTCGCCGGAACAGATGGAGCCGGTGTGCGGCATCCCGGCGGAGACCATCCGCACCGTGGCGCGCAAGTACGCGACGTCGAAGGCGTCGATCATCTTCTGGGGCATGGGCATCTCGCAGTCGGTGCACGGCACCGACAACGCGCGCTGCCTGATCTCGCTCGCGCTGATGACCGGCCAGGTCGGCCGGCCCGGCACTGGGCTGCACCCGCTGCGCGGCCAGAACAACGTGCAGGGCGCCTCCGACGCCGGGCTGATCCCGATGTTCTATCCCGACTACCAGTCGGTGACCGCCGATGCGAAGCGGACGTGGTTCGAGGAATTCTGGGACACCAAGCTCGACCCCGCCCGCGGCCTCACGGTCGTCGAGATCATGAACGCAATCCTGGCCGGCAACATCCGCGGCATGTACGTGATGGGCGAGAACCCGGCAATGTCCGACCCCGACGCGCAGCACGCGCGCGAGGCGCTGGCGAGCCTGGACCACCTAGTCGTGCAGGACATCTTCCTGACCGAGACCGCGTTCCACGCCGACGTCGTGCTGCCGGCGAGCGCGTGGCCGGAGAAGACCGGCACCGTCACCAACACCAACCGCCAGGTGCAGATGGGCCGCATCGCCCTGCCCTTGCCCGGCGGCGCGCGCCAGGACTGGGAGATGATCCAGGACATCGCGCAGCGCATGGGCCTGTCGTGGGCGTACCCGGACGTCGGCGCGGTGTACGAGGAGATGCGCCAGACCATGCCGTCGATCCGCAATATCCCGTGGGCGCGGCTGGTGGCGGAAGGCGCGGTGACGTATCCGACCGACGGCGACGGCCACCCCGGCCACGCCATCGTGTTCGGCAACGGCTTCCCGACCGCGAACGGGCGCGCCAAGTTCGTGCCGGCCAACCTGGTCCCGCCGGCCGAGCAGCCCGACGCCGACTTCCCGATGATCCTGACCACCGGCCGCCAGCTCGAGCACTGGCACACCGGCGCGATCACCCGGCGCGCGGCGATCCTGGACGAGATCGAGCCGGAGGCGGTGGCGTGCCTCTCCACCCGCGAGATGCGGCGCAAGGGCATCCGCCCCGGCGACGACATCAAGGTCGAGACCCGGCGCGGCGCGATCCAGATCAAGGCGCGCGTCGACGACGGCGTGCCGGACGGCGTGGTCTTCATCCCGTTCTGCTACGCCGAGGCGCCGGCCAACGTGCTGACCAACCCGGTGCTCGACCCGTTCGGCAAGATCCCCGAGTTCAAGTTCTGCGCCGCCCGGGTGGAGAAGATCGCCGCCGAAGCGGCGGAGTAGCACCAGACGCAGCCCTTCGTACTAAGCCCCCTCCCCTCGCGGGAGGGGGTTTCGCGGCGAGGGTCGGCGGCGAATATCGGATTGCCCGCCAATTCGTCACGCAGCTTCACGAAAACCCCCAGGTTTCAGACGCTTGATCTGCCAGTGAACCGCCCCTGCCCGCGGATTGACCACCCTTGTCCAAACATCCGGCAAGTAATGATTCGGCAACCATCTTAAATTGACTCGCCTCCCCGCCCCTTTAGTCTTGATGTTGCACTGCATCATGGGACTCGGGGTCGCGCGGCATGCAAGCGCCGGTCATCGCACTCAAGAACGTCAGTAAGGCATTCAACGGCCGCCCGGCCGTCACCGGCTTCGACATGGCGGTGTTCAACGGCGAGATCGTGGCGCTGCTGGGCCAGACCGGCGCCGGCAAGACCACCGTTCTGAACCTGATCCTGGGCCAGATCGACGCGACGACCGGATCGGTGTCTGTCCACGGCTACGACCCCTACCGCGATTTCTACGCGCTGCGCGGCAAGGTCGCCGTCAGCTTCCAGTCCGACCGGCTGATCCCGTGGCGCACCGCGCGCGAGAACGTCGCGCTCGGCCTCGAGATCCTGCGCACGCCGAAGACCGAGCGCGACGCGCTGGCGACCGACTGGCTGAACCGGGTCAAGCTGGCGCCGCAGCACCACGACAAGTATCCGCACCAGCTTTCCGGCGGCATGCGCCAGCGCGTCTCGCTCGCCCGCGCGCTGGTGATCGACCCCGACCTCCTGCTGCTCGACGAGAGCTTCAGCCAGCTCGATGCGGTGACGTCGAAGGTGCTGCGCGGCGACGTCCTGGCGCTGGTGAAGCAGCTGCGCAAGACCTGCGTGCTGATCACCCACCGCATCGAGGACGCGCTGGAAATGGCCGACCGGCTGATCGTGCTGGCGCCGCCCGGCCTGATCCGGATGGTCATGACCGTGACGGAGACGGACCGCCAGGACGCCGCGCTGATGGCTACCGCCGCGGCGCGCATCTCTGACGAGATGGCGGCCGTGGAATTCGCTGCGGAAGGCCGCGCCGAGGCCGGCGCGGCCTGACGAGAAAGCAAGGAGTGACCATGACCCTGTCGTCCATCAAGCGCGCCATCGCCGCGACGATCGCCACGCTGGCGCTGGCGGCGATGCCGATCGGCGCCTCGGCGCAGACCACGGTGCCGATCACCGCCCTCACCTTCCCGACCGTGACCAACACGGCGGGCGACATCATCGCCGCCAAGGGGCTCGACAAGAAGAACGGGCTGGTCGCCGACTTCAAGACCTACGGCGCGGTGGGCGCGATGTATTCGGGCATCGCCAAGGGCGAGGCGATGGCGGGCGTAATGGCGCCCTACCAGGTCGTCAAGATGCGCGCCGAGGGCGTGCCGCTGGCGATCTTCGCGACGTTCGTGGACATGGACGACACCCACATCGTCACCAGGAACCCGAACATCAAGACGTTCCAGGATATGAAGGGCAAGTCGATCGCGGCGACCGTCGGCTTCTCGTCGTACCAGTACCTGCAGATCTACAGCAGGAAGTTCGGCCTGGCGCTCGGCAGCGACATCCAGGTGGTCAACGCCAACACCGCGCTGGCGCAGGCGCAGCTCGAGGCCGACCGCGTCGACACCGCGCTGCTGTGGGAGCCGGCGACGACGCGCGCGCTGAGCCAGATCAAGGGCCTGCGCATCATCATGACCGGCGGCGAGGCGTGGAAGAAGGTCACCGGCGACCGCGGCTGGGACATCATCGCGTTCATCAACACGGACTTCGCGAAGAAGAACCCGGGCGTGCTCGCCAAGCTGGTCGCGATGTACCAGGGCTACGCCGATTTCCTGGTCAACCAGCCGGAGGAGGCCGACGCCATCATCTCGTCGGACAAGTACGTCTCCCGCGGCCTGCCGCCCGGCGTGATCGCCGCCGCGGTGAAGGCCAAGCGCCTGATCCCGGAAATCCGGCCGTCCTGGGACCCGGCCGCCAACAAGCAGATCTGGCAGATGCTGGAGCTCGGCGTGCAGGAAAGCTTCATCGGCGCACCGCCGCGCGACGTCGTCTTCAACGACGCGCCGGCAGGCTGAGCGGCCCCGTCGCGATCGCTGACGCCATGGCCAGCAAGACCCGCCCGCTCACCGATATCGTCGCGCAAGGGATGCCGCGTCCGGCCAACCGCTGGACGCCCTCGCGCGAGACCGGCTTCGCAATCGCCGCCGCGGTCGTCTTCATCGTCGGCTGGCAGGTCGCCTCGTTCTTCGCGCCGGCCTTCGCCGTGCCGGGATGGGAACGCATCCTCGCCTCGCTGGTCAAGCTGTCGCCGTACGATGCGTTCGTGACGATCGCGCGCATCCTGGGGTCGATGGTGGCGTCGTTCGTCTTCGGCGTCGCGTTCTCGATCCTGGTCTTCGAGCGCCCGGCGCTGCAGGCCTTCCTGATGCCCTATATCCGCCTGCTGATGGCGGTGCCCGCGGTGTGCTGGGTGGTGTTCTCGATCCTGTGGTTCA
>JBFWQM010000039.1:0-28855 GCA_050249455.1 Rhodospirillaceae bacterium | reverse complement strand
GGGCCGGCGACGAAGGCGCTGTCGCCGAGCCGCTTGTCGAGGGTGGCGAGCATGTCGCGCAGCACGCCGTCATAGTGCTTCTGCGCCTGCGGCACCTTGTCGGGCGAGCGGATCACCCAGTGGCCGAACTGCTGCGCCAAAGTGGTGAAGGTCGCCGAGCCGTAGAACAGCCACTGGTCGACCGCGATGCGCTCCACCGGGTCGGTCGGGTAGAGGCCCTTGCCCGACTTCTCGCCGAGGTATTTCAGGATCGCGCCGGACTCGCACAAGGTGATGCGCCGGCCGCCGGGGCCGTCGGAGTCGACCAGCGCCGGGATCTTGTGGCCGGGGCTGAGCTTGAGGAACTCCGGCTCGAACTGCTTGCGCTCGCGCAGGTTCACCGGCTTCAGCGTGTAGGGCAGGCCGGATTCCTCCATCGCCTGGCGCGCCTTAAAGCCGTTGTCGGTGGTCCAGGTGTAGAGCTCGATCATGGCGTGGTCCCCCTTTTGTTGGGCGGATTGTAGCACCGGCGGCGGCGGGGCGCATCGGGCGC
Organism: Rhodospirillaceae bacterium; assembly: GCA_050249455.1. Taxonomy (GTDB): domain Bacteria; phylum Pseudomonadota; class Alphaproteobacteria; order MPNO01; family VGEU01; genus JBFWQM01. The sequence goes on along the minus strand of JBFWQM010000039.1, from coordinate 28,323 downwards.
CCCCTCCCCCAACCCCCTCCCGCGAGGGGAGGGGGCTTTACGCCGCCCCTCGCCCTTGCTCCCCCTCCCCTCGCGGGAGGGGGTCGGGGGGAGGGGGCGTCTCCGCGCGAAAGACGCCCGCCTATGCCGCCGCCAGCATCCCGTCCGCCACCTTCTCGGCGATCATGATGGTGGTCAGGTTGGTGTTGGCGCGCACGATCACCGGCATCACCGAGGCGTCGGCGACGTAGAGGCCGGGGACGCCGCGGACGCGGCAGGCGGTGTCGACCACCGCGCCGGGGTCGTCGGCATCGCCCATCCGGCAGGTGCCGGCGGCGTGCAGGAACGCGGTCGCGTTGGTGCGCGTCCATTCCTCCAGCGACGAGTCGTCGGCCAGCACGTCGGCCAGCCGCACGCCGGGGCTCGCCACCTTCTCGACGAAGGTCTTGCGCAGGCCGGGCGCGAGGTCGAGCGCGGCGGCGCCCACCGCGGCGCGCACCGCCTTCATCGCGCCGTGGCGGTTGAGCTCGAACAGACGCTCGGAATAGCTCGACGGGAAGGCGAGCTCGGTCGCCGCCCGCATCGCCGGATCCTCGGTCAGCGACGCCGCGAGCTGCACCGCGCCCTTGAGCCGCACCAGGTCGCGCGGGTCGGAGAACAGGTTGAACGCGATGCGCGGCGCGACGGCACCGCCGGCGTTGCGCACCAGGGTCACGCTGCCCTTCGAGTACGGCTTGTAGACGCACAGGATCAGCCCGCCGATCATCCGCCCGACCGCGTTCCACGACGACTTGGCGTTGATGCCCATGTACATGTCGAGGTTGGCGCAGTCGGCGACCTGCGACGACCAGCGTAGCGCCACGTTGCCGCCGGCGCGGATCGACGGCGACTGGCGCGCGTGGCGCTTCAGCATCATCGCCAGCGCGACCGACGGGTGGTCCTGCAAGTTCTGTCCGACGCCGGGCAGGTCGTGCACCGGCGCGATGCCGGCCGCCTGCAGCATCGCCGCCGGCCCGATGCCCGAGCGCATCAGGAGCTGCGGCGAATGCAAGGTGCCGGCGGAGACGATGACACTGCGGCCGCGGATCGTCTCCGGCCGCCCGGCGATGGTCGCCGCGACGCCGACGGCGCGGCCGCCCTCGACGATCACCCGGTCGACCAGCGCCTCGGTGCGCACCGTCAAATTGGGCCGCGCCCGCACCTCGGCCGTCAGGTAGCCCATCGCGGCGCTGATCCGCTGGTCGGGCGTGTTGTTCATCGCCACCCGGCAGAAGCCGTCGTCGAACTGCGCGTTCATGTCCTCATGGAACGCGAAGCCCTTCTTCTCCATCGCCGCCGCCATCGCGTGGCAGAAGCCGGGCCATTGCTCGCGCCGGTGGCGGCGGATCGCGATCGGGCCGTCCTTGCCGTGCAGCGGGCCGTCGTAGTCGGTGTCGCGCTCCAGCTTGCGGTAGTAGGGCAGCACGTCGTCCCAGCCCCAGCCCTTGGCGCCGGCGGCCTCCCATTCGGCGAAGTCGCCAGGCTGGCCGCGGATCGCCACCATCGCGTTGACCGACGAGCCGCCGCCCAGCACCTTGCCCTGCAGGTAGACCCGCGGCACCGCCGTCTCCGGCGCGTTGTGCGGGATAGGGCGGAAGTGGACCATCAGGTTGGGCCACATGAACTGTGGGCAGAACACGGTGGTCGGGTACGGGTCGCGCACCTGCGCCGGCTCGGCCCCCGGCGGGGTATCGATGCCGGCCTCCAGCAGCAGCACCTTGCTGGCGCTGCGCGCCGACAGCCGCGCCGCCAGCGCCGAGCCCGCCGAACCGCCGCCGGCGATGATGTAGTCGTAGTCCATGCCGCTCATGTCCGCCCCTCTGGTTTGCGCGGAGGCTCGCGCGGCGCCGGGCGGCTGTCAACGCCGGGCGCTTTTTTCCGTTGCCCCGCCGCGCCGTTCGCGTTGCACTGCGCCCGGATCGAGGGAGAGGCCGATGGACACGATCGAGGCAGCCGGCGCCATGCGCACGGTCGAGGAGCCGGGGATGGGCACCCTCGAGGTGTTCCCCCTGCCTGCGGAAGAGGCAGTGCTGCTGCCGCTGCTGCGCGAGCTGTTCGAGCAGCACTGGCCGGCGCTGGTGTTCGGCACCCTGATCCAGGGCGCGGTGTGGGAGCTGCGCGCGCCGGCGGCGCCGGACAAGGTGGCGATGTACGACGGCTACCTGACCGTCGATTTCGGCGCCTGGCACTTCCACGTCTGCATCGGCGAGCACAAGGGCTCGGCCGCGATGCCGACCGACCCGGCGCTGGCGCGCATCCGGCGCACCGCGCGCGCCGAGTTCTACCGCCAGCTCGGCCCCGACGGCGCACCGCAGTCGTGGGGCCTGCGGCTCTACAACGGCGCCGACGAGCAGCAGATGACAGTGTTCCTGCCCAACCCGTTCATCGGCGACGACGGCAACCTGACGAAGGCGCCCGACTGGTCGCGGCTCGCGTTGTGGGACCACCTGCGCGCCACCCGCCTCAACCTGCCCCCCGACCCGCGCGACCGCACCGCGACGGCGTTCCACCACGGGTGAGGCGTGGACCGCCCGGCATCCGTGCGGCGGCGACAGGGCGGGTTTGAAACCCGCCCCTACGGAACATCGAGCTGTCTTGTAGGGGCGGGTTTAAAATCCGCCCTGCTGCTGCGCGTCCGGCGCCTGGTGCTGCTCGCTACCCTCGCCCTCCTGACCGCCCTCCCAGCCCACGCCAAGCCGCAGCGCGTGGTATCGCTCAACCTGTGCGCCGACCAGCTCGTGCTGCGGCTGGCCGACCCCGGGAACGTCGCGGCGGTGACGTGGCTGGCGCGCGATCCGGCGGTGTCGGTGGTGGCCGAGCGCGCGCGGGCTGTGCCGGTCAACCACGGCGACGTGGAGGAGATCGCGGCGCTGCGTCCCGACCTGGTGATCGCCGGGCGTTTCACCGCGCGCGCCGCCACCGCGATGCTGAAGCGGCTCGGCTATCCGGTGCTGGAGCTCGACGTGCCGGAAACGGTGGACGCGGTGCGGGCGCAGATCGTCCTGGTCGCCGACGCGCTGGGCGAGGCTGAACGTGGCGCCGCGCTGGCCGCCGAGCTCGACCGCCGGCTCGCCGCGGTGCCGCCGCCCGCCGGCGCGCGGCCGACCGCGGCGGTGTTCCGCGCCGACGGCTTCACGGTCGGGCCCGGCTCGCTGATCGACGTGCTGCTCGACCGCGCCGGCCTCGACAACCTGTCGGTGCGGATGGGCCTCGGCGCCTACACGCGGCTGCCGCTGGAGACGCTGGTGACGGGACGGCCGGACCTGCTGATCGTCGACCGCGCGGACGGGACATACCCCGCGCTCGCCGACGACCTGATGCGCCACCGCGCGCTGCGCGCCGTGTTCGCCGAGACCCGCACCGTGGTGGTGCCGCCGCGGCTGTGGACCTGCGGCGGGCCGCAGATCGCCGACGCCGTGGCGATCCTCGCCGCCGCCGCGCGCGACGCGGATGCGCGCCGATGAGCCTCGCCGCCGCCGAGACCGCGGCGCGCGCCGACGCGGCCGCGCCGCCCGGCTGGCTCGCCGCGGCGCTGGCGGTGCTGGTCGCGGCGCTGTTCGCCGGCGCGCTCGCCGCCGGGCCGGCCGGCTTCCCGCTCGGCGCCGCCGCGGCCGACGCGCTGGCCGGCCGCGACACGCTGCCCGCGGTCGTGCTGACCGAGCTGCGGCTGCCGCGCGCGCTGCTCGGCGCGCTGGTGGGCGCCAGCCTCGGCCTCGCGGGCGCGGCGATGCAGGGCCTGCTGCGCAACCCCCTGGCGGAGCCCGGCGTGGTCGGCGTGTCGGGCTGCGCCGCACTGGGCGCGGTGGCGGTGTTCTATTCCGGGCTCTATGCCGCCGTACCGCTGGCGCTGCCGGCGGGCGGCATCGCCGGCGCGCTGGCGGCGGTCGCCCTCCTCTACGCGCTGGCCGGGTCGGCCGCCGGAACCCTGACCCTGATCCTCGCCGGCGTCGCGCTCAACGCGCTGGCGGCGGCGCTGACCGCGCTGGCGCTCAACCTGTCGCCCAACCCGTATGCCGCGCTGGAGATCGTGTTCTGGATGATGGGCTCGCTGGCCGACCGCAGCCTCGACCACGTCGTCCTCGCCGCGCCGCCGATGCTGGCCGGCTGGCTGCTGATGCTCACCGCCGGCCGGCCGCTCGATGCGCTGAGCCTGGGGGAGGACACCGCGCGCAGCCTCGGCTTCGCGCTCGGGCGGCTGCGGCTGCAGCTGATCGGCGGCACGGCGCTCGCGGTCGGCGCGGCCGTCGCGGTGTCGGGCGCGATCGGCTTCGTCGGCCTGGTCGTGCCGCACCTCCTGCGCCCGCTGGTCGGGCACCGGCCGAGCCGGCTGCTCGCGCTCAGCGCGCTGGGCGGCGCGGCCCTGACCCTGGCCGCCGACATCGCGGTGCGCCTGTTCACCGGGCCGGAGCTCAAGCTCGGCGTCGTCACCGCGCTGATCGGAGCGCCGTTCTTCCTGGCGCTGGTGCTGCGGCTGCGGCGGGAGGTGCCGTGATGCGGCTCGCCGCACGCGGCATCGTGGTCCGGCTGGGCGGCGCGGTCGTGCTCGACCATGTCGACTTCGAGGTCGGCGACGGCACGGTCGTCGGCCTGATCGGCCCCAACGGCGCGGGCAAATCGACCCTGCTGCGCGTGCTGGCGCACCTGCAGCCGACGGCGGCCGGCGCCGTCAATCTCGACGGCCGGCCGCTCGGCGGCTACGACGCCGGCGAGCGCGCGCGGCGCATCGCCTATCTCGCGCAAGGCACGGAGGTGCACTGGCCGCTGTCGGTTGCCGCGGTGGTCGGGCTGGGCCGTCTGCCGCACCGCGCCGGCGCGCGCGGCGAGACCGCGGCCGACCGCGCCGCCGTCGCCCGCGCGATGGCGGCGACCGACGTCGCCGGCTTGCGCGAACGCAGCATCGGCGCGCTGTCGGGCGGCGAGCGCGCGCGGGCGCTGATCGCCCGCGCGCTGGCGGTGGAGGCGCCGCTGCTGCTCGCCGACGAGCCGACCGCCGGCCTCGACCCCTACCACCAGCTCCAGGTGATGGAGCTGCTGCGCGCCACCGCCGGCGACGGCCGCGCGGTCGTCGTCGTGCTGCACGACCTGACCCTGGCGGCGCGGTTCTGCGACCGCATCCTGCTGCTCGACCGCGGCGCGGCGGTCGCCGACGGCGTGCCGGCCGCCGTGCTGACGGCGCAGAACCTCGCCCGCGCCTACCGAGTCGAAGCGGTCCACGGCACGCGCGACGGCGCGCCCTACGTCGTGCCGTGGCGGCGCTGCGGGGACGGCCCCCATGCGGCTGGCTAGCGCGGCGGCGCTGTCGGTCTCGCTGCACGGCGCGGTCGCCGCCGCCGTGTGGCTCGCCATCGACGGCCACCACGCACCCGCGACGCCGCCGGTCGCGCCGATTCCGGTCGAGCTGGTCGTCGCGAGCCCCACGCCGGCGCGCACGCAGCCGGATGCGCTACCGTCCCCGTCGCAGGAAGCCGTCGAAGCGCCGCCGCCGCCACCGCCGGCCGCTGCCGCGCCGGAATCGCCGCCGGCATCGCCGCCGCCCGAGCCTGCGACGCCCCTGTTGGCGCCGCCGCCGGCGCAGGCCGAGCCGCGGGTCGAGGCCGTGCCGCCGCGGCCCGCCGCGCGCCGGCCGGACCGGCCCGCGCCAGCGCCGGCCGCCACCGCGCCGCCGGCCGCCGCGCCGCCGCCGGCTCCCGCGCCCCCGTCCGAGCCGGCCGCGGCGGCGGCCGCGACGAAAGGCGCCGGGCCGGCCCCCGAGGCGCGCGGCCCGCAGACCGCGGCGCTGCCGGCGACGCCGGTGCGCGCCGGCGCAGGCGGCCCCGGCAACCCGGCGCCGGCCTATCCCGAGGAATCGCGTACGCGCGGCGAAGAAGGCAGGGTCGTGCTGCACGTCCTGGTCGCGGCGGACGGCCGTCCGACAGAGGTCACGGTCAAGTCGTCGAGCCGCTACCGCCGCCTCGACGACGCGGCGCGCGCGGCGGTGCGCCGCTGGCGGTTCGAACCGGCCACCGTCGGCGGCGTGGCGGTCGACGGCAGCCTCGACGTCCCGATCGTGTTCCGGCTGGAATAGACGTCGGTCAGGGGGCGGCGCGCGGGCGGCAGCAGCCGATCTCGACGGCGCCGTCGGGCATCGAGATGCGGGCAGTGAACGGGTCGGTGCGGTCGCCGGCGGGGCACGCCTCCTCGGTCAGGAAGGCGACGAGGTCGCCGCGGTCGGGCGAGATGCCGCGGCCGCGCCACACGAAAAGGCGCACGCGCAGGTAGTCGAGCCAGCGATAGGCGCCCGTCAGCGTCTCCTCGCTGCGCCCGGCGTCGCCCACCGGCTCGCCGAAACGCGCCGCGGTGCCGTCGATGGTCAGCGACCAAGGCGGGTCGCGGCTGGCGCAGGCGAACGACGTGCTGAGCCCGGTCGCGCGGTCGGTGGCGCCGGCCGGGTTGCGCGCGCCCTGCTCGCGGTCGATGAACTCCAGAGCCTGGTTGAAGCCTTCCAGCCCGAACCGCGTCTCGATCCGGCGTCCGTCGGCGCTGCGATAGGAGAAGGCGACCCAGCGGCCGTGCTGCATCGCCGCGACCAGCCGCGCCGCCGCTCGCGCATCGACGATCCGGTAGTCGTTGAGCGCGCCGGACTGGCCGTACCCGGCGCCGGGCGGCAGAGCGACGACCTCGCCCTCGTCGACGCGGACCGACAGCGGGCTGTCCGGCGCAGGATAATCGTAGGCGGGCAGGAACGAGACCTCGAGGTCGCCGGCCGGCGCTGCGCGCCGCAGCCGGAACTGGAAGGCGTCGCGCAGCCGCCCCTGCCGGCGGTCGCGCACGAAGGCGCTCACGCTGCAGGCGGGCGTGCCGTCGCGGCACACCCCCACCCAGTGGTCGAAATAGCGGCGCGCGTCGGCCGCGGCTCCCGTCGGCGGCAGTGCGGCCAGCGCAACGATTGCGGCCAGAAGCGTGGCGCCGATGCGCGCGAGCGCGGGGCGCATCCACCCACCCACCTGTTGTCGTTCGTCAAGCCATACACCGCACGCCGCCCGGACGGAAGCGCCGCGTGGCTGCCGCCTTGACCCGGCCCCGTCGGCGGACCATAAGCGCAGTTCGCGCCGCCGCATCGCCTGCGTCCGAGGAGACCGTCCCGCATGACCCGCCGCTGGTTCGGCGCCCGCATCCCGCGCGTCGAGGACCGCCCGCTGCTGACCGGCCGCGGCCGCTATGCCGACGACATCCACCTGCCGGGCATGCTGCATGCCGCGTTCGTCAGGAGCCCGCACCCGCACGCCGAGATCAAGGCCATCGACACGGCCGCCGCGCGCGCCATGCCCGGGATCGAGGCGGTGCTGACCCTGGCCGACCTGTCGCCGCACCTGACGATGGAGCGCATCCCGCTCGGCTTCCGGTCGAAGGAGTTGCCGACCGACTGCACCCCCTGGGTGCTGGCCAGGGACGAGGTCTGCTACGTCGGCGAGCCTGTCGCGGTCGTCATCGCCGACAGCCGCTACCGGGCCGAGGACGCCGCCGCGTTCGTCGAGGTGGACTACGCGCCGCTGCCCGCGGTCGCCAGCCTGGCGGACGCCGTCGCGCCGGGCGCGCCGCCGGCCCGCCGGTCGATGAAGTCGCCCGAGCTCGCCCGCATCAGGCAGTCCTACGGCGACATCGCCGGCGCGTTCGCGAACGCCGCGCACACCGTCACCGTCTCGCTGAACCAGCACCGCGGCGTCGCCCACCCGATCGAGGGCCGCGGCCTGGTCGCGCGCTGGGAGGCGGCCGACGACATCCTGACGCTGTGGGATTCGACGCAGCAGTCGCACGAGATCCGCGCGTTCCTGTGCGAGATGCTGGGGCTGTCGGAGAACCAGGTGCGCGTCGCGGCGCCTGACGTCGGCGGCGGCTTCGGCTCCAAGTACATCTTCTACGCCGAGGAGGCGACGGTGGCGACCGCCGCGCGCATGCTGCGCCGGCCGATCAAGTGGATCGAGGACCGGCGCGAGCACTTCGTGGGCGCGGTGCAGGAGCGCGACCAGCTGTGGGAGATGGAGGCCGCGGTGGCGGCCGACGGCCGCATCCTGGGCCTGCGCGGGCGCATGGTGCACGACCAGGGCGCCTACACGCCGCAGGGCATCAACCTGCCCTACAACGCCTCCACCGTGGTGCCGAGCGTCTACGTGCTGCCGGCCTACCATATCGACGTGGTGGTGATGGAGACCAACAAGGTCGCCGTCGCCCCGGTGCGCGGCGCCGGCTACCCCGAAGGCTGCTTCGCGATGGAGCGCGTGCTCGACGCGATCGCCGACAGGCTGGGGATGGACCGGCTGGAGGTGCGCCGGCGCAACATGGTGCCGGCCGACAAGATGCCGTACCTGACGCCGATGCTGACCCGCGCCAAGACGCCGGTGCGCTACGATTCCGGCGACTACCCACGGTGCCAGGAGAAGGCGCTGGACGCCATCGGCTACGCCGGCTTCCGCGCCCGCCAGGCGGCGGCGCGGGCGGACGGCCGCCGGCTCGGCTTCGGCCTCGCGCACGGCATCAAGGGGACCGGCCGCGGCCCGTACGAGTCCGCCATCGTGCGCATCGGCAAGACGGGCAAGGTCAGCGTCTATTCCGGCGCGCTCGCCATGGGCCAGGGCACCAAGACCATCCTCGCCCAGGTGACGGCCGAGCAGCTCGGCGTCGCGCCGTCCGACATCGAGGTGGTGACCGGCGACACCGCGACAATCCCGCTCGGCCTCGGCGGCTTTGCCAGCCGGCAGGCGGTGACGGCCGGCTCGTCGGTCCACCTCGCGGCGGTCGCGGTGCGCGACAAGGTGCTGAAGATCGCCGCCCACCTGCTGGAGGCGGCAGAGTCCGACCTGGAGCTGCGCGACGGCCATGTCCACGTCCGCGGCGTGCCGAACCTGTCGGTGCCGTTCCGCGAAGTGGCGATGACGGTGTCGGGCGTGCCCGGCTACTCGCTGCCGCCCGGCATCCCGCCGGGGCTGGAGTCGAGCCAGATGTTCGGGCCGGAGTCGCTCGCCTACGCCAACGGCTGCCACGCGGTGGTGGTGGAGGTCGACGAGGACACCGGCGAGGTGCGCCTGCTCGACTACGCCGTGGTCAGCGATTGCGGCGTCCTCATCAACCCGCTGACCGCCGACGGCCAGCTCCACGGCGGTGCCGCGCACGGCATCGGCAACGCGCTGTTCGAATGGATGGGCTACGACGCGGGCGGCCAGCCGGTGACGATGACGCTGGCCGAATACCTGCTGCCGACCGCGCCGGAGATCCCGCGGTTCAAGGTGGTGCACCAGGAGTCGCCGACCCCGCTCAACCCGCTCGGCGTCAAGGGGATCGGCGAGGTCGGCACCCTGCCCGCCGCCGCCGCCATCGTCTCGGCGATCGAGGATGCGCTGGCCGACCTGCGGGTGCGGATCGAGGCGGTGCCGGTGCAGCCGACCCGGCTCTTGCAATTGATCCGCGACGCCCGCGCGGGATAAGGTCGCCCGCTGCCGGCGCGGCCGGCCGGACCGGGAACGCGTGACCGATGACAGGTCGCCTTCGCTTCTACAGCGGCCTCGTGCTGTTCGTCTTCGTGCTGGGGCATTTCCTCAACCATGCCCTCGGCATCGTGTCGCTGGAGGCGATGGAGGCCGGGCTCGTCGTCACGGTGAAGCCGTGGCGCACGCTGCCCGGCACGATCGTCATCTCGGCGGCGCTCACGACCCACGTCTGCCTCGCGCTGTGGGCCGTCTATCAGCGCCGCACGTTGCGGATGCGCGCCTGGGAGGCGGCGCAGCTCGTGCTCGGCCTCTCCATCCCGTTCCTGCTGGCCGCGCACGTGTTCGCCACGCGCGGAATCTGGGAAGCCTACGGCGCGGACGGCGGCTATGCGTTCGAGCTGTTCGGGCTGTGGGTGACGTTCCCGGTCTATGGCGTGCTCAATGGCGTCGGTCTGGTCGCGACGTGGCTGCACGGCTGCGTCGGCCTGCACTTCTGGTTCCGCCTGAAGCCGTGGTACGCGGCGGCGGTCCCGTACCTCTATGCGGCGGCGCTCCTGATCCCTGCGCTGGCGCTCGCCGGCTACGTCTCCGCCGGCCTGCGCATCGTCGAGCGCGGCGACGACCCGGCGTTCGTCGCCGCGCTGCTACAGCGCCTGGGGACCGGGTTCGAGGTCCTGATCGCCTACATCTTCCGCTACGAGGAGATCGTGCAGTTCGGTCTGATCGCGCTGCTGGTCGCGATCATGGCGGCGCGCCGGGTGCGCGACGCCGTGCTGGCGCGGCTCGGGCGCGGCCGGCTGCACTACCGCGACCCGTGGTGCAAGGGCGACCGGGCCTTGGGCATCGAGCGCGGCGCGTCGGTGCTGGACGCCCTGCGCGGCGCCGGCATCCCGCACGCCTCGGTGTGCGGCGGCCGCGGCCGCTGCTCGACCTGCCGCGTGCGGGTCGGCGCCGGCGCCGAGCACCTCGTGCCGCCCTCGGTCGAGGAACGGCGCGTGCTGGGGCGCATCGGCGCGCCGCCCAACGTCCGCCTCGCCTGCCAGATCCTGCCGACCCGAAACCTGGAGGTGACGCCGCTGCTGCCGCCGACCGCCACCGCGCGCGACGGATTCGCGCGGCCCGGCCACCTCGCCGGGCAGGAGCAGGAAATCGCCGTTCTGTTCGCCGACATGCGCGCCTTCACGCGGATGTCGGAGGCGAAGCTGCCCTACGACGTGGTGTTCGTGCTCAATCGCTACTTCGCGGCGCTCGGCCAGGCGGTCGAGGCGGCCGGCGGCCGGGTCGACAAGTTCATCGGCGACGGAGTCATGGCGCTGTTCGGCGTCGGCGGCAGCCTGGACGACGGCTGCCGGCGCGCCGTCGCCTGCGCCCGGCTGATGGCCGACAACCTGGCGGCGCTGAACGAGGCGCTGTCGGGCGACCTCCATCTGCCGCTGCGCATCGGCATCGGCATCCACGCCGGCCAGGTGGTCGTCGGCGAGATGGGCTACGACCGCGCGACCTACCTGACGGCAATCGGCGACACCGTCAACATCGCGAGCCGGCTGGAGGAGCTGACCAAGGAGTTCGACGTCCAGCTCGTGATGTCGGAGACGGTCGCGGCGCAGAGCGGCGTCTACCTGCACCGCTACCCCGAGCGCGAGGTCACCATCCGCGGGCGCGTCGAGCCGCTGAAGGTCCGCATCGTCGACTCGGCGCTGTCGCTGCCGACCATGGGGATCGCGCCGCCGACGCGCGCGAGCGCCACCCCGGCCGCATCCGCCGGCCGCGCATAGGCCTCACCCTGCGCCCGGGTCGAACGTGAACAGGTCCTGCGCGCGCCCGACGCCGCGCAGCGCGAAGCGGCCGACCGAGACCAGCCGCGGGTCGTCCACCGCCGCGGCGAAGGCCGACGACATCAGCACCGGCTGGTCGACCGACCGGCACAGCGCGGCGATGCGCGCCGCCTCGTTGACCGCCGGGCCGACGACGGTGAAGTCGAGCCGGTCCGCGCTGCCGATGTTGCCGTAGAACACCTCGCCCAGGTGCAGCGCGAGGTAGAGGTCGGTCACCGGCAGCCCGGCGGCGCCCCGCACGCCGTTGAGCGCGTCCACCGCCGCGCGCGCCGCAGCGACGGCGCCGAGCGCGGAACGGCAGGCCTCGCCGCGGTCGGCACCGGTGAAGATCGCGAAGATGCCGTCGCCGATCAGCTTCAGCACGTCGCCGCCCGCGGCGTGGATCGCCGGGACGATCGCGCCGGCGTAGTCGTTGAGCAGCGGGATGATCTGCTCGGGATCGGCGGTGTCGCTGATGCGGGTGTAGCCGTGCAGGTCGCTGAACCATAGCACCGCCTCGATGCGCTCGGCGACGCCGCGGTTGATACCGCCCTCCAGAACGCGGCGGCCGGCGTCGCGGCCGAGATAGGTCTCGACCAGCGTGCCCGCGATGCGCGCCAGCGCCGCCGCCTTCACCGCGAGCGCGAGCGGCGCTGCGAGGCGGCGCAGCGCCGCCAGATGCCGCTCGCCGAAGCCGTCGAGCGCTTCCGTCGCCCACGACAGGTAGACGCCGTCCATCGCGCCGACGATGCGGTCGGGCGCGAAGCGGTGCAGCATGACGACGTAGTCGGTCATGCCGAGCGCGAGAAGGTCGGCGATCACCGGGAATTCAGCGGCCGAGGCGGCGTCGATGCGCCGCCGCAGCTCGCTGTCGCCCGATTCGTGGAGCCGGTAGAACGGGCTCTGCAGCCAGCGGTCGGCGTCCTCGCCGCTATCGGTGCGACCGTAGTCGGTGCCCGTCGCCTCGCCGGTCGCGGCCTTCCAGTTGATCACCCGCCCCTCGAACGTCGGGTGCAGCGTGTCGAACAGGATGGCGACCCGCGCCAGCGGCAGCCCGGCCGCGACGGCGCGCCGGCAGGCCTCCTCCAGCGCCGGCCCGAACGGGGTCCCGGTCACCCCCTGCTCGACGATCCACGCCGCCAGCGAGGCGATCTCGGCGTCGTTCATGCGTCGCCCTTTCGTGCTAGTCTCCGGTTCGCCCGCGCGTCCGCGCGAACCCAGGGAGACCCCAGATGGCGATATCGATGTACAAGGCGTCCGTGCCGATCTTCGTGCAGTATTTGACGGGCCTTTCGGACGTGCTCGGCAAGGCGGCCGCGCAAGCCGAGGCGAAGAAGCTGGACCCGGCGTTCCTGCTCAACATGCGGCTTTATCCCGACATGTTCCCGCTGGTGCGCCAGGTGCGCGCCGCCACCGACCACGCGATGAGCGCGTGCGGGCGCTGCGCTGGCATTGAGCCGCCCACGTTCGCCAACGACGAGGCGTCGTTCGACGCCCTGAAGGACCGCATCGCCACGGCGATCGCCTTCATCAAGAAGATCAAGCCGGAGCAGATCGACGGCAGCGAGGACCGCGACATCACCATCAAGTTCCCGTCCGGCGAGCGCAAGTTCACCGGCCAGGGTCTCCTGCTCAACTTCGCCCTGCCCAACTTCTATTTCCACGCCACCACCGCCTACGACATCCTGCGCCACTGCGGCGTGGAGGTCGGCAAGCGCGACTTCATGAGCACGCCGGTCCAGGCGTAGCCTCGCGCACGCAATGCGGCGGCCGCATCGAGGGCGGGCCCATGGCCCGCCCTTTTTCGTTGGAGCCGTCACGCGATCCGCATCTCGATCCCGGCGATCGGCAGGCCGTCGATCGCGGTGGACCACCGCTCGCCCCGCGCAACCGGCAACGCGCGGGTCAAGGTGCCGGTGGTGACGATCTCGCCCGCCGCAAGCGGCGCGTTGTGCGGGTCGCGCGCGAGCAGGCCGACGAGGTGGCGCAGCGCCGTCAGCGGCCCGTCCAGCACGTCCGTCGCGCGGCCGTGCTCCGCCACCGCGCCGTCGCGCGCGAGCGCGATGCGGAACGTCGACAGCGGCGCCAGCCAGCCGGCGTCCACCCGGTGCTTCGGCCCCAGCCGGTAGGCGCCATGCAGGCCAAACCCGGCGACCGTGTCGGGCGCCGAGAATCGCCAGCCGGGGAACAGCGACTGCACGATCTCGAAGCCGTGCGCCGCCCACTCGATGCAGCCGAGCAGCGCCGCCTCGTCCATGTCCGGCGCCGGGGCGCAAGCGAGGCCGAAGGCGATCTCCGGCTCGATGCGCGGCTCGGCGAGCGCGGCGACGTCCACCGTCCCGCCGCTGTCGGCGAGGCCGGCGAGGGTGGTGTCGTACATGTCGCCCCAGATCGGCGCGTAGACGCCGTATTCCGCCCAGATGGTGCGGTTGGTGAAGCCGATCTTGCGGCCGACCGGGCGTTCGCCGCGCGCGGTGCGCAACCGGCGCAGCGCGGCGGTGACGGCATAGGCGCCGTCGAGGTCGAGGCCGCCGGCGCGTTCCGTGAACGGCGCGATCTGGCGGCGCGCGCCCGCGGCGGCGAGGATCTCGGCGGCGATCGTATCGGCGTCCATCCGGCCGTCCTCAGTAGTAGGCGATGAGCCGGCCGAGCGTGCCGGCGGCGATCCACATCGACACCGACGCCGCGGCCTGCAGGCGCCCGAACGCCGGCGGGGCGGCGTCCCAGTTGCGCAGCCGGCGCCGCCACAGCAGGCGGAACAGCACCGCGTTGGCGATCGCCGCGGCAACGATCACGATCTTGAGCCGGAACACGTCCGCCCCCGCCAGCGCGCCGGCATCGGCGGCGAACTGCATCGCCCCGGAGCCGATCATCAGCACTAGGCCGGCGACCGCGATCGGGGTGACGTAGCGCGACAGCGCCGCCGCCGGCACCGACCGCCCGAACCCGAGCAGCCGCAGGTCGAGCAGCCCGATCCCGCCGACCAGCATCACGAGGCCGAGCAGGTGCGTCAGGTTCATCACGGGGTAGAGCCAGAACGACTCCCGCATCATCGCGCCGGCCGCCGACGCCTCGATCAGGCGCGCCCACTCGACCAGGCCGCCTGCAGCCGCGTCGTCGTGCTGCATGGGCGCCGTTCAGCGCAGCTCGATGGTCGATTCGCCGACGGAAATGCGCTCGGCGCGCATCTCGCGCGGGTCGTGGCGGCTGGGATAGCCCACCACCGTCACCCGCTTGCCGACCTCCAGCATCTCCCTGGGCAGGCCGCGGCGCTCCATCCGCGACGGCGGCGCCAGCACGACCAGCCAGTCCTTGCCGTCGTGGGCCAGCTCGATCTCGCCGTGCGGGTTCTGGTACTTCACCGACTTGATCGGCCCTTCCAGGGTCAGGGCGTTGTTCGGGTCGTAGCTGCTCCAGCCGTGGTGGGCCAGCGCGACGGCCGGGACCAGGGCGGCGGCGGCGGCGAACGCGATCATCCTGCGCATGACGGCAACTCCGAGATGAGTGCGACCGAGGAGAGTCTACCCCGACTTCGTGACACGCGTCGCGCACGTTGCGCTTGCGCCGGCGCGCACGTTCCTTTGATGTAGGGCGCTCACAGGAAGGATGAAGCCATGTGTCGTCTCCACCGTCTCGCGACCGGCCTTGCGCTGGCGGCCTTCGTGGCCCTGCCCGCGGCGGCGGCCGACAAGGTCAGCTTCGGCACCGACTGGAAGGCGCAGGCCGAGCACGGCGGCTTCTACCAGGCGCTCGCCACGGGGCTGTACGCCAAGCGCGGGCTGGAAGTGACGCTGCGTCCGGGCGGGCCGCAGGTCAACCATGCCCAGCTGCTGGCCGCCGGGCGGCTCGACTTCAACATGTCGTCGAACTCCTTCATCGCGCTCAACTACGCGAAGGAGAACATCCCGATGGTCGCGGTGGCCGCGCTGTTCCAAAAGGACCCCACCGTGCTGATCGCCCACCCCGGCCAGGGCAACGACACGCTGGCGGCGCTGAAGGGCAAGCCGGTGATGATCGGCGCCGACGCGCGGGTGAGCTGGTGGCTGTTCCTGAAGTCGAAGTTCGGCCTCACCGACGACCAGATCCGGCCCTACACCTTCAGCGTCGCGCCATTCCTCGCCAGCAAGGCGGCCGTGCAGCAGGGCTATCTCGGCAGCGAGCCGTTCGTGATCGAGCGCGAGGGCGTGAAGCCGGTGGTGATGCTGCTGGCCGACGCCGGCTACAGCTCCTACGGCGCGATGATCCAGACCTCGCAGAAGCTGGTGCGCGAGAAGCCGGCCGTCGTTCAGGCGTTCGTCGATGCCTCGATCGAGGGCTGGTACGGCTACCTCTATGCCGACCCGGCGCCGGGCAACGCGCTCATCAAGAAGGACAACCCGGAGATGACCGACGCGCTGATCGCCTACGGCATCGCCAGGATGAAGGACCACGGCATCGTCGATTCCGGCGACGCGCTGGCCGGCGGCATCGGCGCGATGACCGACGCGCGCTGGCAGGACTTCCACGCCGTGATGGCGGCGCAGGGGCTCTACCCCGCAGGCCTCGACGTCAAGAAGGCCTACACGCTGCAGTTCGTGAACAAGAAGGCCGGGATGTCGCTGAAGAAGTAGCGGGCACGCGACGGGCGCGGCGTTCCGGCGACGGCATCGCATGACCACCCTCCTCACCCTCGACCGCGTCGGCAAGGCGTTCGCGTCCGGCACCCGCGCGCTCGACGCCATCGACCTCGCGGTGGAGGACGGCGCGTTCGTCAGCCTGGTCGGCCCGTCCGGCTGCGGCAAGTCGACGCTTCTGCGCATCGTCGCCGGGCTGGAGACGCCGAGCGAGGGGACGGTCGCCTGGCCGCACGGCGCGCCGGCGCGCGGCGGCATCGGCTTCGTGTTCCAGGACGCCACCCTGCTGCCGTGGGCGACCGCGTTCGACAACGTCTACCTGCCGCTCAAGCTGGCCGGCGAGAGCCGTGCCGCGGTGCGGCCGCGCATCGAGGCGGCGCTGGCGCTGGTCGGCCTCGACGGCGCGGCCGGCGCTTATCCGCGCGAGCTGTCCGGCGGCATGCGCATGCGCGTCTCCATTGCTCGCGCAGTGGTGACGCGGCCGCGGCTTCTGCTGCTCGACGAACCGTTCGCCGCGCTC
The DNA here is from genome assembly GCA_050249455.1 of Rhodospirillaceae bacterium. Taxonomy (GTDB): domain Bacteria; phylum Pseudomonadota; class Alphaproteobacteria; order MPNO01; family VGEU01; genus JBFWQM01. The sequence goes on along the minus strand of JBFWQM010000039.1, from coordinate 11,897 downwards.
GACGAGATCACCCGGTTCCGGCTCAACGACGATCTGCTGCGGCTGTGGCGCGACCAGGGCTGGACGGTGCTGTTCGTCACCCACAGCGTGTTCGAATCCGTCTACCTCTCGACCCGCGTCGTCGTCATGTCGGCGCGCCCCGGCCGCATCGCCGCCGACGTCGCGGTGCCGCTGCCGCCGGCCCGCACGCCCGCGCTGCGCACCAGCGCCGAGTTCGCCGCCGCCTGCCGGACGGTAAGCGAACGGCTGGCGGCGGCGATGGAGGGGTGAGGATGCGGCGGCAGCCGGACCCGGAAACGCCCCCCCACCCCAACCCTCCCCCACGAGGGGGGAGGGAGAAATTCCCCCTCCCCTCGTGCGAGGGGGTTAGGGGAAGGGGGCGCCTCCGCCGCGCCTGCGACCGCCGATGACCGCCGACCGCCTCACCCCCGTCGCCGCCCCCGCCGCCGTCGCGCTGATCGTGCTCGCCGGATGGGAGACGATCGTCCGCCTCAACGACATCCCCCACTACATCCTGCCCGGCCCGCTGCTGGTGCTGCAGACCCTGTGGACCGACGGGCCGAGCCTGCTGGGGGCGCTGTGGGTGACCCTGCGCACGACCTTCGCGGCGCTGGCGGCGGCGACCGTCATCGGCCTCGCGATCGCGATGCTGCTGGCGCAGTCGCGACTGGTCGAGCGCAGCCTGTACCCGTATCTGGTGATCCTGCAGGTGACGCCGATCGTCTCGATCGCGCCGCTGATCATCATCTGGGTCGACGACGTGTTCTTGTCGCTGCTGATCTGCGCCTGGATCGTCGCGTTCTTCCCGATCGTCGCCAACACGACGCTGGGCCTCAACAGCGCTGACCGCGGCCTGCACGAGCTGTTCCGGCTGTACGGCGCCAGCCGGTGGCAGACCTTGCTGCAATTGCGCATGCCGACCGCACTGCCCTATTTCCTCGCTGGCGTGCGGATCAGCGGCGGGCTGGCGCTGATCGGGGCGGTAGTGGCGGAGTTCGTCGCGGGTTCCGGCGGGGCGGAGAGCGGGCTCGCCTTCCGCATCCTGGAGGCCGGCTACCGGCTGCAGATCCCGCGGCTGTTCGCGGCGCTGCTGCTGCTGTCGGGCGCCGGCATCGCGATCCACGCCGTGCTCGGCTGGTTCGCGCGCCGGATGCTGCGCGCCTGGCACGAGAGCGCGGCGGGCGAACGCTAGTTGAGGATCACGATCGCCGCATTCAGCACCGCCGCGAAGCTGACCCAGGCGATGTAGGGCGCCAGCAGCCACGCCGCCGCCGCATCGATACGACGGAACGCGGCGATGGTGGCGGCGATGGCAAGCCACAGCACGGCGATCTCGGCCAGCGCCGCCGCCGGTTCGCGCAGCCCGAAGAACAGCACCGTCCAGCCGAGGTTGAGCGCCAGCTGGACAAAGAACAGCACCAGCGCGGCGCGCCGCCGGCCGCCCCGCCCATGCCGCCACGCGCGCCAGGCGGCAAACGCCATCATTGCGTAGAGCGCGGTCCACACCGGCGCGAACAGCCAGTCCGGCGGATTGAACGATGGCTTGGCGAGGCCCTGGTACCAGGTGCCGACGGAGGTCGCGGTGATCGCGCCGCCGACCGCGGCGACGGCGAAGCAGGCGGCGGCGAAACCGCCGAGCGCGAGGCCGTCGCGCCAGCCGGGGCGGCCGGGAACGGCGGTCACGCGGCGGCTATTTCGCGGCCACGACGCCGATCGGGCATGAGATCCCGGTGCCGCCGTGGCCGCAATAGCCGCCGGGGTTCTTGGCGAGGTACTGCTGGTGATAGTCCTCGGCGTAGTAGAACTCGGGGGCGTCGAGGATCTCGGTGGTGATGTCGCCGAAGCCCTTGGCCAGCAGCAGCGCCTGGTACATCTCGCGCGTTTCCGCCGCCAGCGTGCGCTGCTCGGCCGAGTGGACGTAGACGCCGGAGCGGTACTGGGTGCCGACGTCGTTGCCCTGGCGCATCCCCTGGGTGGGGTCGTGGCCTTCCCAGAACACCTTCAGCATGGCGGCGAAGCTGGTCTTCGCCGGATCGAACACCACGCGCACCACCTCGTTATGGCCGGTCTGGCCGGAGCAGACCTCCTCGTAGGCCGGGTTCGGGGTATATCCGGCGGCGTAGCCGACCGAGGTGGAGAAGACGCCCGGCGTCTTCCAGAACATCTGCTCGGCGCCCCAGAAGCAGCCCATGCCGAACAGGCCGAGCTGCATCCCCTCGGGGAACGGCGGCACGATCGGGTTGCCGTTGACGAAATGGCGGTTGGTGACCCGCATCGCCTGGGCGCGCCCGCGCAGCGCCTCCTCCGGCTGCGGCATCATCGCCTTCTTGCGCGTGAACGAGAACATCGGGAAAGCCTCCGCTCAGGGCCTGCCCTAGACATAGCACATTTCGGCTGAAGGTCACGGGGCCGACCCGTACTGCGGTACCGGCCCTAATGGCAGGTCTCCGTCATGCCGATGCGATAAGGTTCGTCATGGCCGGGACAAGCCCGGCTACGACGAAACGACATGGAATTCAGTCGTCCATTCCCACTGCGGCGCTACGCGATCCCCGCGAGCCGCGCGATCTCGATCGCGAGCGTCAGCGCGCAGGCGGCGCCGATGGCAACCAGCGGCCAGTTGCGGCCACCCGCCGGGCGCGCGTCGCGCGTGTCCAGCGTCGCGCGGAGCGCCTTGAGCTGCTCCTCGACGCGGCGGCCCTGGGCGAAGGCGCGCTCGAACTCGGCGTGCAGGGCGGTGGTGATGCCCTTCATCTCGGTGACCGGCATCCCCATCGCCGCGTTGACGGCGTTCTGCGTCTCGGCGGCGAGGTTCGGCCGCGCGATGGCGCGCACGTTGCGGTAGATGGCGCGCTGCGCGTCGAGCAGGCGGTCGACGGTGTCCTGCATGCGCTTCAGCTCAGCGGCGAGGTCCTGGTCCTCCACCGTGCCGACGCGGCGGCGGCCGAGCGCGACCGGCTCGCCGGTCTCCGGATCCTCGGCGAAGGCGGCGATGCGCAGGTCTGCGCCCTTCGCGTCCTCGGGCAGGACGAAGGTGAAGGCATGCGCGCCCGAGCCGATGCCGTTGCGCCGCAGGTCGGGCCGCGCGACGTCGGCGACCGCGACCCCGATCTCGCGGTCGTCGGCAAAGAGGCGGACCGACAGCGTCGCCTCCGGGTGCGCCTTGTCCCACGCCCAGCCGTGCACGACGCCGTCGGCGATCGCGTCGATGTTGCCGGCGATCTCGGCCGGCACGGCGGCGGGCGCCGGCTCGGCCGCGGGCGCCTCCTCGCGACGGTCGGCGAGATGGATGACCTTCACCTCGTTGCGTTCCATGAGGCCTCTCCTAGGCAGCCGCGGACACGACGTCGCGCAGGTCGTCCGGCGCGTAGCGGCGCGGGCGGTATTCGTCGAGGTCGCCGGCGGCGATGCGCGCGGCGACGGCGTCTATCGCGGCGTCGATGCGGTCGAACGGCACGCCCTCGAGGTCGTAGATCGAGAACCGCCACCACCGCAGCGCCGCCAGCCGCGCCGCCACCGCGTCGTCGAAGCGCCGCCGCACGACGCGCGCCGGCACGCCGGCGACCACCGCGTACGGCGGCACGTCGCGCGTCACCACCGCGTGCGCGGCGATCACCGCACCGTCGCCCACGGCGACGCCGGCGGCGACGAAGGCGCCGTGGCCGATCCAGACGTCGTTGCCGATGCGCGTCACCGGGCAGCTCTCGTCGAACGGCGGCGCGGCGGCGCGGATGCGCGCGGCGGCGTCCGGACGGCAGAAGGCGTCCCAGCCATGCACCTCGGGGAAGTGCGCGGTGCGCGAGGTGGTGAGCCAGCCGGTCGGATGCTCATGGGCACCGATGCGCACCTCCGGCGCGATCGACACGTAGCGGCCGATGACGGCATTGCCGATGCGCCCGCCGCTGATCGAGGTGAAGGCGCCGATCTCCATCGCCGCTGGGTCGCCGAGCTCGGCGCCGAGATAGAGCGGCGGCTCGAACGCGGTCGTCGGTTCGAATGCGCGCCGGCCGCGCAGCGTCGGCAGCTTCAGGCCGAGACGCGCCAGCCGGTCATATGCCCCCGGGCCGAAGTCCACCATCGCGGTCATGCCGCCGCCCCCAGCGCCGCGCCGGCGCGCCGCGCCTCCAGTAGCGCCGCATAGAGCGCGTGGTGCTGCGCGGCGGCGGCCGCGATGCCGGGCGGCGCCGGGCGCCCGTCGCGCAGCCGCGGCCACAGCGTCGCGTCCGCCAGCGCCTCCGAGAGGCAGTCGGCCAGCGCCTCGGCGCTGCCGATGCGGAAATGCAGGCCGTCGACGCCGTCGCGCACCTTCTCCGCCATGCCGCCGGCGTCGCTACAGATCACCGGGCGGCCGTGGGCGAACGCCTCCTGGATGACCAGCGGCGAATTCTCCCACCAGATCGACGGCACGACGACCCAGTCGACCTGACGCATCAGCGCCGGCAGGTCGGCGGCGGCGTAGCTGCCGTAGAACCGGGCGCGGCGGCCGGCCGCCTCCAGGAGCGCCGCGAAGCGGGCGCGGAAGTCCTCGGGCTGGTGCTCCAGGTTGCCGCCGAAGATGCACAGCGCCGCGTCGTCGCCCCACGTCTCGGCGGGCACTCGCGCGACGGCGTCGAGCAGCACGTGCAGCCCCTTGAACTGGCTGATCTGGCCGAAATAGCCGAACCGCGCGCGGCGGCCCGCGGCGCGCGGCGGCGCCGGATCGACAAGGTCGAGGCCGTTCTCCGCGAAATGGAACTTGTCGCGCGGCAGGCCCCAATCGACATAGCGGTCGATCAGGAAGCGGCTCGGCGAGACGTAGGCGTCGGCGAGCTGCAGGTGGCCCTTGACGAACAGCTCGCGCCGGAAGACATCGGCCGGCGCGTGCTGCGGCCGGCACACGGCGCAGTCGGCCGGCGAGGCGCGGCGGCACAGCCGGCCGTCGCGCGTCTTCACCATCTGGCCGTGGTTCAGGCAGATCGAGAGGTATTCGTGGAACGTCACCACGATGGCCGTGTCGGGCAGCAACCGGCGCGCAAGATAGAGGATCTCGAGGCCGAGGCCGAGCACGTGGTGGATGTGGATCACGTCCGGCCGCACGTGGTCGAGGTAGCGCGCCAGCGCCTCGCGCAGGCCGTCGAGGTCGCGGTTCGACATCCAGAAATCGTCGTAGTCGTCGCTGTACAGGAACGTCTCGCGCGCGCCGTGGCGCAGGCTCATCAGCGCGCTGTCGCCGTGGCGCGCCAGCGGCGGGCAGGCGCGGGCCAGGTAGTACGTCTCGCACCCGTCGATCGCGTCGAGGCCGCGGAACAGGTTGTGCGACGCCAGCTCGGCGCCGCCGATCGAGAAGCTCGGATGTCCGTGCGAGACGACGAGGACGCGCATGGCGCCTACCGCAGCGCCGCCGGCGATGCGCGCCGGCGTGCGGCGAGCGCCCACGTGTCGACTAGGCGGCCGTTGGCCAGCCATGGCTCGCCCGCGCCGTCCTCGCCGGGCGCATAGGCGCGCGCGCCGGACACCCAGAGGCAGTAGCCGCCGCGCGCCCGCGCGCGATCGAAGAAATCGGCCGCGGCGGCGTCGAGGCCGACGAGTCCGCGGTCGAAGCCGCCGGCCGCCTCGATCGCCGTGCGAGTCGCGAGGCAGCAGCGCAGGGTGCCCTGGTCCGCCGGTTGCACGCTGCCGCCGGCCAGCGCCGCGGCCGGCAGTCCCGCCGCCGAATCGCCGCCCGCATAGCGGATCGCCTCGTCCTCGTGCAGCAGCGTCGGGCAGGCCGCGGCGGCGCCGGGCGCACGCGCCAGCGCCTCGCGCAGCGCGCCCAGCCAGCGACCATCGGTGATGCAGACCTGCGGCGCGACGACGGCGACGAGCGGCGCGTCGGTGGCGGCGACGGCGGCATCGAGCGCCGCCGCCGGGCCGGCCGCATCGGGCGCGGCCAGAACCGCCGCCGGCACGTCGTAGAGCCGGATCGAGTCGGCGAGCGCGCGCAGCGGCACGTCCTCCGCCGCCGCCGCGACGACGATGACCAGCGCCGCGCCTTGCGGCAGCGGATGCAGCCCGAACGCCGCCACGAACGCGCGCAGCAGCGGCACGTCGGTCTCGCCGCACGGGACGACGACCGCGATGTCGCGCGGCGGTTCGCCATGGACGAACAGGGTCTCGGCGGCGGCCGGCGTCGCGGCGACGTCGAGGCCGGCGGCGAACAGCGGGCCGAGCTGGCGCTCGATCAGGAGGTCGGAACCGGGCGCGCGCGCGTCGAAGCGCGACAGCATGCGCCGCCGCGCCGGCATCGTGGCGATGTCCTCCACCGCGAGCGGCACGTAGCCTGCGTCGTCGCCGATCTCGACGGCGAGCCAAGCGGGCCGGTCGCGGCGCGCATCCGCGTCGGGCACGAAGACGGTGAAGCCGAGCCGGTCGCGTGCGCCGGCAAGATGCGGCGCCAGCGCGGGATCGTCGCCGAGACCCGCCATCACGTCGGGCCGCGGCGATCGGGTCCAGCGTTCGTCGATCCGGGTAGTCGCGCCGTCGCCGCGGCACAGCAGTACCGCGGCGGCGCGGCGCAGCGGATCGGCCATCCACCCCGAGACGTACCACCCGACGCCGTCGGCGGCGGCGGCAATGTCCACGGCGAGCCGCACCGGCCGGTCGAGCGCCGTCAGCGTCTCCGACCCGGTGTAGGCCGACAGCGCGGTGCGGCCGAGCGCGCGCAGCGCCGCTTCCGGCGCGCGCAGAGATCCCTTGATGCCGCGCAGGTAGCCGGCGGTATCCTCCGCCCGCAGCACGGTGCCCTCGGCGTAGATGTCGAGCCAGCCGAGCCGGTCGCCGGCGCGCACGCAGATGCGGCCGAGGTCGGCGGCGCGCTGCGCCCCCGGCGAGGCGACGAAGGCGACGAAGCCGGCGGCCGGCGCCGTCACGTCCGGCCGCTCGAACGTCGCGGACGGACCGTCGCGCCAGGCGCCGCCGTCCTCGATCGCAAAGGAGACCGTGCCGGCCAGCGGCCATTCGGCCCAGCCCTGCACGACGTAGCCGGCGCCGGGCACGACGCCGCGCACCTCGACGATGCCGGACGGCCGCGACGCCGCAAACAGGAGCTCCGCCGCCAGCCGCGCCAGGGTGGCCGCGTCCGCCTCGCGGCCCGCCCAGTCGAGCATCGCGCGCGCCGGCGCGGGGTTGGCGCCCGCCGCCTCTTTTACCGCGGCGGCGAACAGCGCCGGCGTCGAGCGCGGCGCCGGGATCCGCGCGAGCAGCGGCGGCGCGCCGCCGGCCGGCCGCAGCGCCAGCGGCTCGTCGAGCTGCGCGGCGAGCCCGTCCGCCTTCACATGGGCGACGAACCAGTGACGGTCCGCGCTCGCCGTGTCGCGCCACGAAACGGCCGCGAACGTGCCGGCCGCGGCGGCGGCGCCGAAGGCGGGAAACGGCTCGACCTGCCAGCCGGCCAACAGCAGGCGGTCGGGCGCGATTCCGCACGCGGCGACAACGTCGCCGATGCGGTGCCGGTCGGGCGCGGTGATGTCGCCCGCGCGCCGCATCAGGGGTGGCTCTCGGGGCGGATCGGGTTGGCCCAGCGGCGCACCGGCGCTGGCGCGACGACCGCCGGGGCCGTGGCGACAGGCGCGCCGGACAGGAGCTCGTGGTAGAAGCCGATGTGCTCGTCCGCCGCCGCGGCGACGGTGCGCGGCGCGACGATGCTGGCCGACAGGCGCTGCCAGAGCTGCGGCGTGGTCGCCGCGCGCTTCATGGTGCGGGCGAGGTCGGCCGCGTCGCCGGCCTGGAAGTGCAGCCCGTCCACGCCGTCGCGCACCATTTCGGCCATGCCGCCGATGTTGCTGCAGATCACCGGCCGGCGGCTCGCGAACGCCTCCTGGATGATCAGCGGCGCGTTCTCCCACCACACCGACGGGACGATCACCCAGTCCACGTCCGCCATCAGCGCGGCCGCCCCCTCGCGCGCATAGGGCCCGCGCCACGACGCCGCCGGCGTCCGGTCGAGCTCGGCCTGGAAGGCCGCCTTGAACGCGTCGGTCTGGTAGTCTGCGCCGCCGTGCAGGGTCAGCGTGAACGGGAACTCGTCGGCCTCCGCCAGCCGGCGCGCCGCCTCCAGCGCCACCATCGCGCCCTTGAACGGGTTGACGTGGCCGAAGAAGCCGAACCGGTCGTGCGGGCGCACGACCTGCGACGGCTTCCTGGGCGGCACGCCCTCGGCGTGCACTCCGTTGGCGACGACGCGCACCTTTTCCGCCGGCAGTCCCCATTCGATCGCGCGGGTGCGCAGGAACCGGCTCGGCGCGATGAACGCGTCGACCTGGCCGAACATCGACTTGAGGAACCGTTCGCGCAGCACGAACTGGTCGAGCCCGACCTTGGGGAAGCAGCCGTGGCAGGCGTCGGCGCCGGCGCGATGGCACAGCCGGCCCTGCGGCGTCACCATCTGCCCCTCGTTGGCGCACATCGCCATGTATTCGTGCATCGTGAAGACGATTTTCGCCTCCGGCGCCAGGCGGCGCACCAGCGCGATCGCCTCCACGCCGATCATCAGCGCGTGGTGGAAGTGCACGACGGTGGGCCGGAACGCCGCCAGCAGCTCCGACAGCGCCGGCACGATGGCGTAGAGGTCGCGCTGCGACAGGAAGAAGCGGTCGAAATGCCCGGTCCACAGCAGCAGCTCGTCGGCGGTGTCGCCGATGCCCTGGAAAACGGTGCCGGGCTTTCGCTCGCGGTGCAGCTTGTCGGTGCAGGCGACGAACAGCGCCTCCACGCCCGCCCGCACCTTCACCTCGCCAAACAGGTCGTGGGCGAAGATCTCGGTGCCGCCCGGATGTAGCGCTGGGTGGTTGTGGACGATATAGAGGATGCGCAGGTCGCTCATGGCGCCTTTCCGAACAGGCAGATGTCCTGGAACGGCGCGGCGCTGCGGCCGCACCAGTGGCCGTAGACCGGCGGCCGGGCCAGCACCAGCCCGGCCTGCGCGAAGGTCTCGGCGACGAAGCCCTCGTCGAACGCCACCGCGCTGGTCGGCACCTCGGCGCTCGCGTGATGCTCCGGGCCCGCGGCGTCGGGCGGGAACGGCAGCCGCGCCGCGCCGCGCGCGAGATGCGCCCGCGCCTCGACGTTCATCAGGAAGAAGGTCGCGAAGCAGCGGCCCGCCGGGCGCAGGACACGGGCGGTCTCCGCCGCGTAGCGCGCCATCTCGGCCGCCGGCAGGTGGGTCATCAGCGACGTCATGATGACGAAATCGACGCTGGCGTCCGCCACCGGCAGCCGCGCGCCGGCGGTCTGCACGGTGCCGCCGGGATTGTAGATCGGATGATGCAGGTCGAGGTGGTGGAAGGCGAAGCTGCCGTAGCGCGCCGTCACCGCCTGCCGGCACCACTCGATCGCCGGGCGCACCACGTCGACGCCGTCATAGCGGCCGGCCTGCGGGTCGAGGTACTGGGTCAGCGGCACCGCCATCCGGCCGGCGCCGCAGCCGACGTCGAGCACCGTGTCCGTCGGGCACAGGCCACCGACCGTCACGAAGTGGTAGAGAAACTCCGCCCCGATGGCGCGGAAGTCGCCGTCGCCGACGTCGGCCGACTCGGCCGGCGGCGCCGGCAGGAAGCGGTTCGCGGCGACCGCGCGCACCAGCCAGGCGAGCCGCTCGCGGTCGATATCGAGAAGGTTGGCACTGCCGTCCATCGCGACCTCCTCACGCCACGGCGCGGGTCTCGCCCGCACCGGTCGGGATCTCGGGATCGGCCATCGCCTGCGCCATCGCGTCCGACCAGCGTCCGGCGTGCAGCCAGCGGTTGTAGGCGGCGGCCACCGTGTCGGCGTAGCCGCCATGCAGCTCGATCGACCGGCGCTCGAAGTGGAACAGCTCGGCCTGCGGCGCGTAGACGATGCGCCGGCCGGCGGCGCGGATGCGCAGGCAGAGGTCGGAGTCCTCGTAGTCGCCGACGACGTAGTCCTCGCAGATGCCACCCAGGGATTCGTAGAGGTCGCGCGGCATCAGCACCGCGGCGCCGGTGACGCCGGGCACGTCGCGCTGCACGTTGGCCAGCGCGAAGCGACGCGGATAGCCCTTGTAGTAGTGGTTGTTGTACCAGTCGCCGGAGAAGTCGCGCGCGAAGCAGAGCCCGGCGTGCTGGATCGACCCGTCGTCGAACAGGAGCTTGGGTCCGACCGCGCCGATCGCCGGATCGGAATCGAGCACCGCCGCCATACGCGGCAGCCAGCCCGGCGCCTCGGGCACGACGTCGGAGTTGAGCAGCAGCAGGCGGGCGCCGCGCGCCACCCGCGCGCCGGCGTTGGTCGCCGCGGCGTAGCCCGCATTCGCCGCCATCACCACCAGGGTCAGCGGCAGGTCGTAGAGCGCGTGGAAGCCGCGCAGCAGGTGTTCTGCCTCGTCCCGCTGCTCCGGCGAATCGAGGACGTAGACGAGCTCGGCCGACCGCATCGCCGGGTCGGTCGCGAAGGCGGCGAACTGGAAGCGCAGGAACGACAGGTTGCGGTAGAGCGGTATCGCCAACGAAACCGTCGGCGCCGCCACCGCCTGGCCGATCGCCACCACCGTCGGTTCGCCCCGCGCGGCGCGGGCCGACTCATGCAGCCGCGCCGCCGCCGGGGCGATGCACCCGGCCAGCATCGCCGGCGTGAGCGCCGCGGCGGGCACCGCCGACAGCACCGCGTCGCGCGCGCGCGCGGGATCCGCCGGCACCGGCGGCGCCACGACCTCCACCACATTGCCGGACGCCAGGGTCAGCGCCAGCCGATACTGGCGGACGGGCGCCGGCGCCTCCGGGAACGGCACCCGCGCGACGAAACCGGTGTCGGCGGGGCCGCCGGGCCAGGCCGACTTGGCATAGCGCGCCGCAACGTCGGCGCGGCGTAAGCGATGCAGGCTTTCGGGCGGCACGGCGGCCTCGCCGAACGGCGACATCAGCCGGATCGCGGCGACGAGGCCGAGCGGGTCGCGCAGCCAGCCGGAGATCAGCACGCCGTCGAGACCTTCGCCGACGGCGACCTCCAGCGCCGCGCCGACCGGCTGGCGCGGATCGTCGATCCGGCGCGCCGGCTGCAGCGCGCCGGCCGACGCCTCGCGCAGCAGCGCCGCGCAATCCGCGTCGGTGCGTGACTTGAGGCCGATGCAGTGCAGGGCGTAGCTGCGCTGCGCCGCCGACAAGGTCTGCTTCGCCTGCGCCGGCCGGAACAGGCCGGCCCCGCGCGGCGCCGGCTCGAGGCGGCGGCAGGCCAGCCCCGCCTCGCCGAACAGGATCACGAGCGCTCCGTCGCCGAGGCGGTCGGCGTGCTCGACCGCGAGGTCGCAGGCGGCGGTGCCGGCCGGCGCCGGCTCGCTGGCGCGCAGTTGTGGGGCGAAAGCGACGGGCGCGATGCCTTCTGCGCCGATCGCCACCGTCAGGTCGATCCGCCCCAGTTCGGCCGGCAAGCGGCCCTCGAAGAGCGAAAGGTTCGGCGTCAGCCGCTGGCGGAAGCCGAGCGGCGCCGGCTCGGGCGCGATCGCAAGCACCAGCTCGCGGCAGGCCGCCGCGTAGGCCGGGTCGCCGGCCAGCTTGAAGGTCCGCGCGCACAGGCTGAGGAGGAAGCGCAGGAGCCGAAAGCGGCCGAGCGGGCCGAGACCGTCGAAGACGCCGCGGTCGAGCGGCGCCGGCATCTCGCCGGGCGCGAGGGCCGCCAGCGCCTCGCCGTCCTGGTTGCGCACCGTCAGCGGCCGCTCGGCGCTCGGCGCCGCCGCCAGGCGGAACGCGACGAAGGTGCGGGTGCCGCCGTCGGCGGCCGGCACCGCGACCGCGACCTGGACACGGCCGACCGGCGCATCGCCCGACATCGGCATCATGCGGTCGCCGTCGGCCAGCGCGCCGCGCCATTCCACGAGCACGATGCCGTTGCCGAGCGCCCGGAAGGCGCGGCCGGTGACGGGAGGCTCT
>JBFWQM010000038.1:0-28951 GCA_050249455.1 Rhodospirillaceae bacterium | reverse complement strand
CCCACTCGGCGCCGTAGATGTAGCGCTCGTCGTGGTCGAGCCAGCCGGCGTTGAACATCTCGAACTCGTCCTTGAACCAGCCGCACACGACGTTGAGGCAGAACCGGCCGTTGGTGACGTGGTCCACAGTCGCCGCCATCTTGGCCGCCATCACCGGGTTGATCAGCGGCACGTGCACGGTGGCGAACACGCCGATCTGGCGGGTCAGCGCGCCGAGCGCCGAGGCCCAGGTCAGGCTCTCGTAGGTGGCGTTGTTGAAGTTGCTCGGCCCGCCATAGCCGCGCCAGCGCCCGACCGGCAGCAGCACGTCGAGCCCGGCCGCATCGGCCATCTGCGCGACAGCGACGGTCTCCGGCCAGTTGAGCTGCCAGGAGCCTTCGGCTGTCGTGATGGTGGACCCGCTGGAGCAGTTGAACGCCATCACGCCGAGCTTCATGCGGTGATCGCGATAGAGCGGATTGGTGACCGTCCGGTCCTGCCGCTGGTAGGCCATGCTCATCGTCGCGCTCCCTCACGGAATAGCTTCCCGTTATACAAACCGGCCTTGTCTGCGGCCACCGGCAATTCGGCGGTGACGTGCGGCGTGGCTGCGGTAACATGCCGCGCATAAAAACAGGGAGGCAGCCGGCCATGACCGACGCCGCGGCATTGCAGCGCATCGCAGACGAAGCCGACATCTGCCGGGTCCGCCGGCTGTGGGGCTGGGGCCGTGACCAGGGCGACTGGGCGCTGGTGGAGAGCTGCTTCAACCCGGGCGCGACGGTGACGGTGTCGTGGTATGCCGGCCCGGTCGCCGGGTTCATCGAGCGGTCCAAGGTGCTCACCGCCAACCGCAAGCCGGAGGAGCGCAGCAAGCACTGGTTCGGCAACCAGCGCGCCGTCGTCCGCGGCGCGCGCGCGACGTTGGAAACCGACGTGCAGATCCTGACCCGCGACCGCATCGACGGGCACCTGTGCGACTACACCTCGTGGGGCCGCTTCTTCGACCTGTTCGAGTTCCAGGGCGGCGGCTGGCGCATCTCCAAGTGGTCAACGATCTACGACAAGGACCGGCTCGACCCCGTGGTGCCGGGATCGGTGCCGCCGTCGTTCTTCGACGGCGTGGCGCTGGAAGGCGCGGCATCGGGCTTCGCGTTCATGGCGTTCCGCCAGGCGAAGATCGGCCGCACCGTGCCGCCCGGCATCGTCATCGGAGGCTCCGCCGACGAGCGCGCGCTGAAGGCCGACGGCGAGGCGTGGCTCGCCGGCCGGTAGCGCCGGGCGCCGGCATCGTTTCGGCCTCCCTCGATTGACAGCCCGGAAGGTGCATGTTCCCCTGGCCGTCAACGGCTGCGGACAAGCCGGCCGGCGGGGAGGCGCATGATACCGTGACGATCGCGATATCGACGCGCGTCGGAAGATGGCGCGGCTGACGCGCGCCCTGGCGCTGGCCGGCGGCGCGGCGCTGGTGGCGCTGATGCTGCTGACCGTGGTCGACGTCGCGCTGCGCGCCGTGTTCAACGCGCCGATTTTCGGCGTGCAGGAAGTCACCGAGGTCGGGCTGGTGCTGGTCACCGTGCTCGGCATCGCCCATTGCGGCTGGACCGGCGCGCACATCGCCATCGACTTCATCGGCAGCGCGCTGCCGCCGCGGCTGCTGCGCATCAACGATACCGTCGTGCAGGCCGTCGGCGCGGTGGCGATGGGCGTCGTCGCCTGGCGCAGCCTGGAGGAAGGGCTGGACGCAGCATCGCGCGGCGCCAGCACCAACGTCCTCGGCATCCCGCAGGTGCCTTTCTTCCTGGTGGTGGCCATCGGCTTCGCGGTCTATGCGGTGGTACTGGCCGCGCAGGCCGCGTCCCGGCGGCCGGCGCAAGGCGAGCGCGCGTGACCCCCATCGCGATCGGCATCGTCGGCCTGGTCGCGCTGTTCGCCCTGATTGCGCTGCGCATGCCGATCGGGCTGGCGATGGCGCTGGTCGGCACGGCGGGGTTCGCGGCGCTGACGAGCTGGCCGGCGGCGCTGGCGCTGGTCGGCAGCGAGCCGTTCCATATCGCCTCGTTCTATCCGCTCAGCGTGATCCCGTTCTTCATCCTGATGGGCAACCTCGCGACCTTGTCGGGGATGGGCCAGGACCTCTACGCCGCGGTCTACGCCTGGGTCGGGCACCGCCGCGGCGGGCTGGCGACCGCGACCATCGGCGCCTGCGCCGGCTTCGCGGCGCTGTCGGGATCGTCGGTCGCCGCGGCGATCACCATGGGCCAGGTCGCGCTGCCGGAGATGCGCCGCTACCGCTACGACCCGCGGCTCGCCACCGGGGTGATCGCGGCCGGCGGCACGCTCGGCATCCTGATCCCGCCCAGCACCGGCTTTGCGATCTACGCCATCCTGACCGAGCAGTCGATCGGCCGGCTGTTCCTGGCCGGCGTGCTGCCCGGCCTGCTGCTGACCGCCTTGTTCGTGCTGACCGTCGTCGTGGTGACCCGGCTGCGCCCCGACTACGGCCCGCCGGGCCCGGCGATGCCGATGGCGGCGCGGCTGCGCGCGCTGCTGCAGGCGGCGCCGATGGTCGGCATCGTCGTGCTGACCATCGGCGGCATCTATCTCGGCGCGTTCACCCCGACCGAGGCGGCGGCGGTCGGCGCGTTCCTGTCGCTGGTCTTGGCGGCGGCGCGGCGGCGGATCAATCGCGACGCCGCGGTGGCGGTGCTGCTGCAGACGATGGAGACGACGGCACTGGTGTTCCTGATCCTGATCGGCGCCCACCTGTTCACGCCGTTCCTGGGCGTCACCCGCATCCCGGCCGAGCTGGCCACGCTCCTCGCCGCGCTCGAGCTGACCCCGCTCGGGGTGCTGCTGCTGATCCTGGCGACCTACATCGTCCTGGGAATGTTCCTCGAAGGCTTCTCGATGCTGGTGCTGACCCTGCCGATCGTGTTCCCGATCATCACGTCGCTCGGCTACGACCCGATCTGGTTCGGCGTGATCATGGTCGTCGTGCTGGAGATGGGGCTGATCAGCCCGCCGGTCGGCGTCAACGTCTTCGTCGTCAAGGGCATCGCGCGCGACGTGCCGATGGGCCAGATCTTCGCCGGCATCCTGCCGTTCTGGATCGCCATGCTGGCGTGCACCGCGATCCTGATCGCCTTCCCCGGCATCGCGCTCTACCTGCCGAACACGATGGTCCGCTAGGATCGCCGGGTGAGCGATCCCGTCCCGCCGACCGTTTCCGCCGTCCGCGGCGCGCTGGCCTATCTGCGCGACGACCCGTTCCGCGCCGACCCGGCGCATGCCTTCGTCCACGTGCCCGACGGGCTGGTGGTGTGCGACAACGGGATCATCCGTGCCGCCGGTCCGGCCGCGGCGCTGCTGCCGACCTTGCCGCCGGGCGCGCGGGTGGACGACCGGCGCGGCTGCCTGGTGTGCCCCGGCTTCGTCGACACCCATGTCCACTACGTGCAGACCGGCATGATCGCCAGCTATGCCGGCGACCTGCTGGACTGGCTGGAGAAGCGGACCTTCGTCGCCGAGCAGGCCTTCGCCGACCGTGCGGCGGCCGACGCGATGGCGGCGCTGTTCTGCGACGAGCTGCTGCGCAACGGCACGACCACGGCGCTGGTGTTCTGCGCCGTCTACCCGCAGTCGGTCGATGCGCTGTTCGAGGCGGCGGCGCGGCGCAACCTGCGGCTCGCCGCGGGCAAGGTGCTGATGGACCGCAACGCTCCGCCGGCGCTGCTCGACACCGCGCAGGCCGGCTACGACGACTCGAAGACGCTGATCGCGCGCTGGCACGGGCGCGGCCGCGCGCTTTATGCGGTGACGCCGCGCTTCGCCGGCACCTCGACGGCGGCGCAGCTCGATGCCGCCGGCGCGCTGCTGCGCGAGCATCCCGGCGTCCTGATGCAGACCCACATCGCCGAGAACCGGCGCGAGGTGGCGTGGATCGCCGCGCTGTTCCCCGACCGCGCCGGCTACCTCGACGTCTACGACCACCATGGCCTGATCGGCGGCCGGTCGGTGCTGGCGCACGGCATCCACATGAGCGAGGCGGAGCTGTGCCGCTGCCACGCCGCCGGCGCGGCGCTGGCGCACTGCCCGACCTCGAACATGTTCCTGGGCAGCGGCCTGTTCGGCCTGCGCCGCGCGCGCGACCCGGCGCGGCCGGTCGAGGTCGGCCTCGGCACCGACATCGGCGCCGGCACCAGCTTCTCGCTGCTGGCGACGATGGGCGCCGCCTACAAGGTCGCCGCGCTGGCCGGCGACACGCTCACCGCCGTCGAGGCGCTCTATCTGGCGACGCTCGGCGGCGCCCGGACGCTCGGCCTCGACGCGCTCATCGGCACGCTGCAGCCGGGCCGCGAGGCCGACCTCGTCGTCCTCGACCCCGCCGCGACGCCGCTCCTCGCCCAGCGCACGGCGCGCGCCGAGTCGATCGAGGACATGCTGTTCGCGCTGATGACGCTCGGCGACGACCGCTGCGTCCGCGCCACCTACGTCGCGGGGACGCAGGCGTACGCGAACCCGGCCGGCGCCGGATAGCGCCGGTCAGGCCGGGCGGATCACGCCCCGCCCTTCATCGTTTCGACGATCTTGCGCGCCGGGATGCCCTTGGCCTCGCGGTCGGCGATGAACTTCTCGCTGACCGGCGCGATGGCATCGTCGAGCCGCTTCTGCTCGGCCTCCGACATCTTGTGCAGCTCGCCGCGGCCGGACTTGATCTCGGCATCGAGCTGGCGGATCGCCTCGTCGTCGTAGACCTTGGCGCCCTTCAGGCTGAGCTCGAGCCCGGTGGTCTTGTCGACCAGCGCGCGATGCTCCGGCGACAGGCGGTCGTAGCTGCGCGGGTTCATCACGATGAACAGCGGGCTGACCCCGACGGTGTAGTCGGTGTAGTACTTGAGCACTTCGCCGAGCTTGAAGCCTTCGAGCGCGCTCGCGCCCGTGCCGGCGCCGTCGAGCACACCGGTCTGCAGCGCATGATAAAGGTCGTTGATCGGCATCGACACCGGGCTGGCGCCGGTCGCCTTGATGATGTCGCCGAGAAACGCCGAGGGCGTGCGCAGCCGCTTGCCCTTCAGGTCGTCGATGCCGCGCACCGGATCCTTGCGCATCATGAAGGTGTTGGGGCCGGTCGACCACAGCGCCAGCACCCTGGTGCGATCGTAGTCCGGCTTGACCAGGTCATAGGCGCGGTAGAGCATCCGCGCCGCCGTCTGGTTGTCCTTGGCGAGTCCGGGCAGCTCGATCAGCATGGTGCGCGGGAACTGGTCGGAGGTGAAGCCCTGCAGGCTGATCCCCATGTCGGCGACACCGTCCACGACGCGCTTGTACATCTGCGGTCCGCTGCCGAGCTCGCCGCCGGGATGGAAGGTGATCTTGAGCGTGCCCTTGCTCTGCGCCTCGATCTCCTTCGCCCACGGCTCCATCATGTGCTTCTGCATGATGTGGTTGGGGGGGAACGGCGAGCCGTAGCGCAGTTCGGCCGCCTGCGCCGCCGCGCCGAGCGCGAGACAGCCGGCGAGCGCGAGAATTCCAGTTACCGCAAGTCGCATGACCGATCCTCCCAGCGGCCGATCTCAGCGTCGGCTCGATCGCAGCGAGGCTAGCACGCACGCCCCGATCACGAAAGTTGGATGGGACACGACCACCGGCGCGACTTATCCTGTCGACCGATGCAAGGACACCGCGCAAAGGGGGGCTGCGGCATGAACGGCAGGCTTGCGTTCCTGGTGGTTGTTGCGAGTTGCATGGCAACACCCGCGTGGACGGAGACCGTCGAGTTGACGGCGAACCTCTCCGGCGGCGGCGAAATTCCGCCGGTGGAGACCAAGGCAGCGGGCGCCGCGTCCGTTGTATTCGACACCACGACGCGGCAGATGCGCTGGGTGGTCCAGTACGACGGCCTGAGTGCGCCGATGAGCGCCATTCATTTCCACGGCCCGGCGTCGCCGGCCCAGAACGCCCCGATCATGGTGCCCGTCGCCAAGGCCGGCGAGGCGAGTCCGCATCGCGGCGCCGCCGCGTTGACGCCGGAGCAGGCGGAGGCGCTGCTGGCCGGCCGCACCTACGTCAACGTGCACACCACCGCACACCCGCCGGGCGAGCTGCGCGGCCAGGTCCTGCGCCGCTGAGGGTCAGGCGGCGGAGCGTGCCGCCAGGGTGCGCGCCGGCGGGAACCGCACGCAGGCGATGGTGCCGACGCCGGGCCGGCTCTCGATATCGAGCCGGCCGCCGTGCAGCATGGTCAGCCGCACCGCCAGCGGCAGGCCGAGCCCGGTGCCTTCCGCCTGCCTGGCGATGGCGCTGTTGACCTGGCGGAACGGCTGCAGGGCGAGCCGCAGCTCAGCCTCGCTCATGCCGCAGCCGTGGTCCTTCACCTCGATCTCGATGCCGCCGTCGCGGCCGAGCCGTGCCGACACCACGACCTCGGCGCCGCGCGGGCTGAACTTGACCGCGTTGGAGAGCAGGTTCAGCACGATCTGCTTCACCCGCAGCTCGTCCGCGCGCAGCGACGGCAGGCCCGGCTGCAAGCGGCGCAGCACCGCCACGCCGGCCTGCTCGGCGCGGCTGCTGACCAGCGTCTCGCACATCGCCATCACGCCGGCGACGTCGACCGGCTTGTCGTCGAGGATGACGTGGTTGGCCTCGATCTTCGCGAGGTCGAGGATGTCGGAGATGATCTCCAGGAGGTGCGAGCCCGACATGCGGATCAGCTTGGCGTACTCGCGGTAGCGTTCGGTGCCGACGGGACCGAACATCTCGCCCGCGATCACGTCGGCGAAGCCGATCACGGCGTTGAGCGGGGTGCGCAGCTCGTGGCTCATGTTGGCAAGGAATTCCGACTTGGCCCGGCTTGCGCCTTCCGCCTGCTCCTTGGCGCGGACAAGCTCGTCCTCGGCCTCCTTGCGCGCGCTGATGTCGGTGGCGATGACGGCAGCGTGACGGACCGCGCCGAACCGGTCGCGGATCGGCGCGACGCGCACTTCGATCCAATCGACGCGGCTGCCCGGGCGATCGAGCCGGATCTCGCGCATCGTCTCGGGCGTGCCGCCGTCCGCTTCGCCCACCGCCTCCACCAGCGCAAGGACGGCGGGCCCGGCCAGGGCGCCGAGCGGTTGCCCCATCGCGTCGGCGACGCTGCCGGCGAAAAGCTGGCAGAAGGCCGGGTTCGCCAGCACGACCTGGCAGCCGCCTGCGGCCTCCACCACCGCGACGCCCGAGGCCACTGACCGCACGGCCGCGTCAGCGACCAGCGCGGCGCGCTCGGCATCGGCGCGGCGGCGCAGCGTCGTCACCAGGAGCCACGTCGCCAGCACCAGGCCCAGCGACAGCGCCGCACCGATGGCGAGGTTCGTGTAGGCCCGCCGCCACGCCTCGGCGAACACCTGCTCGGCGGCGAAGCCGATGGAGACGATCAGCGGGAAGGCCGGGTTGGTGCGGTAGGAGACGATGCGCCGCGTGCCGTCGGTGTCGACGGCCTCGAAGCCGCCGCTCGGGCCCTGCGCCAGCGCCTCCCACAGCGGGCTTTCGGGATAGCTGCGGCCGACCAGGCCGAGGGCGTCGATGTTGCGCGCCAGCAGCGGGCCGTCGGCGCGCATCAGCACCACCGCGGTGCCGCGCGGCAGGCCGAGGTCGGCCGAGAAGCCGGCGAAATAGTCGGGGTCGATCTCGGCCACCACAGCGCCGATCGGCTGGCCGGTGTTGTCGAACAGCGGCCGCAGGATCGGGATCAGCACGCCGCCGCCGACGCGGCGCGGCAGGCCGATCTGCGACGGCGTGAGCACCGCCTGGTCGGTGTCGAAGTTGCGCGCGCCCTTGACCGGGGTGTCGGGCTCGGAGGAGGCGATGCGCTCGCCGTCGCGATCGAGCACGTCGATGACGTGGAACAGCGCCGGGTCCGCCTCGTCCTGGCGCGCCAGGAGGATGTTGAGCTCTTCGGCGGAGAGGCCGACCGCCGCTGCGGCCTCGACGCCCGCGGCGAGGTAGTTGATGCGCTCCAGCGTGGACAGCGCCCACGCCTCCACCAGCTTGGCCAGGGTGGCGGTGTTCGACGCCGCCTTCTCGCGGGCCAGGACGAACTGCTGCTGCGCCGACAGCGCGAGCAGGCCCCACATCGCCAGGATCAGCACGGCGACGCCGGCCTGGATGGCGCGGCTGAGCCGACGGCCGCCGGCAACGGCAGCGCCGCCGCCGCGACGCCCGGGCGGGGGGTGCTCGGGGCTGGACACCGCGATCGGGACCTCTCTCGGCCGCGCCCTGGCCGACTCTCCGGCCGTTCGGCGACCAGGCATGGTGGTCCGTCGTGGTAAACAAGGCGTTATCCGGTTCCCCGGTCGCCTGCTGCGCCCATCGCGGTTGACACGCCCGCGGGCCGGGATATATACGACGCTCTTCCCCGCAACGGCCGGTTGCCTCCGGGCATGGTTCGTTGCGCCCGGCAAACCTCGGATCGAGCCATGTTCGCTGTGATCAAGACGGGCGGCAAGCAGTACCGCGTCGCCCAGAACGATGTGATCGTCATCGAGAAGCTTCCTGTCGAAGAAGGAGCGGAGGTGGCGTTCGGCGAGGTGCTGGCGGTCGGCGGCGACGACGGCGCGGTCAAGCTTGGCCTGCCGCTGGTCGACGGCGCCGAGGTGAAGGGCACCGTGCTGGCCCAGAGCCGCGGCGAAAAGATCATCGTTTTCAAGAAGAAGCGACGCAAGAACTACCGGCGCCGCCGGGGCCATCGCCAGGATCAGACGGTGGTCCGCATCACCGGCATCGTCGGCTGACGCTCAGGAGTTGATGAGATGGCTCACAAGAAAGCAGGCGGCAGCTCGCGCAACGGCCGCGACAGCCCCGGCCAGCGCCTGGGCGTGAAGCGCTTCGGCGGCCAGGCCGTCGTGTCGGGCAACATCCTGGTCCGCCAGCGCGGCACCAAGTTCCACCCCGGCCGCAACACCGGCCTGGGCCGCGACCACACCATCTTCGCCACCACCGACGGACGGGTGGAGTTCACCCGCGGCGCCGGCGGTCGTACCTATATCTCGGTGGTGCCGGGCGAATAGCGCGCCGGCGCCGATCCCTTTGGCGAGGCCGCGCGGGATCGGCGCGGCCTCGCCCGCCGACCCCTTGACCGATCCACCGCCATGAAATTCCTCGACCAGACCAAAGTCTACGTGAAGCCGGGCAACGGCGGGCACGGCTGCCTGTCGTTCCGGCGCGAGAAGTTCATCGAGTTCGGCGGCCCCGACGGCGGCGACGGCGGCCGCGGCGGCGACGTGGTCGCCGAGGCGGTGGACGGCCTCAACACCCTGATCGACTTCCGTTTCCAACAGCATTTCCGCGCCGGCAACGGCCGCCCCGGCGAAGGCGCAAACCGTACCGGCGCCGACGGCAAGGACGTGCTGCTGCGCGTGCCGGTCGGCACGCAGATCTTCGCCGAGGACAACGAGACCCTGCTCGCCGACCTGACCCATGTCGGCGAGCGCGTGGTGCTGGCGCCGGGCGGGCGCGGCGGCCGCGGCAACGCCCGGTTCAAGTCGTCCACCAACCGCGCGCCGCGACGCACCGAGGACGGCGAGCCGACCGAGGAGATGGTGGTCTGGCTGCGCCTCAAGCTGATCGCCGACGCCGGGCTGGTCGGCCTGCCCAACGCGGGCAAGTCCACCTTCCTCGCCGCCTGCACGCGGGCGCGGCCGAAGATCGCCGACTACCCGTTCACCACGCTGTCGCCCGGGCTCGGCGTCGTGCGGCTTGGCGAGGAGGAGTTCGTGCTGGCCGACATCCCCGGCTTGATCGAGGGCGCGCACGAGGGCGCCGGGCTGGGCGACCGCTTCCTCGGCCACGTCGAGCGCTGCCGCGTGCTGCTGCACCTGGTCGACGGCACCCAGGAGGACGTCGTCGGCGCATGGGAAACCGTGTGCGGCGAGCTGGAGGCCTACGGCCAGGGGCTGGAGGACAAGCCCATCGTCCTCGCGCTCAACAAGATCGACGCCCTGACGCCCGAGGAGCTCGCCGAGAAGACCGCCGCGCTGGAGGACGCCGCCGACGGCCCGGTGATGGCGGTGTCGGGCGCGACGGGGCGCGGCGTCGAGGCGGTGCTGCGCGCGCTCCTGGACGCGATCGCCGAGGCGCGCGCCGAGGAGGGCGCCGGCGCCGAGGAAGCGGCGTACCGTCCATGACCGCGGCCATGACCGCGCCGGCGAGGGTCGCCGACGCTCGGCGGCTGGTGGTCAAGATCGGCTCGGCGCTGCTGGTGGACGGCGGCACCGGCGCGCTGCGCCGCGACTGGCTGGAGGCGCTGGGCGAGGACGTCGCGGCGCTGCGCGGCCGCGGCGTCGAAGTGATCCTGGTGTCGTCCGGCGCCATCGCGGCGGGACGGCTCCACCTCGGCCTGCCGCGCCGCGCCTTGCGGCTGGAAGAGAAGCAGGCCGCCGCCGCGACGGGCCAGATCCGCCTCGCCCACGCCTACCAGGAGACGCTGGCGCGCCACGGCATCACCGTGGCGCAGATCCTGCTGACGCTCGCCGACACCGAGGCGCGGCGGCGCCACCTGAACGCCCGCAGCACGCTGGAGACGCTGCTGAAGCTGGGCGCGGTGCCGGTCATCAACGAGAACGACACCGTGGCGACCGACGAGATCCGCTTCGGCGACAACGACCGGCTGGCCGCGCGCGTGGCGCAGATGACCAGCGCCGACACGCTGGTCCTGCTGTCCGACATCGACGGCCTCTACGAGGGCGATCCCCGCAACAATCCGGACGCCCGCTTCATCCCCGTGGTCGAGGAGATCACGCCCGAGATCGAGGCGATGGCCGGCAAGGCGCCGCCCGGCTACAGCTCCGGCGGCATGGTCACCAAGCTCGACGCGGCCAAGGTGGCGATGGGCGCCGGCTGCCGCATGGTGATCGCGCTGGGGCGCGAGCCGCATGCGCTGGCCGCCATCGACGGCGGCGGCCGGGCGACCTGGTTCCTGCCGCCGGCGGAGCCGCGCGCGGCGCGCAAGCGCTGGATCGCCGGCGCCATGAAAGCCGCCGGCTCGGTCACCATCGACGCCGGCGCGCTGAAGGCGCTGCGCGACGGCCGCAGCCTGCTGCCGGCGGGCGTCACTGCGGTCGAAGGCGACTTCCAGCGCGGCGACGCGGTGGTCGTGCTCGACCCCGACGGCCGGCGGCTGGGCGTCGGCCTGACCGCCTATGCGGCTGCCGATGCGCGCCGCATCGTCGGCTACAAAAGCCGTGAAATCGAGGACCGGCTGGGCTACCGTGGCCGGGACGAAATGATCCACAGGGACGATCTGGCCCTGGACGAACGATAGCAGGGACGTGGCAGAACTCGACACCATCGCGGCGCGTCCGCCCGCCGCCGCCGACATCCGGGCCACGATGCGCCGGATCGCGGCCGAGGCGCGCGATGCGCTGCCCGCGCTCGCCGCCGCGCCGGCTGACGCGAAGAACGCCGCGCTTGCCGCCGCCGCCGCCGCGATCCGCGACCGCCGGGACGACGTCCTCGCCGCCAACGCGCGCGACATGGACGCGGCGCGCGCCAACGGCACCACGGGCGCCATGCTCGACCGGCTGATGCTCGATGCCAAGCGCGTCGCCGCGATGGCGGCCGGGCTGGAGGAGATCGCCGCCCTGCCCGATCCGGTCGGCGCGGTGATGGCGCAGTGGACGCGGCCCAACGGCCTCGACATCCGGCGCGTGCGCGTGCCGCTCGGCGTCATCGGCATCATCTACGAGTCGCGCCCGAACGTCACCGCGGACGCCGGCGGCCTATGCCTAAAGTCCGGCAACGCCGCGATCCTGCGCGGCGGGTCGGAGAGCTTCCATTCCTCGACCGCGATCATGGGCTGCCTTCAGGCGGGCCTGCGCGCGGCGGACCTGCCGACGGCGGCCATCCAGCTCGTGCCGACGCGCGACCGCGCCGCGGTGGGCGAGATGCTGGCGATGGCCGACCTGATCGACATCATCGTGCCGCGCGGCGGAAAGTCGCTGATCGAGCGCGTGCAGCGCGACAGCCGCATCCCGGTGATCGCGCACCTGGAGGGCAACTGCCACGTCTATGTCGACGGCGCCGCCGACCTGGAGATGGCGCGCAAGGTGGTGATGAACGCCAAGATGCGGCGCACCGGCGTCTGCGGCGCGACGGAATCGCTCCTGGTCGACGAGAAGATCGCCGACCGCGCGGTGCCGGCGCTGTGCGCCGACCTCGCCGCCGCCGGCTGCGAGATCCGCGGCGATGCGCGCACCCGCGCGCTGTTCCCAGCCGCGGCGGCGGCGACCGAGGCCGACTGGGCGACCGAGTACCTCGACGCCATCATCTCGGTGCGCGTGGTGGCCGGCGTCGATGCGGCGATCGCCCACATCGGACGCTACGGCTCGCACCACACCGACGCGATCGTCACCGGCGACGCGGCGGCGGCCGAACGGTTCCTGAACCGGGTCGATTCCGCGATCGTCCTGCACAACGCCTCGACCCAGTTCGCCGATGGCGGCGAGTTCGGCATGGGGGCGGAGATCGGCATTTCCACCGGGCGGCTGCATGCGCGCGGCCCGGTCGGCGTGGAGCAGCTCACGACGTTCAAGTACGTCGTGCGCGGCGCAGGGCAGGTCCGGCCCTGACCATCCGCGCATCCATCCGCCGCGGTCTCGGCGCGCCCGGCCTCAAGGTCGGCATCCTCGGCGGCTCGTTCAACCCGGCGCACGACGGGCACCGCCATATCAGCCTGCTGGCGCTGAAGCTGCTGCACCTGGACGAGGTCTGGTGGCTGGTCTCGCCGCAGAACCCGCTGAAGCCGGTCGAAGGCATGGCACCGTTCGAGGAGCGGCTGGAGGGCGCGCGCGAGCTCGCCCGCCACCCCAACATCATCGTCACCGACCTGGAGCAGCGGCTGGGCACCCGCTATACCGCCGAGACGCTGCCCCTCCTGAGGCAGTGCTTTCCGCGCACCCAGTTCGTCTGGATCATGGGCGCCGACAACCTGGTCCAGATCTCGCACTGGCACCGCTGGACCAAGATCTTCAACACCATGCCGATCGCGGTGTTCGACCGCGCGCCCTTCGGCTTCGACGCGCTGGCCGGCCAGGCCGCGCATGCCTTCGCCCGCTTCAAGCTGAAGCGCCGCGACGCCTGCCGGCTGGTCGAGAAGAAGCCGCCGGCGTGGACCTTCTTCCACACCCAGCTCCACCCCGGCTCCGCCACCCAGATCCGCGCCCGCCGCGCCCTGTCCGGGGACCGGCGGGCCGCGGCGGCGATCGCCGGCAACGGGCGCGAGAAAGGCAAGGCAAAGGTGAAGCCGGAGCCGATGGCGCCCGAGGCGCTGCTCGCCTTCCTGCGCAACATCCTGGAGGACTACAAGGCCGAGGACATCGTCGCCATCCCGCTGCGCGGCAAGTCCTCGATCGCCGACTTTATGCTGATCGCCACCGGCCGCTCGTCGCGCCAAGTCGCCGCGATGGCCGAGCGGATCGCCGACGAGGTGAAGAAGCTCGGCAAGGCCGGCGTCCGGCCCGAAGGCCTGCCGCAGGCCGACTGGGTGCTGATCGACGCCGGCGACGTGGTCGTCCACCTATTCCGGCCCGAGGTCAGGGCCTTCTACAACCTCGAGAAGATGTGGCAGGCCCGCCACCCCGAGGACGACCGGTCGAGCGCCTCGGGCTGACACCCGGACCCGGAGAGGGCGCTTCCACAAAGGCGACCTCTGGCAACCCATGCGCCTCACCCTCCTCGCCGTCGGCCGGATGCGGGCGGGTCCCGAGCGGGACCTGCTGGCGCACTACCGCGCGCGCATCGAAGTCGCCGTGAAAGAGGTCGAGGAGCGCCGCCCCCTTGCGCCGGCCGACCGCCGCCGCCGCGAAAGCGAGCTGTTGCGCGCGGCCTGTCCCAAGGGGGCGACCCTGGTCGCGCTGGACGCCAAAGGCCATATGCTGTCGAGCGAAGGGCTGGCGGCGCGACTGCGGGCCTGGGAGGACGGCGGCGTCGGCGACCTCGCCTTCGCGATCGGCGGCGCGGACGGGCTGGACGAGGCGCTGGTCCGCGACGCGGCGTTCGTGCTGTCGCTGGGGCCGATGACCTGGCCGCACCTCCTGGTGCGCGGCATGCTGGCCGAGCAGCTCTACCGCGCCCGGTCGATTCTGGCGGGCCACCCCTACCACCGGGGTTGATTTCGGCCTCAAGGCTACCGGATTATTAACGAATGCCGTATACATCGGCATTTCCGCGAAGGAAGTTGCGATGCAGCCGTCCCGGCGACCTGTCGTCCTCTGCGTTCTTGACGGCTGGGGCTACCGCGAGGACCCGGCCGACAACGCCGTTGCCGCCGCGCGCGCCCCGGTTTTTCAACGGCTTATGGCGGCGTGCCCGCACGCCCTGCTGACCACATGCGGCATCGACGTCGGCCTGCCTGCCGGCCAGATGGGCAATTCCGAGGTCGGCCATTTGAACCTCGGCGCGGGCCGAATCGTCAACCAGGAGATTCGCCGCATCGACGCCGCCATCGAGGACGGCAGCCTGGCCGCCAACCCGGCGCTGGCCCGCTTCGTCGCCGCGCTGAAGGCGTCCGGCGGCCGCTGCCACCTGATGGGCCTCCTTTCCCCCGGCGGCGTCCATTCGATGCAGGACCACATGGCGGCGCTGGCGCGCATGCTGGACCGCCAGGGGATCGAGGTAATCGTCCACGGCTTCCTGGACGGCCGCGACATGCCGCCCCAGAGCGCGCCGGAGTGCATCGCCGCGTTCGACCGCGGCCTGTCGGGCCTCGCCCGGGTGCGCTACGGCACAATCTCGGGCCGCTATTATGCGATGGACCGCGACAAGCGCTGGGACCGGGTCGCCAAGGCCCATGCCGTCCTGACCGACGGGACCGGCCAGCACGCGGCGACGCCGCAGGCCTGCATCGAGGCGAGCTACGCCGCCGGCGTGCACGACGAGTTCGTGCTGCCGTGCGCGATCGGCGGCTATGACGGCATGCGCGACGGCGACGGCCTCCTGATGGCCAACTTCCGCGCTGATCGGGCGCGCGAGATCCTGGCCGCGCTGCTCGACCCCGGGTTCGACGGCTTCGCGCGGCCGCGCACCGTCCGCCTCGCCACCGCGCTCGGCATGGTCGAGTATTCGGAAGCGCTGAACCCGTTCCTCGACGCCCTGTTCCACCCGGTGGCGCTGGACCACATCCTGGGCGAGGTCGTGTCGGGCGCCGGCCTGCGGCAGTTTCGCATCGCCGAGACCGAGAAGTACCCGCACGTCACGTATTTCTTCAACGGCGGCATCGAGACCCCGTTCCCCGGCGAGGACCGGCTGCTGATCCCCTCGCCCAAGGTCGCGACCTACGACCTGCAGCCCGAGATGTCGGCCGCCGAGGTGACCGACCGCCTGGTCGAGGCGGTACGGTCGGGCAAGTACGATTTCATCCTGGTCAACTACGCCAACCCCGACATGGTCGGCCACACCGGCTTCCTGGCGGCGGCGGTCAAGGCGATCGAAACCGTCGACGCCTGCCTCGGCCGGCTCGCCGCCGCGGTGGAGCAGGCCGGGGGCGCGCTGGTCGTCACCGCCGACCACGGCAACAGCGAGATGATGCGGGACCCGGAAACCGGCGGGCCGCACACCGCGCACACCCTGAACCCGGTCCCGGTCATCCTGTTCAACGGCCCGGCCGACGTGCACGCGCTGCACGAC
Organism: Rhodospirillaceae bacterium; assembly: GCA_050249455.1. Lineage (GTDB taxonomy): Bacteria > Pseudomonadota > Alphaproteobacteria > MPNO01 > VGEU01 > JBFWQM01. The sequence continues at coordinate 13,312 of JBFWQM010000038.1, read as the reverse complement.
GGCCGCCTCGCCGATGTCGCCCCGACCATCCTGGATCTGCTCGGCCTGCCGCAGCCCGCCGCGATGACCGGCCATTCGCTGCTGCCCGCCGCTGCGGTCGCGACGGCCCGCCGTGCGCGCGCCGGCGCCTGACCGCCGCCGCGCCGCCGCGGTCCTGCTGGCCGCCGCCCTGCTGGCGGCGCCGGCAGCGGCGCAACAGCCCGCCAAGGGCGATGCCGCGGCGGCGCTGCTGAGCGAGATCGAGCGGCTGAGCCAGGAATCCGTGGCCCTCGCCGCGCGCATCCGCGATTCCGAGACCACGGTTGCCGCGCTGGAGGCGCGCATCGCCGCGCTGAGCGTGGACGAGGTCAAGAAGGCCGACGCGCTGCGCGCCCGGCAGGCGGAGCACAACCGCACCGTCGCCGGCCTGCTGCGCATCGCCCGCATCCCGGAGGCGGCACTGCTCGCCACGCCGCACAGCCCGGCGGAAACCGCGCGCGGCGCCATCCTGATGAAGGCCGCGCTGGGCCAGATCGAGCACGACGCGGCGGCGCTGCGCACCGCGCTGGCCGATCTCGCCCGCGTGCGCAAGGAGCTCGGCGACAAGCGCGCGGCGCTGGTGGAGGAGAACGCCACCCTGGTCGGCGTGCGTGACCGGCTGGCCGCGCTGGTGGCGGTCAAGAACGGCCTGCAGCGCGACGATGCCGACATCCGCGCCCGCGCCGCCCGCATCGCCGCGCTGGCCGCCGAGGCGCGCGACGTGCGCGAGCTCTTGGAGCGGCTGGGCCTTGCGCGCGCCGAACCGATGCGCGAGCCCGAGCCCGAGCCGCGGATCGCCGCGCCGCCGGCCGTCGCGCGGGTCGAGCCGACCCCCGAGCCGGCCCCCGAGCCGGCAGCGCCTGCCGCGCCGGAGACGGTCGCCGCGGTGCCGCCTTCAGCCCAGGCGCCGGCCGAGCCGCCCGCCGCGCCGTCGCAGGCCCCGGCGGAAGAATCGCCGCCCGCCGCGATCGCGGCGCTGCCGCCGCCGTCGGAGAGCGGCCTGCCCGCGAACGGCCGCGTGGTGCAGCGGTTCGGCGAGGTCGACCCAGAAGGCTTGGTGGCCCGCGGGCTCACGATCGAAACCGTTCCCGAGGCGCAGGTGATCGCGCCGCGTGCTGGCGAAATCGTGTTCGCCGGCGCGTTCCGCGGCTTCGGGCGACTCTTGATCATCCAGCACGGCGACGGATATCATACGTTGCTATCAGGCTTTTCCCGTATCGACAGTGCGGTCGGCAGCCGAGTGCTGGCGGGAGAGCCGGTCGGCGCGATGAGCGCCGAGACCGACGACCGCCCGGTCCTTTACCTGGAGCTCCGGCTCAACGGTCGACCGATCAACCCTCTGCCGTGGCTGACGGCAGGCACTAGCAAGGTAAGCGGATGATGCGAACGGTGTCTGTGACGACCGCTGCGGCGGTCGCCCTTCTGATGTCCACCCTGCCCGTCGCGGCGCAGTCGAACTCCTCGGAAACCTACCGCCAGCTCAACCTGTTCGGCGACGTATTCGAGCGGGTGCGTGCCGACTATGTCGATTCGGTGTCGGACGAGAAGCTGATCGAGTCCGCCATCAACGGCATGCTGAGCTCGCTCGATCCGCATTCCAGCTACCTGAACCCCAAGAACTACAAGGACATGCAGGTGCAGACCCGCGGCGAGTTCGGCGGGCTCGGCATCGAGGTCACGATGGAGAACGGCTACGTCAAGGTCGTCTCCCCGATCGACGACACGCCGGCGTACCGCGCCGGCCTGCAGTCGGGCGACCTGATCACCCACATCGACAAGGACGCCGTGCAGGGCATGACCCTGTCGGAGGCGGTCGAGAAGATGCGCGGCCGGGTCAACAGCGACATCCTGCTGACCATCCGGCGCAAGGACCGCGAGCCGTTCGACGTGACCCTGACCCGCGCGGTGATCAAGATCCAGTCGGTGCGCTCGCGGCTGGAGGGCAACGACGTCGGCTACATCCGCATCACCAGCTTCAGCGAGCAGACCTCCAACGGGCTGGAGAACGCCTTCAAGAAGCTGCAGCGCGACGCCGGCGAGGGCAAGCTGAAGGGCCTCGTGCTCGACCTACGCAACAACCCCGGCGGCCTGCTCGACCAGGCGGTCAAGGTGTCGGACATGTTCCTCGACAAGGGGGAGATCGTTTCCACCCGCTCGCGCAAGCCGGAGGACGCGCAGCGCTTCAACGCCAAGGGCGGCGACGTGGCGGAAAAGATCCCCACCGTGGTGCTGATCAACGGCGGCTCCGCCTCGGCGTCCGAGATCGTCGCCGGCGCCCTGCAGGACCACCGGCGCGCGATCGTCATGGGCACCCGGTCGTTCGGCAAGGGCTCGGTCCAGACCATCATCCCGCTGGGCCAGCATGGCGCCATCCGGCTGACCACGGCGCAGTACTTCACCCCGTCGGGCCGGTCGATCCAGGCGAAGGGCATCGATCCCGACGTCGCGGTCGAGCAGGCGCGGCTGGAGGCGGTGACCGAGGCGGGGCGGCGGCGCGAGCGCGACCTGCGCGGCGCCTTGCACAACCCGAACGACCCGGACGACGCCGACACGCCGGAGGCGACGCCGGCCCCGGCGCCCGCCCCGGCCCCGACGACGGGTGCGGCCGGGGATGCCGCGCCGCAGCAGCCGCAGGACTACCAGCTCATGCGCGCGGTGGACTTCCTGCGGGCGCTGGCGCTGTACAACCCGAAATACAACTGACCGCCGCGGCGCGTCCGCAGCGTCAGGCGGGTTGAGCGGCGGACGTGGCGCCGGCAGGCCAGGCAACGGGTCGGCACCGCCCGCGCACGCCGCTCGCCCTGCTCGCGCTGTTCCTGCTGACGGTGGCCGCGGTCGCGGTGTGGGCGGCGATCGCCGGTCCGCCCGACCGCACGAAAGGCCGCAGCGCGGTCACCGTCGCGGTGACGCGTCCCGGCGCCGCCCCCCCGGCACCGGCGCCGGCATCGCTCCCGGCGTCGCCGCCGGGCGAAGCCCAGCCGCCGTCACCTGCGGCCGCGGCGCCGCCGGCGCCGCAGGCCGCTCCGGCGCCGGCTGCGGCGTCCGAGACCGCACCGACCCCGCCGGGCGGCCGGCGTCCGTGGCAGGCGTATGCCCAGCCGTTCAATGCCGGCGACACGCGGCCGCGGACGGCGATCGTGGTGACCGGCCTTGGCCTCAACGTCGCGCTCAGCGAGCAGGCGATCCGCGACCTGCCGCCGGGCGTCACGCTGTCCTTCTCGCCCTATGCCGACAACCTCGCCCGCTGGATCGAGGCCGCGCGCAACGCCGGCCACGAGGCCCTGCTCGATCTGCCGATGGAGCCGCTGGAATACCCGCACCGCGATCCGGGCCCGCACACGCTGCTGACCGGCGTCCCGCCCGACCAGAACCTCGAACGGCTGCGCTGGGCCCTGGGCCGGGCGACCGGCTATGTCGGGGTGATCGATACCCGGGGCTCGCGCTTCGTCGCCTCGGCGCGCGATCTCCTGCCGGTACTCACCGCGCTCGGCGAGCGGGGCCTGCTGTTCGTCGACGCCGGCAGCGCCGCCACCAGCACCGTCCCCACCGTGGCGCCGCGGCTCAACCTGCCGTGGACGGCGAGCGTGCGCACCATCGACGAACGGCTGAGCAAGGCCATGATCGACGACAGCCTCAACGAGCTAGAGCAGACGGCGCGTTCCGTCGGGCGCGCGGTGGGCACCGCCTCGCTGCTGCCGCTTGCCGTGCAGCGCATCGCGTCGTGGGCGGGCGGGCTCGACGGGCGCGGCATCGCGCTGGCGCCCGTCACCGCGGCGCTGCGCGGAGGCCCCTCGGGTTCCAACGGATGAGCGCGCCGCCTGCCGGATACCGGCCGTGCGTCGGCCTGATGCTGGTCAATCCGGCCGGGCTGGTGTTCGTCGGCCGCCGCGACGACACGCCGGACGCCTGGCAGATGCCGCAAGGCGGCATCGACGACGGCGAGACGCCGCGCCAGGCGGCGCTGCGCGAGCTGCGCGAGGAGACCGGCACCGACCGCGCCGAGATCGTCGCTGAGAGCCAAAGCTGGCTGCGCTACGACCTGCCGGCCGAGCTGCGCGGCCGGCTGTGGGGCGGCAGCTATGTCGGGCAGGCGCAGAAGTGGTTCGTGCTGCGCTTCCTGGGCGCCGACGCCGACTTCGTCCTCGACGCGCACCAGCGCGAGTTCGCGGAATGGCGCTGGGCCCCGCTCGACGACCTCCCCCGGCTTATCGTGCCGTTCAAGCGCGCGGTCTACGAAGCGGTGGTGGCCGAGTTCCGCCCGGTGGTCGCATCGCTGCGCCGCTCGCTGTAGCCAGGCCCAAAATGACCGGAGCCGCGAAGGCCGCCCCCGATACCGGGCCTTCGGACGGGTGCGTCAGGTCGGCGCCGCGATCATGCGGCGGACCTTGGCGAAGAACATCGTGCAGGCCACGCGGGTCAGCATGCGGCCGAAGCGGCTTTCGGGCGGCACGCCGATCGCCTTGAACACCATGCCGGCGCCGCGCTCGACGTGGGTGGGCTTGTAGTAGCGCAGCGCCGCGCAGCGGTACGCCTCGAAGTTGGCCCGGCGGTCATAGGGCATGTCGCGGCCGTTGGCGGCGTAATAGGCCGAGGCAAGCTCGTCGTCCTCGGTCTCGGCGATCCGTCCCATCGCGATGCGCAGGCGCTGCCAGAAGCCAAGCTGCTCGACCTCGATGAACCGCTGCATCTGGTTGTAGAACAGCCAGTAGTGCGCGATCTCGTCGTTGGCGATGTTGCGGCAGATCGCCTTCAGCACCGGCTCGTCGGTCGCATCGGCCAACGCGCTGTAGTACGAGCTGGTCCCGGTCTCCACCATGCAGCGCGCGATCATCTCGCCCGTGCGCGAGCCGCGCACCGACTCGGTCGCGCCGTGCGGCAGGTGGAACAGCTCGGTGAACCTCTTGAAGCTCTCATGGAAATTGAAGTCGGGGTCGACCATCTCCGCCCAGCGGCCGAGCGCGAGGCCATGCTGGACCTCCTCGCGAGACCAGCCGTCGATCGCCTTTTGAACCTTCGGGTCCTCGGGAAAGATCTCGCACAGGTAGCGGCGATAATCGTCGGCGTTGTATTCGACCAGGCTGGCCGCCTTCACGATCGGCACGATCGTGGGGTCGACCCGCGAGCGATCGAACTTTTCCCAAGGAATGTCGTTGAGCGTCCAAGCCGGCATATTCGACACCCCACGTCTTCTTGGCCTTTGTTCTTGTTAGATTTAGACAGCCCTCGCGCTTTAGCAAGAGGCAAAGTGGGCGGGATGGCGGAGGATCGGAAGCACCGACCTGCCCCGGCGTGACGCGGGGTCAGTGCGCCGCCGGCGCGGTCTCGACGACCTTGAGCAGCGTCTCGGCCGCGGCAAGGCGGGCGCGGGCGACCCGTATCTCGTCGTCCCTGACGGCGGCTTCCGCCGCCTCCCTGGCGGCCCGGACCCGGGCCTCCGCGGCGGCGCGGTCGATGCCTTCGAGCGAGAGCGCCTCGTCGGCGAGCACGGTGCAGCGCTCCGCGGTCACCTCGGCGAAGCCGCCGGCGACGAAGATGCGCTGCGCGACCCGGCCGTCCTGATGGATCGCGATGATGCCGGGCCGCACGGTCGAGATCATCGGCGCATGGCCCGGCAGCACGCCGAAGTCGCCCTCGGTGCCGGGAACCACCACCATGCTGGCCGGCTCCGACAGCAGCAGCCGCTCGGGAGAGACCAGCTCGAACAGGACCTTGTCGGCCATCTACCCTTCCTCAGGCCGCCTCGGCGGCCATCCGCTTGGCCTTGGCGACCGCGTCGTCGATCGTGCCGACCATGTAGAACGCCGCCTCCGGCAGGTCGTCGTATGCGCCGTCGACCAGGCCCTTGAACCCCTTGATGGTGTCCTCGAGCTGGACGAACACGCCGGGGATGCCAGTGAACACCTCGGCGACGTGGAACGGCTGCGACAGGAAGCGCTGGATCTTGCGGGCGCGGGCGACGACCAGCTTGTCCTCCTCGGACAGCTCTTCCATGCCCAGGATCGCGATGATGTCCTGCAGCGACTTATAGGTCTGCAGCACCGACTGCACGCGGCGGGCGACGTCGTAGTGCTCCTGCCCGACGACGCGGGCGTCGAGGATGCGCGAGGTCGAGTCGAGCGGGTCCACCGCCGGGTAGATGCCGAGCTCGGCGATCTGGCGCGACAGCACGGTGGTGGCGTCCAGATGGGCGAACGAGGTCGCCGGCGCCGGGTCGGTCAGGTCGTCGGCGGGCACGTAGATCGCCTGGACCGAGGTGATCGAGCCCTTGTTGGTCGAGGTGATGCGCTCCTGCAGCGCGCCCATGTCGGTCGCGAGCGTCGGCTGATAGCCCACCGCCGAGGGAATGCGGCCCAGCAGCGCCGAGACCTCGGAACCCGCCTGGGTGAAGCGGAAGATGTTGTCCATGAAGAACAGCACGTCCTGGCCTTCCTCGTCGCGGAAGTATTCCGCGAGCGTCAGGCCGGTCAGGCCGACGCGCGCGCGCGCGCCCGGCGGCTCGTTCATCTGGCCGTACACCAGCGCGGCCTTGGACTCGCCGTCGAGCTTGATAACGCCGGATTCCATCATCTCGTGATAGAGGTCGTTGCCCTCGCGCGTGCGCTCGCCGACGCCGGCGAACACCGAGTAGCCGCCGTGGCCCTTCGCGACGTTGTTGATCAGCTCCATGATGATGACGGTCTTGCCGACGCCGGCGCCGCCGAACAGGCCGATCTTGCCGCCGCGGGCGTAGGGCGCGAGCAGGTCGACCACCTTGATGCCGGTGGTCAGGATCTTCGATTCGGTCGCCTGGTCGGTGAACAGCGGCGCCGAGCGATGGATCGGCGACTTCATCCTGGTGTTCACCGGCCCGCGTTCGTCCACCGGGTCGCCGACCACGTTGATGATGCGCCCCAGGGTCTCGCGGCCGACCGGCACGCTGATCGGCGCCCCGGTGTCGCCGACCTCCTGGCCGCGCACCAGGCCGTCGGTGGTGTCCATCGCGATGGTGCGCACCGTGTTCTCGCCGAGGTGCTGCGCCACCTCCAGGACAAGGCGCGAGCCCTGGTTGTCGCAGTGCAGCGCGTTCATGATCGCGGGCAGGTGGCCGTCGAACTGGACGTCCACGACCGCGCCCAGCACCTGGGTGATCTTTCCGCTGACGTTGGTGGCAGTGGCCATCGGGTACGGTCTCCGTCGGTGTCCGGGCGAAGCGTCAGATCGCTTCGGCGCCGGAGATGATTTCGATCAGCTCCTTGGTAATGACCGCCTGGCGGGTGCGGTTGTACTGGAGCGTCAGCCGGTCGATCATGTCGCCGGCGTTGCGTGTGGCGTTGTCCATCGCGCTCATCCGCGCGCCCTGCTCGCTCGCCGCGTTCTCGAGCAGCGCGCGGTAGACCTGCACCGCGAGGTTGCGCGGCAGCAGCGCGGCGAGGATATCGCTCTCGTCCGGCTCGTACTCGTAGACCGCGCGCGAGGCTTCGCCGCCGGCCGCCGCCGCCGTCTCGGGCGGTGCGAACGGGATGAGCTGCTGCTTGGTGACGATCTGGCGGATCGCGGACTGGAACTTGTTGTAGATGATGGTGCAGACGTCGAACTCGTCGGCGAGGAACGACGCCGTCACCTGCTCGGCGATGCGGACCGCATCGGCGTAGGACAGCCGCGGCCGGCCCAGATCCTCGATCCCGCCGACCAGCAGCGAACGGTACTCGCGGATCAGCTGGGTACGCGCCTTGCGCCCGACCGTCAGGACCTTGACCGTCTTGCCGTCGCGCTGCAGCGCGCGGATGGTCGCCCGCGCCTCGCGCACGATGGAGGAGTTGAACGCGCCGCACAGCCCGCGGTCGGAGGTGGCGACGATCAGGAGGTGCACCTGGTCCTTGCCGGTGCCGGCCAGCATCGGCGGCGCGCCGGCCGCGTTCTTCAGGCTGGCGGCGAGCGAGCCGACCATGCGCTCCATGCGCTCGGCATAGGGCCGCGCGGCCTCCGCCTGCTCCTGCGCGCGGCGCAGCTTGGCGGCGGCCACCATCTTCATCGCTGACGTGATCTTCTGCGTCGACTTGACGCTCCGGATCCGGTTGCGGAATGTCTTGAGGCTCGGCATGGGTCAGGTCGTCGGCTGCGTGGCCTCGGGTCCGGTTCAGGCGGCGACGAACGACTTGGCGAAGCCGTCGAGCGCCGCCTTAAGCCGGTTGCGGATGTCGTCGGTCAGCTCGCGCTTGCTGCGGATGTCGTCCAGCACGTCCTTGTGGCGCGAGCGCATCTCGCCCAGGAAGCCCTGCTCGAACTTGGTCACCGCCGAGACCGGCAGCGTGTCGAGATAGCCGTTCACGCCGGCGAAGATCACGACCACCTGCTCCTCCACCGGCATCGGCGAATATTGCGGCTGCTTCAGGAGCTCGGTCAGGCGGGCGCCGCGGTTCAGCAGGCGCTGCGTCGCGGGGTCGAGGTCGGAGGCGAACTGCGCGAACGCCGCCATCTCGCGGTACTGCGCCAGCTCCAGCTTGATCGAGCCGGCGACCTGCTTCATCGCCTTGATTTGCGCGGCCGAGCCGACGCGGCTGACCGAGATGCCGACGTTCACCGCCGGGCGGATGCCGGAGTAGAACAGCTCCGTCTCCAGGAATATCTGGCCGTCGGTGATCGAGATGACGTTGGTCGGGATGTAGGCCGAGACGTCGCCGGCCTGGGTCTCGATGACCGGCAGCGCGGTCAGCGAGCCGGCGCCGTTGTCGTCGTTCATCTTCGCCGCGCGCTCCAGGAGCCGCGAGTGCAGGTAGAACACGTCGCCCGGATAGGCCTCGCGTCCCGGCGGCCGGCGCAGCAGCAGCGACATCTGGCGATAGGCGACCGCCTGCTTCGACAGGTCGTCGTAGATGATCAGCGCGTGCATGCCGTTGTCGCGGAAGTACTCGCCCATCGCGCAGCCGGCATAGGGGGCGATGAACTGCAGCGGCGCCGGCTCCGACGCCGTGGCGGCGACGACGATGGAGTATTCCATCGCGCCGTTCTCCTCCAGCGCCTTGACGATCTGGGCGACCGTCGAGCGCTTCTGGCCGACCGCGACGTAGATGCAGAACAGCTTGAGCTTCTCGTCGGTGCCGGCGTGCGCGCCCTTCTGGTTGATGATGGTGTCGATCGCGACGGCGGTCTTGCCGGTCTGGCGGTCGCCGATGATCAGCTCGCGCTGCCCGCGGCCGACCGGGATCAGGCTGTCGATCGCCTTCAGGCCGGTCTGCATCGGCTCGTGCACCGACTTGCGCGGGATGATGCCCGGCGCCTTCACGTCGACCCGGCGGCGCTCGTCGGACTGGATCGGGCCCTTGCCGTCGATCGGGTTGCCCAGCGCATCGACGACGCGGCCGAGCAGGCCCTTGCCCACCGGCACGTCCACAATGGCGCCGGTGCGGCGCACGGTGTCGCCTTCCTTGATGGTGCGGTCGTCGCCGAAGATCACGACGCCGACATTGTCGGTCTCGAGGTTCAGCGCCATGCCGCGGATGCCGCCGTCGAACTCGACCATCTCGCCGGCCTGCACGCGGTCGAGGCCGTAGATGCGCGCGATGCCGTCGCCCACCGACAGCACCTGCCCGACCTCCGCGACCTCGGCCTCGGTGCCGAAGTTGGCGATCTGGTTCTTGAGGATTGCGGAGATCTCCGCGGCGCGGATGTCCATCACGCGGCCCCTTTCATGGCAACTTGCAGTCGCTGCAGCTTGGTTCGGATAGAAGAGTCGATCATGCGCGAGCCGACCCGGACGACGAGGCCGCCCAGGATCTCGGGATCGACGCGGGCGGTGAGCGCGACCTTGACGCCCATCGACGACGCGATCTGCTGGCGCACGGCTTCGTGCTGCGCCTCGGTCAGCGGCGTCGCGGAGATGACCTCCGCGGTCACCTCGCCGCGGCGGTCGGCGAGCAGGGTGCGGAAGGCGCGGATCATGTCGGACAGCGCGAACAGCCGGCGGTTGCGCGCCACCACGCCGACGAAGCGGCGGGTCAGCTCGGAGATGCCGGCGGCCTGCATCACCGCCTCCATGCCGCGGCCCTGGTCGTCGCGGCCCATGACGGGGCTGCGCACCAGCCGGGCAAGATCGGCCGATTCGGCGATCATCGCCGCGAGGCTCGCGAGGTCGGCGGACACGGCGTCGAGCGCGCGTGCCTCGTCGGCAAGCTCGAACAACGCGGTTGCGTAGCGGCCCGCGAGGCCCGACACGCCGATCTGCTCAGACGACACCTGGGGCGATCCTCAAACCAGTCAGGGGATCCGTAACGACTTGGAATCTCTGGATAAAAAAGCCGCGAAAACCGGCGCCGCGACTGCCCTGGCCGCAGGGCACGGTTACCTAGCACAGTCATTTCGCAAGCGCAACCCGGGTCGGTCGCTAGCACCCTGCGTCGATTTGGCCGGAGCCGCAACAGCTTGGCGGCGGCGGAACGGAAACGCCGTTCGCCGGTTCCTCTGCCGGCAACCAAACCGGAGAAGACCCGATGCGAGGCCTGCTGCTGTGGCTGGTCGGCATTCCGCTGCCGATCATCATCCTGCTCTATCTGTTCAACGTGCTGTAGCGGCGTCTGGCCTCGGCGCGGGCATCCGGACCTTCACGACTCAATCCGGGAGCCGACGCATGGGCCCATTGCTACTCTGGCTGATCGGGATCCCGATCCCGATCATCATCCTCTTGATCCTGTTCTTCTGACCGAGGGGCCGCTCCGCAGGGGCGGCCCTTCCTCTTCGCCTACGAGACGCCGGCGCCCAGGCGGACGAAGCTCCGCAGCCGGTAGACCTCGTCGGTGCGAAAGCGGTCGAACGCCTGCGCGACGGCCCGCTCGAGCGCGGCGCGGCCGGCGCCATCCAGCGCGACCACCCGCGGCTCGCGGTTGCGGTCGAGCTGGCTGCGCCAGAACCCCTGACCGGCATCCACCTCGGTGACCTCGTCGAACGCGGTCTCCGTCACGTCGCGGTAGCCCGCCGCCCGTAACATGGCGGCGAGCGCGCCTTCGCCGGCGAAGCGGTAGCGGCCGGCCGAGCTGCCGTCCGGCGCGGTGCCGAAGAACGCCGCGATGGCGGCGCGGGTGGTCTCGAACTGGTCGTTGTGTTCCGCCGGGCCGTGCACCAGGTAGGCGGCGCGGGCGCCCGGCCGCAGCACGCGCCGCGCCTCCGCCGCCGCCGCGACGGGATCGGCCGGGAACATGATGCCGAACCGGCAGGTCGCGGCGTCGAACGACGCGCTGGCGTAGGGCAGCGCCTCCATGTCGGCAACGGCGAAGCGAAGCTGCGCCAGGTCGAGCGCCGCCGCCCGCCGCCGTGCGCCCGCCATCATCTCGACCACCAGGTCTGTCGCGGCGACGAAGCCCGCCGCGCCGACCCGCAGCGCGATGCTGACGGCGGGCTCGCCGGCGCCGCTGGCGAGGTCAAGCACCCGCATCGCCGGCGCGATCGCCGCGGCCGCGATCAGCCGCTGGTTGTGACGGTCGTTGGTGGAGACCGTCTCGGGCGCGGTGGCCGTCCATCCCGGCGCCCGCGCCCGCCACGGCGCCATGCGGTCCTTGCCTGCGGCCACGTCCTTCTCCTCACATGAAGCTGTAGGGATCGATGTCGACCTGGATGCGGGTCGCGCCCTGGACGCGCACCTGGCGCAGCCAGCGCCGCATCGTGTCGGGCACGTTGACGGCGCGCTCGGCCTTGAGCAGCAGGCGGCGGCGGTGGCGGCCGCGCAGCACGGCGAGCGGCGGCTTGGCCGGCCCCAGCACCTCGACCCCCGCCTCGCGCGGCGCGGTGCGCGCCAGCGCGCGGGCGGCGGCGTCCACCGCGGCCTCGTCGGGGCCGGAGACGATCACCGCGGCGAGCCGGCCATAAGGCGGCATGCCGTAGCGGCGGCGCTCCGCCGCCTCCGCCGCGATGAAGCGGTCGCGGTCGCCCGACACCAGCGCGCGCATCACCACGCCGTCGGGGTCGTAGGTCTGCAGCAGCACCTTGCCCGGCCGCTCCGCCCGCCCGGCGCGCCCGGCCACCTGGTGCAGCAGCTGGTAGGTGCGTTCCGCCGCGCGCAGGTCGCCGCCGGCGAGGCCGAGGTCGGCATCGACCACGCCGACCAATGTGAGCCAGGGGAAATGATGGCCCTTGGCCACCACCTGGGTGCCGATCAGCACGTCGATTTCGCGGTCCTGCATGCGGCGCACCAGCTCCGCCGCCGCGGCGGGGCCGTGGATGGTGTCGGAGGCCATGATCGCGATGCGGGCGTTGGGGAAGGTCGACGCCGCCTCCTCGAACAGCCGCTCGACGCCGGGGCCGCAGGCGGCGAACGGGTCGGCGGCGCCGCACTTGGGGCATGCGTCGGGCATCGGCACCATGTAGTCGCAGTGGTGGCACTGCAGCCGCCGCGACAGGCGGTGCTCCACCAGCCAGCTCGTGCAGTTGGGGCACTGCAGCCGATGGCCGCACGACCGGCACAAGGTCAGCGGCGCATAGCCGCGGCGGTTGAGGAACAGCATCGCCTGCTCGCCCGCCGCGAGGGTGGCGAGCACCGACTCGCGCAAGGTCGGCGACAGCCAGCTCTGGCGGTCGAGCGTCTCGCGCCGCATGTCGACGGCGCGGATGTCGGGCAGGCTCGCGCCGGCGTGGCGGTCGGGCAGGACCAGCCGGTCATAGCGGCCGCGCTCGCAGTTCGCCACCGTCTCCAGCGACGGCGTGGCGGACACCAGCACGGCCGGGAACGCGCCGAGGCTGGCGCGCACGATCGCCGCGTCGCGCGCGTTGTAGATCACACCGTCCTCCTGCTTGTAGGAGGGGTCGTGCTCCTCGTCGACCACGACCAGGCCGAGGTCGGGGAACGGCAGGAACAGCGCCGAGCGCGCGCCGACCACCACGGGCACCGCGCCGCGCGCGGTGCCGCGCCAGATGTCGCGCCGCTGCGCGGTGGTGAGGTCGGAATGCCATTCGACCGGTCGGTTGCCGAAGCGTACTTCGAATCGCGCCAGCCACTGCGCGGTCAGCGCGATCTCCGGCACCAGCACCAGGACCTGGCGGCCGCGCGCCAGCGCCGCCGCGATCGCCTCGAAATAAACCTCCGTCTTGCCGGCGCCGGTGACGCCGTCGAGCAGCGTGACCGAGAACGCGCGGGCATCGACCCGATCGACCAGCGCATCGGCCGCCGCACGCTGGGCGTCCGACAGGCTGGCGCGCGGCCGGCGCCAGTCCGGCACGGGGAACGTCGCCTCCTCCGCCGCCTCGACGACCTCCACGACGCCGAGCGAGGCGAGGCCGCGCACCACGCCCGCCCCCGAACCCGTCGCGCGCGTGATCTCCGGCGCGGTGC
>JBFWQM010000037.1:0-28957 GCA_050249455.1 Rhodospirillaceae bacterium | reverse complement strand
AACTCGTCGCCACGGGCCCGTGGTTCAACGTGCTCGACCCGGCGTTCAACCTGCACCTGCGCGAAGCCGCGATCGCGGGCGCGTGGGTGGTGCGCAAGCCGAGCGTCGACGGCACGATCACCTCGCTCGAGCTGTTCGGACGCGACGGCGCGCTGGCGGTGTCGTTCTTCGGCAAGCGCAAGCCAGGCGAGCCCGAGCTGCCGGCCTGGCGCGCGCTGGCCGAATCGCTGGTGGCGCGCGTTCCCGCCTGACCACCGCCGCATCGACGACCATCCATCGTGGTACGCGGCCCACGCGCGCGTGCGCGCACGCGGTCTTTGACCGTCGCGGCGGCCATGCTTAGATTGCCCGGCATCTGAGAGAAGAATCCAGGCGCGATGCGCGCGCCGTGACGCAGGAGGATTTCATGTCTGGAATGTCCCATCGCGCCCTCGCGCTCGCGCTTGCCGGCACGCTCGTTTCGACCGCTGCGGCGGCGCAGACCATATCGCTCGCCACCGACCGCGCCGGCACCACCTACAACGCCGTCGGCGCCGGCATGGCCAAGGTGATCACCGAAGGCTCCAACGTGCGCGTCATCGTGCGGCCCTATGCCGGGCCCGATGCCTACATGGAACAGCTCGACGCCGGCGAGGTGCAGATCGCGACCCAGTCCGGCTCGTCCGCCTATGTCTCCTACCAGGGCGACAACCGGCAGAAGAAGGCCTACAAGAACATCCGCCTGCTGCGCGCGGGCGACGGCGGGCTCTATCTCGGCTTCATCGTGCTCAAGGACTCGGGCATCAAGACGGTGGCCGACCTGAAGGGCAAGCGGGTGGCCAGCGACTTCGGCGGCCATGCGGTGATCTCGCGCTCGATCGCCGGCGGCCTCGCCACCGCCGGCCTGGCGTGGAAGGACGTCAACCCAGTGCCGGTGCCCGGCGCGCTCGACGGCCCGGCGGCGCTCGACGCCGGGCGGGTCGACGCCTCGTGGGCCTCGCTCGGCCAGCCGATCGTGCGCGAGATCCACGCCAAGAAGGGCGTGCGCTACCTCGGCTTCGAGTACTCGCCCAAGAACGTCGCGACCCTGAAGGACATGATCTATCCCGGCGTGTCGCTGGCCCCGGTCAAGGCGAACCCCGACGTCGGCGTCGAGAGCGACATCCACATGATCGCCTACGACGCGCTGCTGATCGGCCACAAGGACGTCGACGCGGCCACGGTGAAGGCGGTGCTGACCGCGCTGTGGGAGAAGACGGACGAACTGGTGAAGATCCACCGCGGCCTGTCGGGCTTCACCCACGATGCGGCGGTCACCACCTCGCCCGCCGTGCCGTACCATCCGGCGGCGATCGAGTTCTACAAGTCTAAGAACCTGTGGACCGCCGACGCCGAGGCCGGCAACAAGAAGGTCATGAACTGACCGTGGACGGCGAGGAGACGGTCGCCTTCCGCGCCGGCGACATCACGCTCGCCGGCTCGGTGCAGCTGCCGCCGGGGCTGCGCCCCGGCGAGCGGCGGCCGGCGATCGTCATCATGCACGGCTTCGGCGGCCACCGCGACGGGCCGCAGCAGCGCTGGTCGACCCGCCGCTTCGCCGAGTGGGGCTACGTCACGCTCCGCTTCGACTTCCGCGGCTGCGGCGAGAGCGGCGGCACCCGCGGCCGCATCATCCCCGCGGAACAGGTGGCGGACGCGCGTGCGGCGGTGGACTACATGGCGTCACGTCCGGAGGTCGACCCCGCCCGCATCGCGCTGTCGGGCACCAGCTACGGCGGCCTCGTCGCGGTCGGCGCCGCCGGGGCCGATGCGCGCATCGCCGCCGTCATCGCGCAGGGCGGCTGGGCCAGCGGCGAGCGAATGTTCCGCACCTTGCATGCGACTGCGGAGAAATGGTCGCGCTTCACCGACATGATCGAGCGCGGCCGCCGTCACCGCGCGGCGACCGGGCAGCCGCTGACCGTCCACCGCTTCGACATCATTCCCGTCCCCGAGGCGCTGCGCCACAACATCGACCCGCGCTCGATCTACGATTTCCCGACCGACACCGCGGAGACGACGCTCGCCTTCTCGGTCGAGGACGCGGTGGCGCGGATCGCGCCACGGCCGCTGTTCCTGATGCATGCCGCGGAAGACCCGGTGATCGCGGCGCAGAATTCCTGGGACCTGTTCGCACGCGCCGGCCAGCCGTGCGACATCTACGTCGTCTCCGGCGTCGACCATTTCATGTTCGGCGCGGACGATCCGCGCGTGGTCGATGCCGTGCGCAACTGGCTCGGGCGCTATTTCCCGGCCGGCTGAGCGCCGGCCCGACCTAGCGACAAGCTACAAAAACCCCTGAAAACACGACGTTTCTGCGACAGCGTGCCACATTCAATGCGGCGCGCCATCGGGCGCTAGATGGACGACGAACGATTCGCCGAGCCTCCGCGACGGCGAAACCGCGACGTCACGAGGCGACGCCGCGGCGGCCTGCGGAAGCAGCGTCCGGCGAGCGCGCGTGGTTCGCCTCGACAGTTCTGAGCCATTCGACGGCGGCGCGGCGTCAGCGCCGCGGCAACCGTCGCGCCCGCGGCGCGGCGATGGCGGACGCATGTCCGCCCAACACAGGGAGGAGAACGACGATGACCAGCCACGGCCACCACGGCGCGACCGGCGCCGACGTCCGCGCCAAGCTCGACCATCCGGTCGTCGATTCCGACGGCCACATCAACGAGACCTCGTTCGCCGTCCTCGACTTCGTCAAGCAGGTCGGCGGACCGAAGATCGCGCAGCGCTACGAGGCGATGCTGCGCAACGACCAGACCGGCCCGAGCCGGCGCGCGGTGTGGGTCGGCACCACCGGCCCCGCCTCGCTCGACCGCGCGACGTCGATGCTGCCGAAGCTCTACCGCGCCCGCCTCGACGCGGCCGGCATCGATTTCGGCATCATCTACGGCACCCATGCCCTCAGCGTGCTCGGCATCGGCGACGACGAGCTGCGCCCGGTCGTCTACCGCGCGATGAACATGCTCTATGCCGACATGTTCAAGGAGGTGCAGGACCGCCTGACGCCGGTGGCGCTGATCCCGATGCATTCGCCGGCCGAGGCGGTGGACGAGCTCGACTTCGCCATCGGCACGCTCGGCCTCAAGGCGATCGTGATGAACTGCATGATCCAGCGCCCGGCGCCCGAGATAATGCGCGAGGCGCCGCACCTCGCGCGCTATTCGATGGCGCCCGAATCGCCCGCGATCGATGTCGGCGACCGCTACGACACGGTATGGCGCAAGTGCGTCGAGCTGGGCGTCGCCCCGACCTGCCACAACTCGTTCCGCGGCCGCGGCTCGACGCACGGCTCGCCGTCCAACTACGTGTTCAACTCGCTGGGCAGCTTCGGCCAGGGCGGCGAGTATTTCTGCCGCGCGCTGTTCTTCGGCGGCGTGCCCCGGCGCTTCCCGACGCTCAAGTTCGCGTTTCTGGAGGGCGGCGCCGGGTGGGGCGCGCAGCTCTACAACACGCTGTTCGAGTACTGGGAGAAGCGCAACCTGGACGCGCTGCGCCGCTATCTCGACCCGGCCAAGCTCGACGTCGAGCTGCTGGTCGATATGTTCGCCAAATACGGCAACGCCTACCTGACCCCCGAGCGTATCCGCAAGGAGCCGCACCAGTCGGTGAATTCGAACCTGTTCGTGCCGCCGGAGGAGGTCAACGACTTCGCGCCGACCGGCGTGACCCGGCCGGAGGACATCCGCGACATCTTCGACCGCAACTTCTATTTCGGATCGGAGGCCGACGACCGCATGACGGCGGTGGCGTTCGATTCCCGCCTCAACCACTACGGCGCGAAGCTGAACGCCATCCTGGGCTCCGACATCGGACACTGGGACGTGCCCGACATGACCGCGGTCATGGTGGAGGCCTTCGAGCTGGTCGAAGACGGCTTCATCACGCAGGAGGATTTCCGCGACTTCACCTTCGGCAACGTGGTGGAGATGCACACCGGCATGAACCCCGACTTCTTCAAGGGCACCGTCGTCGAGGGCGCGGTGGAGAAGTTCAAGGCCGGGCGGGCGCCGCTGGCCGCCGAATGAAGGCGGCCCGGCACGCATCCGGGGCGCACGCCCCGGATGCCTAGCCGGTCGCCGTGACCCGCGCGCCGTTGCGGCGCTCCCACAGCCCGAGCGCGACGGCCAGCAGCAGCGCCGCGGCGATCACCGGCACGCCGAAGGGCATGGAGTAGGGCACCAGCATGACCGCGATGCCGAGCGCGGAGAACGCGACGCGCATCGGCAGGCCGAGCGGCGCGAACAGGTAGCCGGCCATCCCGAACGACACGATCACCACGCCGACGACGCACTTCACCGCCACGATGGCGATGGCGAGCATGCTGCCCTGGGCCACGATCTCGGGCTGGAACACCATCACGAACGGCACGATGTAGGCGGCGATGGAGAGCCGCACACCGGTCCAGCCGGTCTGCCAGAAGTTCGACTGCGCGATCGAGGCGGCGGCGAAGGTGGCCAGGCACACCGGCGGCGTCAGCATCGATAGCATGCCGAAGTAGAACAGGAACATGTGGGCGGCGATCGGCACGATGCCCATGTCCGCCAGCGCCGGCGCGACCAGGACGGCCAGCATCACGTAGATCACGCCCGACGGCATGCCCATGCCGAGCACGATGCACACCGCCGCGGTCATCAGCAGGAGCGCGATCACGCTGCCCGACGACAGCGAGATCAGGGTCAGCGAGAAGTTGAAGCTGAGGCCGGAGATCTGCAGCGCGCCGATCACCAGGCCGGCGACCGCGGTGATGGCGAAGAGGTCGAGGATGGTGCGCCCGGTCTCCTCGAACGCAGCGACGACCCGCGCCACGGTGGGCCGGGTCTCGCGGGTCAGACAGCCCATGGCGATGGTGGTGACCACCGTCATCATCGCCGACAGGCCGGGCTGCCATCCCTCCACCATCAGGGTCCAGATCAGCACGCCGATCGGGACGGTGAACACCCAGCCGCGCAGCAGCACCGTGGCGATCGACGGGATGTCGGCGCGCGCGACGCCGACGAAGCCGCGCTTGGCCGCCTCCAGGTCGATCTGCATGAACAGCGCCAGGTAGTAGAGGATCGCCGGCAGCACCGCCGCCGCAACGACCGCGGCGTAGGAGATCGACAGGAACTCGGCGATCAGGAACGCGGTGATGCCCATGACCGGCGGCATGATCTGTCCGCCGGTGGAGGCCACCGCCTCGATCGCCGCCGCCATGTGCCCGGGATAGCCGGCGCGCTTCATCATCGGGATGGTGAGCGGGCCGTCCATCACGACGTTGGACACCGCACTGCCCGACACGGTGCCGAACAGCGACGAGGCGATCACCGCCACCTTGGCCGGGCCGCCGCGGTAGCGCCCCATCGCGGCCACCGCGAAGTCGGTCAGGAGTTGGTCGCCCTTGACCGCGTAGAGCACGCGCCCGAACAGGATGAACGCGATGACGATCGTGCCGGTGACGTCGAGCGGCAGGCCGAACAGGCTGTTGGTGTCGAGGTAGAGATAGGTCGCAAGCCGGTCCCAGTTGGTGCTGGGCGCGTTCAGGATGCCGGGGAACAGGTGCGAGAACCGGGCGTAGAGGATGAACAGGACGCCGACGATCACCAGCGACCATCCGGTCGACCGCCGCGTCGCCTCCAGCACCAGGACGACGGCGATGATGCCGAGGATGGTGCGCTCCGGCGTCAGCCGGCCGACGTCGTAGACGATGTCGCCGTAGAGGATCGCGACGTAGAGACCCACCGTCGCGCCCAGCGCGGCGAAGATCCAGTCGTACCACGGCACCCGGCCGCCGGCCTCGCGCCGGTGCGACTTGATCGAGATGAACGTCGCCGACAGCGCGATGGCGAACAGGAGCGCGAGGAACTGCTCCTTGAACACGACGAGGCCGAGCCAGTGCTGCACCTCGAACGCCCACGCCGCGCCCAGCAGGGTGATCGCGCAGACCAGCACGCGCTCCAGCATCCGCGGCCCCGGCGGCAGGGCGCGGAACTTCGCCGTCTCGTCGACGGACGGCGGCAGCGGCGTCGCAGGCGCGTCGGTGGTGATGGTATCCTCCCCGGCGTGATCGTTCCGTGCCGATCACGCGGGCAGTCAAACATGGCGGCCGCGGGCGTGCAACCGGCGCGCCGGAACGCGGCCGCGCGTCGGCTAGGCGTTGCTGCGCGCCGCCTCCGCCGCCGTGGCGACCGGCGTCCACAGGACGTCTTCGATGGTCGGCGCGCCGGTGGCGAGCATGACGAGGCGGTCGAATCCCATCGCTATGCCGGCGCTTTCCGGCATGCCGTGGGACAGCGCGGCGAGGAAATCCTCGTCGATGGGATAGCGATGGCCGTAGAGCGCTTCCTTTTTGGCGCAGTCGGCCTCGAAGCGGCGGCGCTGCTCCGCCGCGTCGGTCAGCTCGCCGAAGCCGTTGGCGAGCTCCAGCCCGCAGACGAACAGCTCGAACCGCTCCGCAACCCGCGGATCGGCCGCGCTGCGCCGCGCCAGGGCGGCCATGGAAACCGGGTAGTCGTGGAGGATGGTCGGCGCGTCGAGGCCGAGCTTGGGCTCGATGCGCTCCAGGAAGACGCGGAAGAAGATGTCTTCCCACGCATCGTTGCGTCCCACCCAGACGCCCGAGCGCGCCGCCGCGGCGGCGAGCAGCGCGGTGTCCGGCGCTTCCGGGTCCGGCGCAGTGGCGTGCAGGTCGATGCCGGCGTGGCGCGCGAAGGCGTCCGCCACCGAAAGCCACTCCCAGCGCGCCAGCGGGTCGCAGGTGGCGGCGCCGCGGCGGAAGCGGTCGGCCCCGGCCGCCGCCAGCGCCGCGACCAAGAGCGCCTGGCAGTCGGCGGCGATGTCGCGCCAGCCGGCGTGGGCGCGGTACCACTCCAGCATGGTGAATTCCGGGTGGTGGGTGCCCGACCGCTCGCCGTTGCGGAACACGCGCGCGAGCTGGTACTCGCGCGCGACGCCGGCAACCAGCAGCTTCTTCATCGCGAACTCGGGCGAGGTGTGGAGGTAGAGCCGCGCCGCCGGGCCGTCGAAGAACGGCTCCTTGAGGTCGGCGGCGAACGCCTCCAGGTGCGGCTCCAGCCCCGGCGAGACCTGCAGCGCCGGCGTCTCCACCGCCAGGAAGCCGCGGTCGTCGAAGAAGGCGCGGATGGCGCCGGTCATCGCCGCGCGCGCGACCAGGTTGGCGCGCCGCGCCATGAAGCGGTCGGGCGACCACCAGCGGGGCCTGGCGGCTGCGTCCATCGCGCCGCACCTCCTATAATGACGGGTCAGCCAGCGAGTTTAGCGACGATGCACGAGAAAGCGAGAGCCGCCCGCACCCTGCGCACAGCCGAGGACCTCGCCGCCGCCGGCCTGGTCGCCCCGTCGGCCATCGCCGCGACCGCCGCGGTGGGCGAACGGTTCGAGATCGCGGTGCCGCCGCACCTCGCCGCGCTGATCGACCCGGCCGACCCGAATGACCCCATCGCCCGCCAGTTCGTGCCCGATCCGCGCGAGCTGGACGACTCTGGCCGGCCCGACCCGATCGGCGACGCGGCGCTGTCGCCGCTGCCGGGCATCACCCACCGCTACCCCGACCGGGTGCTGCTGAAGCCGGTGCTGACCTGCCCGGTCTATTGCCGGTTCTGCTTCCGGCGCGAGGTGGTGGGACGCGACGGCGGCGTGCTGGGCGCGGCCGAGCTCGACGCCGCGATCGCCTACATCGCGGCCCGCCCGGCGATCTGGGAGGTCGTGCTGACCGGCGGCGACCCGCTGGCCCTGTCCGACCGCCGGCTGGCCGATATCGTCCGGCGGCTGGACGCGATCGCGCACGTTCAGGCGATCCGGGTCCATACCCGCGTGCCGGTCGCCACGCCCGCGCGGGTGACCGACGCCCTGGCGGACGCGCTGGCGACGGAAAAGGCGATGCACGTCGTCGTCCACTGCAACCACCCGCGCGAGGTGACGCCGGAGGCGGTGGCGGCCTGCCGCCGGTTCCTCGCCCGCGGCATCCCGGTCCTGGCCCAGACCGTGCTATTGAAGGGGGTGAATGACGACGCGGCGACCCTGGAGGCGCTGTTCCGCGCCCTGGTGCGCCACCGCATCCGCCCCTATTACCTGCACCACGCCGACCTGGCCCGCGGCACCGGCCACTTCCGCACCTCTATCGCCGCCGGCCAGGCGCTGATGCGCGACCTGCGCGGCCGGCTGTCGGGGCTGTGCCTGCCGACCTACGTCCTTGACGTGCCGGGCGGCCACGGCAAGGTCCCGGTCGGGCCGGGCTATGCCGGGGAACCCGGCGCCGGCGGCGCGCGCGCGGTCGAGGACCCGGACGGACGGGTCCACGACTACCCCGACGTCGGCTGAAGGGCCATGACGCCGCGCCACGTTGCCTCAGCCGGACCAAGCTGTTAGCTTCCGCGCAAATCCAGCCATAGAGATCGGCGCACATGAAGGTACAGGCCAACACGGTCCGGCCAGGACACGTGATCGAGCACGAGGGCAAGCAGTACACCGTGCTCAAGCACCAGATCATCACCCCCGGCAAGGGCGGCGCGTTCGTCCACCTGGAAATGCGCGACATCAAGTCCGGGGTGAAGACCAACGAGCGCTACCGCACCCAGGACACGGTGGAGAAGCTCAACGTCGACGAGTTGGAATGCACTTACCTGTTCACCGACGGCGAGCAGCTCACCCTGATGGACACCTCGACCTACGAGCAGATCGTGGTGCCCAAGGAGCTGGCGGGCGAGGCCTACGCCTTTCTGAAGGACAACATGCCGGTCACCGTGGACACGGTGGAGGGCAAGCCGGTGGGGCTGCACCTGCCGGCGACTGTGGTGATGGAGGTCGTGCAGGCCGACGCGGTGGTGAAGGGCCAGACGGCGTCGTCGTCCTACAAGCCGGCGATCCTTGAGAACGGCGTGCGCGTGATGGTGCCGCCGTTCATCGAGACCGGCACCCGCATCGTGGTCAACACGGAAGACCTGTCCTACGTCGAGCGCGCCAAGAACTGACGCACGCGACCCTGCAATCCTGAACGGAGCGGCCGGCCCGTGGCGGTCCGATCGGCGGTCATCAACGTCATGGTCGGGGCGGCGCGCAAGGGCGCGCGCACCCTGATCCACGACTTCAACGAGGTCGAGCAGCTCCAGGTCTCGCAGAAGGGCCCGGCCGACTTCGTGTCGGAGGCCGACCGCCGCGCCGAGCGCACCTTGCGCCGCGAGCTGGAGAAGGCGCGGCCCGACTACGGCTTCCTGCTGGAGGAAGGCGGCGAGGTCGCCGGCCGCGACCCGCTGCACCGCTGGATCGTCGACCCGCTGGACGGCACCACCAACTTCCTGCACGGCATCCCGCATTTCGCGATCTCGATCGGGCTGGAGCGCGGCGGCGAGATCGTCGCCGGCGTCATCCACGACCCGCTGCGCGACGAGACGTTCTGGGCTGAGCGCGGCGCCGGCGCGTTCCTGAACGACCGGCGGCTGCGCGTGTCGGCCCGGCGCAACATGCAGGAGGCGGTATTCGCCACCGGCATCCCGTTCGGCGACCGTCCCGGCAAGCCCGAGATGCTGGCCGCGCTGCAGCCGATGATGGACCGCACCGCCGGCGTGCGGCGGTTCGGCTGCGCCTCGCTCGACCTCGCCTACGTCGCCGCCGGACGCTACGAAGGCTTCTGGGAGTTCGGCCTGTCGCCGTGGGACGTCGCCGCCGGCATCGTGATCGTGCGCGAGGCGGGCGGCTTCGTCACCGACCTGCAGGGCCGGCCCAACGCGCTGGTCGCCGAAAGCATCGTCGCCGGCAATGGCCAGCTGCACGACACGCTGCGGCGCACGCTGCACGAGGCGATCAAGCCGCTGCGGCGCGGCGCGGCATCGGCCTGACCCCGTCGGCAAACCGGTTGTCCGCCGGCCCCGCGCTCGGGTATGGTGCGCCAATCGCTTGATGCGGATAGGGAATCCTTGACAGGGACCGGCGCCGGGCAGTCTGGAGCGATCAAAGTCCGCAGCGCCTGGCGCGCGGTGGCGGCGGGGCTTGTCCTCGTCCTGTCGCTGCCCGCCGCGGCGCAGACCCCGCGCAGCGCCGACCCGTCGGTGAGCGTGGACTGGAGCGTCCTGGAGGGCCTGGGCCCGCGGCCGACGGTTCCCGGGGCGCTGCTGAGACGGCCGGGCGACCCCAACTACGGCCGCATGCCGTCGCAGGAACCGGTGGTCCTGACCCCGCCGCGCAAGGCCGCCCCCGCGGCCCGCACGCGTACCCCGGCCCCCGCCAAGGCCGCCGCGCCCAAGGCCGCGCCGACGCGCAAGGCTGCCGCGCGCAGCACCCCGGCGCCCAAGGCGGCGACTTCCGCCGCCGCGACGCCGACCGCCGCGACGCCGCGGACGCCGCCGATCGTGGCGCCGCCGCCACCGCGCATCGCCGCGCCGAGCCCGCCGCCGGCCTCCGCGCCGCCGCCGCCGCCGCAGCGCGTGGTGGTTCCGGCGCCCGCCCCGGCATCGAGCCCGGCAACCGCCACCGCCACGCCGCCACCGGCGTCGCGCCCGGCCGCGCCGCCGCCGTCCGCTGCAGCCGTGCCACCGCCGCCGCCGCCAGCCGCGGCAACCCCGTCGCGGGCGCCGGCGGCGGTCGCCGCGCTGCCGCCGGCGCAGACGGGCGACGGCAACTGGCGCTTCAGCTTCGCCGCCAACGACGCCGGGCTGAGCGCCGAGGCGCGGCTTCGCCTCGACCGGCTGGCCGAGACCATGAACCGCGACGCCGAGAACCGGCTGCAGCTTCTCGCCTACGCCAGCGGCGATGCCGAGAACGCGAGCCAGGCGCGGCGCCTGTCGCTGTCGCGCGCTTTGGCCGTGCGCTCCTACCTGATCGAGAAGGGCGTGCGCAGCGCGCGGATCGACGTGCGCGCGCTGGGCAATCGCAACGAAGGCGGACCGCCGGATCGCGTCGACGCGACGATCCAGGCGCCCTGACGGGCGCGCGGCCGCCCCACCGGCGGAGGAAGCACCGGCCCATGGCGGC
Organism: Rhodospirillaceae bacterium; assembly: GCA_050249455.1. Taxonomy (GTDB): domain Bacteria; phylum Pseudomonadota; class Alphaproteobacteria; order MPNO01; family VGEU01; genus JBFWQM01. The sequence goes on along the minus strand of JBFWQM010000037.1, from coordinate 17,968 downwards.
ACACGCATGACCGATCCGCGGCGCTATCTCGTCCGCATGATCGTGTTCCTGGTCGCGGTGGCCGCAGTGGTCGCCGTGATCTTCGGCACGCTCTACGACGCCTTCCGCGCCAACCCGGGGCTGAACGCGGTCATCCTGGGCGTGCTGCTGCTTTCCATCGTCCACGTGTTCCGCGAGGTCTGGCTGCTGACCCGCGACGTCCGCTGGATCGAGGGGCAGCGGATCGGGCGCGCCGCACCGTCGCTGGCCGACCCGCCGCGGCTGCTCGCGCCGCTGGCCGCCATGATGGGCGAGCGCGGTGGGCGCATCAGCCTGTCGGCGACGTCGCTGCGCTCCGTGCTGGACGGCATCGCCGCGCGGCTGGACGAATCGCGCGACATCGCGCGCTACGCCATCGGCCTCCTGATCTTCCTCGGCCTGCTCGGCACGTTCTGGGGATTGATCCGCACGGTGGGCGCGATCAGCGAGGTGATTTCCAGCCTGACCTCGACCGGGTCGGACTTCGGCGCGATGTTCGACAACCTGAAGAGCGGCCTGAGCGCGCCGCTCTCGGGCATGGGCCTGGCGTTCTCGTCGTCGCTGTTCGGCCTCGCCGGCTCGCTGGTGCTCGGCTTCCTCGAGCTGCAGGCGGGCCAGGCGCAGAACCGCTTCTTCAACGACCTGGAGGAATGGCTGGCCGGCCAGACGCGGCTGAGCGGCGGCGCGCTCGCCATCGAGGGCGACGGCGGCAGCGTGCCGGCCTATGTCCAGGCGCTGCTGGAGCAGACCGCCGACAGCCTGGAGAACCTGACCCGCACCCTGGTGCGCGGCGAGGAGAGCCGCAGCGCCTCGCACGCGACCATGGTTTCGCTGGCCGAGCACGTCCAGACGCTGGTGGCGCAGATGCGCACCGAGCAGACGCTGATGGTCAAGCTGGCCGAGGCGCAGCTGGAGCTGCGGCCGATCCTGGCCCGGCTGGCCGACCAGACCGCGCGCGGCGGCATCGGCCATAGCGAGCCGGTGGTGGAGGAGATCCGCAACCTCGACCGCCACGTCGTCCGCCTGATCGAGGAGCTGGGCGCCGGGCGCACCGACCTGATCGGCGAGCTCAGGAGCGAGATCCGGGTGCTGTCGCGCACCATCGCGGCGATCGCCGAGAAGTCGCCGCAGCGGTGAGCGGGGCCTGACCGATGGCGCTGGCATCCCGCCGATCGCGCAACGAGGTCAACATCTGGCCGGGCTTCGTCGACGCGCTGGCGACGATGCTGATCATCATCCTGTTCCTGCTGATGATGTTCACCCTGGCGCAGTTCTATCTCAGCCAGGCGCTGTCGGGCCGCGACGAGGCGCTGCAGCGGCTGAACCGCCAGATTGCCGAGCTCGCCGACATGCTGTCGCTGGAGCGCGCCAGCGCCGGCGAGCTGCAGCGCAGCCTGTCGCGCACGACGCAGGAGCTCTATGCCTCGCGCGCCGAGCAGGGGCGGCTGTCCGGCCAGATCGCGGCGTTGATCCCCGAGCGCGACGCGTTGCTCGCCGAGCGCGACCGGCTGCGCACCACCCTCGACGAGGCGGCGGCCGAACGCGACCGCCTGCGCACGTCGCTCAGCGCGTCCGAGGCGGAACGCGAGCGCATCACCGCGTCGCTGAGCGAGATGACAGCGGCGCGCGAGGAAGCGCTGAAGAAGGTCGCGGCTGACCGCGAGACGATCGAGCTGCAGCTGCGCGACCTGGAGCGGCTGCGCCGCGACATAGCCGCGCTGGAGACCGTGCGCGACGACCTGGAGAAGAAGGTCGCGGGCCTGGCCGCGACGGTGCAGTCGCGCGAGCAGGCGCTGGCCGGCGCCGAGACCGAGCTGACCGCGCTGCGCGACCGCAGCAAGGCGCTCGAATCCCAGCTCAGCGACGAGAAGGAGCGCACCGCGCTGGCGCAGACGGTCATCTCCGAGCGCGAGGTGCGGCTGCGCGCGCTGACCGACAAGACGACCGAGACCGAGGCGGCGCTGACCCGCGAGCAGGCGCTGTCGGCGGAGGCGCGCGCCGAGGTCGAGCTCCTCAACCGCCAGGTCAACGCGCTGCGCGAGCAGCTTGCCCGCATCTCCCAGGCGCTGGACGTTTCCGAGGCGAAGTCGAAGGAGCAGCAGGTCCAGATCGCCGACCTCGGCAGCCGTCTCAACATGGCGCTGGCGAGCAAGGTGGAGGAACTGGCGCGCTACCGCTCCGAGTTCTTCGGCCGGCTGCGCGAGGCGCTGGGCGATCGCCGCGACATCCGCATCGTCGGCGACCGATTCGTCTTCCAGTCGGAGGTGCTGTTCGATTCCGGCTCCGCCACCCTGGCGCCGGCGGGGCAGCAGCAGATCGCCCAGCTGGCGGGGGCCCTGAAGGAGATCGCCGACACCATCCCCAGCGACCTCAACTGGATCCTGCGGGTCGACGGCCACACCGACCGGGTGCCGATCGCGACCTCGCAGTTCCGCTCCAACTGGGAGCTGTCCACCGCCCGCGCCATCGCGGTCGTGCAGTACCTGGTGTCGATCGGCATCCCGCCGTCGCGCCTGGCCGCCACCGGCTTCGGCGAGTACCAGCCGCTGGACCCCGGCGCCGACCCCGAATCCTACCGCCGCAACCGCCGCATCGAGTTCAAGCTGACGGAGCGGTAGGGCGGTCCGAACACCCCGACCCGGATAGCCCCCTCCCCCAACCCCCTCCCACGAGGGAAGGAGGCGCCCGCCATTGTCGAGATGCTGCCGGTTCGCCCCTTCCGGCCGACGCGATGAACCCCGCAAGCAGCGCGGCATGACGCCAGCCGCGCGTCTCATTACTATTGCGCCGGCACCGCGGGCTCGGGCGCGGGCGTCGCCACCGCCGCGTCCGCCGTGTCGAACTGCAGCGCGGCGAGGCGGGCGTAGAGGCCACCCTGGGCGAGGAGCTGCGCGTGGGTGCCGGTGGCGACCACCCGCCCCTCGTCCATCACCACGATGCGGTCGGCCTTGAGCACGGTGGCGAGGCGGTGGGCGATGATCAGGGTGGTGCGGCCGGCCATCAGCCGGTCGAGCGCGTCCTGGACCAGCCGCTCGCTTTCGGCGTCGAGTGCGCTGGTCGCCTCGTCGAGCAGCAGGATCGCCGGGTCGCGCAGCACGGCGCGGGCGATCGCGATGCGCTGGCGCTGGCCGCCGGAAAGCCGCACTCCCTTCTCGCCCATGAAGGTGTCGAAGCCCTGCGGCTGGCGGTCGAGGAACTCCGTCGCCGCCGCGGTCTCCGCCGCGGCTCGGATGTCCTCCTTCGACGCGTCGGGCCGGCCGTAGGCGATGTTCTCCCACGCGTCGGCGGAGAAGATCACCGGGTCCTGCGGCACCAGGCCGATGCGCGCGCGCACCGCGGCCGGGTCGGCGCGGCGGATGTCGAGGTCGTCGACCTCGATCGTGCCCTGCGCCGGGTCGTAGAAGCGCAGCAGCAGCTGGAACACGGTCGATTTGCCCGCGCCCGACGGGCCGACCAGCGCCACCCGCTCCCCCGCCCGCACGTCGAGCGAGAAATCGGTCAGCGCCGCGTGCTTCGGCCGCGACGGGTAGTTGAAGGTGACGCCCGAGAACCGAACCCGGCCGAACGGCCGCGCCGGCAGCGCGACGATTGTGATCGGCGGCCGGATCGTCGGCTGCGTCGCCAGCAGCTCGACCAGGCGCTCCGCCGCGCCGGCGGCGCGCTGCAGGTCGCCGATCACCTCGCTGATCGCGCCGACCGAGCCGGCCACCACGATGGCGTAGAACACGAACGCCGACAGGCCGCCCGGCGTCATCCGCCCGTCGATCACCGCATGCCCGCCGAGCCACAGGATCACCGCCACCGCGCCGAACACCAGCGTGATGACGATGGCGGTCAGCGCGGCGCGTGCGCGGATGCGGCGGACGGCGGTGGCGAACGCGTCCTCCACCCGGCCGGCGAAGCGGGTGCGGTCGCGGCCTTCGTGGCCGAACGCCTGGACGACGCGGATGGCGTTGAGCGTCTCCTCCACGTAGGCGCCGACGTCGGCCACCCGGTCCTGGCTGGCGCGCGACAGCCGCCGCACCTGACGGCCGATCAGGACGATCGGCACGATGACCAGCGGCACGATCAGGAACACCAGCCCGGTCAGCCGCGGGCTGGTGATCATCAGCATCGCCGTTCCGCCGAGGAAGAGAAGGAAGTTGCGCAGCGCGACCGACATCGAGGAGCCGACCACCGTCTGCAGCAGGGTGGTATCGGTGGTCAGCCGCGACATCACCTCGCCCACGCGCGTCGCCTCGTAGAAGTCGGGGCTCAGGTTCAGGACGTGGTCGAACACGGCGCGGCGGATATCGGCCACCACCCGCTCGCCCAGCCACGACACCAGGTAGAAGCGGGCGTAGGTGGCGATCGCCAGCACGACGATCAGGCCGCCGAGGCCGAACAGCGCGGTGTCGAGGAGCTGGGCGTTGCCGGCTCGGAAACCTTCGTCGATCAGGGCGCGCAGCCCCATGCCGATCACCAGCACCGCGCCGGCCGCGACGGTCAGCGCAACGCCGGCGCCCGCGATGGCGAGTCCGTAGGGCCGCAAATACGGGAAAAGCGCCCGCAGGTGGCGCAGGCTGCGCCGTGGCGGCTCCGCCGCGGCGGACGGATCGGAGGCGGGTGCAAACGCCACGGGTCAGGCCGCCGGCCGCCGGCCGGCCCCGTTCGCTTGCCTTCCACGGCGGCACGCTATATAAGGCCGGGCTTTCGGAGACCGGCCATGAAACAAGACATCCATCCCGATTATCACGAGATCACCGTGATCATGACCGACGGGTCGAGCTATACCACCCGCTCGACATACGGCAAGGCCGGTGATTCGCTCCGTCTCGACATCGACCCGCTGTCGCACCCGGCGTGGACCGGCGGCTCGCAGCGGCTGATCGACACGGGCGGCCAGGTCGCGAAGTTCAACAAGCGGTTCAAGGACATCGGCCTCAAATAGACCGCCCGGGCACGGCGCGCAACCGCGCCGTGCGGCTGCGGCCGGCGGTACGCGGCCGGTCGTCGCGGCCCGGGCCCGCCACATCTCGTCGGCGGCCGCCTTCCCTCTGAAATCACTTCGGCGTTGACACGAATCGGACCGCAACCGTTGGTATGCGGTGCGAGCGCGTGCGACGGTTTGTCACGCGCGCTGAGCCGTGAGCCGGACGACCGAACACGCCGACGCCAGCCTTGCCGACCGAAAAACCATAAGGGAAACCCCATAAATGTTCGGGCCCGGTAGCGCGGAGGACGCCATCGCGGCGCCCGCGCCCAAGCTTCGATTGCGTGCGGCCCGGACCACCGCGCGTCTGCCCGCCGCCGCGTTGCGCATCCCTTCCCCCCGAGCCTGCGAGCCACCCTCGCCACGGGCGCGCCGCGCCGCCGCCGGCCGTTCGTGCTTAACGTGGCCTCAACATTCGGCCGTTAGGGTTAACGGCTTGAACAGGCGCAGCGTTTGCACGAGGGCGTCGATTGCGGACGGGACGAGGAGGCGCCGCGGCATTTTGCTCGCGCGCCCCATGACGACGTACGAAACCGACCGATGACCGGATCAGCGGCCGCAAGATCAACATCAGGTCGGCAAGCCCGGCGATGACGGCCGGCCCTTCGACCCTATCGACGGGAAGGCGGGTCGTCGCGTGCGGCATCGCAGCCGTGCTGATCGGCTGGGGTCTGCTGGCCTTCGACATATGGCGGCACCGCGAGCGCGACCTGGCGGAGGCGGAACGGCAGACGCGAAACCTGGTCGCCGTGCTGCAGGACCACACCGCGCGGACGATACAGGCCGTCGACCAGGCCCTGTCGGCGATCGGGGATGGACAGGAAGCCGATTTCCTGGCGCGCGGCGACCGCAGGCACGCCGAATACCATCTGAAGGACCGGCTCGCGCTGCTGCCCCAACTGCGCTCGATCATCATGGTCGGCCGCGACGGCAAGGTCCAGGCGGCGAGCGCATCGCCCGACTTCACGCCCGACAGCATGGCCGACCGGGAATTCTTCATCGCACTGCGCGACGGGCCGCCTGACGCCGGCCTGCACATCAGCGGCGTCGTCCGCACGCGGCTGTCGCAGCAATGGGTGCTCGGCATGAGCCGGCGGATCAACGACGCCGGCGGCGGCTTCAACGGCGTCGTCCACGGGGCCGTCGACCCGGCGTTCTTCGCAGAGCTGTACAAGGGCATCGACATCGGGCCCCACGGCGCGGTGACTCTGTTCGACGGAAAGGGCGGCTTCATCGCACGGTGGCCGCAGCACGAGTCGTATGTCGGCCGCAGGCTTGGCGACGGCAACCGCTTCTTCGCCCGCACCACGCAGGTGCCGGCCGGCACGGCGCGCTACACGACGAGCCTGGGCGGCCGCGACGTAGTGATGTCGTATCGGACCCTCGCCGGCCACGCGTTCGTCATCAACGTCGTGGCTGACATGTCCGACGTGCTGGCGGGCTGGCAGGCGTCGCTGCCGACCTATGCCGTCCTGGCCGCGGGTGTCGCGGCGATGGTCGCGGTCGTCGTGGTGCTGCTGCTGCGCCAGCAGCGGCGCGAGGAGGCCCTGCGCGACGCACGGCACCGCGCTGCACTGGCGATCACCGAGCGCGAGCTCAGCGAGAAGAACGAACGCCACCTGCGCGACATCCTGGACAGCATGTTCGCCTATGTCGGCCTGTTCGCGACCGACGGCACCGTGGTCGAGATGAACCTGGCGCCGCTGAAGGCCGCGGGCCTGCGGCGCGAGGATGTCGTCGGCCGGCCGTTCTGGGATCTCTACTGGTGGTCGCATTCGCCGGCAGCGCAGGCGCAGCTTCGCGAGGCGATGCGCCGCGCGGCCGCCGGCGAGCAGGTGCGCGAGGACTTCGTCGCGCGGGTCGCCGACGACCGGCTCGTCACCCTCGACGCCACCTTCGGGCCGCTGCACGCGCGCGACGGCGGCCCGTCGCTGATCATCGGCTCGGCCGCCGACGTCTCCGACCGGGTGGCCGCCGAGCGCGCCATGGAAGCCGCCAAGGAGGACGCCGAGCGCGCCAGCCGCGCCAAGTCGGAGTTCCTCGCCAACGTGAGCCACGAGCTGCGCACACCGCTGAACGCCATCATTGGCTTCTCCGACATCATCCGCCGCGAGCTCCTGGGCGCCAGCAAGGTGCCGAAATACCCCGAGTACGCCGGCGAGATCAACGCAAGCGGCCAGAAGCTCCTCAGCCTCATCAACGACATCCTCGAGCTGTCGCGCCTGGGCGCCGGCCAGGTCCGCCTCAGCGACGACGAGGTGGAGCTGGACGCCCTGGCGGCCCAATGCGCCGCGGAGCTGGCCGATACGGCGGCGCGCGGCGTCGTGACGGTGGAGTGCGACATCCCGCCCGCGCTGGCGCACCTCCGGGCCGACGCGCCGCGGCTGAAGCTGATGCTGTCCAATCTGATGTCCAATGCGGTCAAGTTCACGCCCGCCGGCGGCCGGGTGACGGTCACGGCGCGGCGAACCGAAACCGGTTGGATCGATATCGTCGTCAGCGACACCGGCATCGGCATGGAATCGGGCGAAATCCCGCGCGCTCTGCAGCCGTTCACCCAGCTCGACGGCGCGCTCAACCGGAAATACGAGGGTACCGGCCTGGGCCTTCCGGTCGTGCGCTCGCTCGCCGAGCTGCACGGCGGCGCGCTGACGATCGACAGCGCGCCCGGGCTCGGCACCCGCGCGTGCATCCGCCTGCCCGGCTGGCGCATCCGCGATCCGGGTCGCCGGGCGCAACCGATGCCCGTCGCGAACGCGGAAAGCCAGCCGGCGCCCGGCTGAATCTGCGACGGAATGTCCTACGTCCGGCAAATCTGCGGTTAACCCGTAAGGCGCAACCATTGCGCGTTATTCACGCGCCGGCCGCACGGCCCCCCGGATTCGGCCCCGGCGGCCAAGGAGACGCCGATGTTCGCGCTCGCCCGCAAACGCGCCCCTCAGGGCGCCGCACCCAATCGCGCCTTCGGCGCCATCGGCGGCGACACGCGCGCGCGGCTGGCCGCCCTGGTCCGGATGGTCGACTGCATGCCGATCAACGTCATGACGCTCGACATCGAATCGTTCGCCATCAACTACGCCAACCGCACCAGCATCGAGACGCTGCGGAAGATCGAGCACCTGCTGCCGTGTAAGGCCGACGAGATCGTCGGCAAGTGCATCGACATCTTCCACAAGCATCCCGAGCATCAGCGTCGGATGCTGGCGGACCCGCGCAACCTGCCGCATAAAGCCAACATCCGCCTGGGCGACGAGATCCTGGAGCTGCACGTCAGCGCGGTGTGCGACGACGGCGGGCACTACTTGTTTCCGATGCTGACTTGGCAGGTCGTGACGGCCAAGGTGAAGGCGGAGGCGGAGCAGGCGCGCCTGCTGCGGATGCTCGACGACATGCCTATGGCGGTGATGACTGTAGACCCCGACACGTTTGCGATCAGCTACCTGAACCGCGCTAGCCTGGAGATGCTGTGCTCGATCGAACACCTGTTGCCGGTGAAGCACAACGAAGTGCTGGGTAAATCGATCGACATCTTCCACAGGCACCCGGAGCACCAGCGCCGGCTGTTGTCCGATCCTGACAACCTGCCTCACCACGCGCGCATCAAGCTGGGCTCCGAGACATTGGAGCTCAAAGTCAGCGCAATCCGGGCTGCGGACGGCCGCTATCTGGGCCCGATGCTAACGTGGAACATCATTACCAAGCAGGTCGCACTTGCCGAGACATTCGAGCAGCACGTCCGAGGCGTAGTCGACACCATTTCGGCGCAGATAGACGTCCTGCAGCAGTCGGCCGAGTCTTTGAGCGCCGTCGCCGAGCAGACCAACCGGCAGTCCACGGCTGTCGCCGCGGCGGCGGAAGAGGCATCGGTCAGCGTCCAGACGGTGGCGGCGGCGGCGCAGGAGCTGTCGCAGACCGTGCAGGAGGTCGGCCGGCAGGTACAGCACAGCAGCAGCATCTCGCAGTCGGCGGTCGAGGAAGCCGGCCGCACGGACGCGATGGTGCGCGGGCTCGCCGAAGCCGCCGACCGGATCGGCGAGGTGGTGCGGCTGATCAGCGACATCGCTGCCCAGACCAACCTGCTGGCGCTAAACGCCACGATCGAGGCGGCGCGCGCCGGCGAGGCCGGCAAGGGCTTCGCCGTCGTCGCCTCCGAGGTAAAGCAGCTCGCCACCCAGACTGCCCGCGCCACTGACGAGATCGGCGCCCAGGTCGGCGCCATCCAGAGTGCGACCAACCAGTCCGTCGAGGCCATCCGGGGCATCGGCGCGACGATCGGCAGGATCAACGAAATCGCCACCGCCATCGCGTCGGCCACCGAGGAGCAGGGCGCGGCGACCAACGAAATCGCCAGCAGCATCGGCCAAGCCGCCGCCGGGACCGAGGAAGTCAGCCGTAACATCGCCGGCGTCACCCAGGCCGCGCACGAGACCGGGGTCGCGTCCGCCAACGTGCTGTCGGCATCGCAGAAGCTCAATGCGGCCGCAACGACGCTGCGGACCAACGTCGATCACTTCATGAAGTCGGTGAACGAGATCTAGCGCGGCCGGCCGCCGCTTAGCCCATCGCGGAGTCGAGGCTCGCCTTCAGGCGCGAGAGCTGCGCGTAGAGGCGGCGCGACCGGTCGATCAGGCCGCGCGCCGCGATCGGCAGCGCGTCGAGCCGGCCGGCCTCCTCGCCCGTCAGCGCGGGCTCGTCCGACAGGTCGAACGAATCGTGGCCGCGCGCCGCCGCCGCCGAAATCTCGCCGACCGCGATGGCGCGGCGCAGCAGGAGCCACGACATCGCCTCCGTCAGCCGGCGCGTCATGGTGGTGAGCTCTTGCGTGAGCTGGATGCGCACCAGCATCGACAGGCCCTGCGCCTCGCCCTGGGCCGGGCCGGCCAGGTAGTCGCGCGCATCCACGAGCAGCGCCGCCGTCTCGTCGTAGCAGCGGGCGATAAAGGCCTGGGCGGCGCCGTCGGCGGGCGGAGTGTCGTCGGTCATGGCGCACCCTAGTCGCGACGGCGCAGCACGTGCATCAAAAAAAAGCCGCCCTTGCGGGCGGCTTAAGGTGTGTGTCAGGGAGGCGTCAAATGGATGGGATGAGGATCCATCGACGGTCCGGCAAAGCCGGACCACGAGCGTCACTCTGAATGCTCATGCTTAACAGAGCGTTAACGGCAGCCGCCTGGCGGACGGCGCGGCGTTGCGCCGCAGCCTACTTCTTGAACAGGGCGTCGGCGCCGCTACGGTGCCGCTGCTTGGCGGCGATGTTGGCGCGCACGCGTGCGATCTCCGCCTCCAGCGCGGCGATGTAGTCGTTCATCTCGCCCACCGACATCGGGTCGAGATCGACCGGTGCGACGCGCCTCTGGCGCGGCCGTGCGTCCTCGTCGTCCATGCCGTGGTCCCCCGCGACTGCAGCCTTGCCAGTCTGGTTGCGAGGCTTTATGCCTGCAAGCGACTTTCCATCCCTCGATCCATGAGCAAGAACGATGCAGGGATCGATACCCGCCACGATGACCGTGATCGAGATCGCCCAGCCCGGCGGGCCTGAGGTCCTGGTGCCGCGCCAGCGCCCGGTGCCGGCGCCGGCCGCCGGGGAGGTGCTCGTCAAGGTTGCGGCCGCCGGCGTCAACTATCCCGACGTGCGCCAGCGCATGGGCGGCTACCCGCCGCCGCCGGGCGCCAGCGACATCCCCGGCCTCGAGGTCGCGGGCACCGTCGTCGCGACCGGCGACAACGTCACCGGCTGGCGCGTCGGCGACGCGATATGCGCCCTGGTGTCGGGCGGCGGCTACGCCCAGTACTGCCCGGTGCCGGCGCCGCAATGCCTGCCGGTGCCGAACGGCCTCGACATGGTGGCCGCGGCCGCGATCCCCGAGACCTTCTTCACGGCGTGGACCAACCTGTTCGACTTCGGCCGCCTGAAGGCGGGGGAGACGGTCCTGATCCAAGGCGGCGCCGGCGGGGTCGGCTCGGCCGCCATCCAGCTCGCCCATGCGTTTGGCGCGCGGGTCTTCACGACCGCAAGAAATGCCGAAAAGTGCACGGCATGCGCCCGCATGGGGGCCGACCGGGCAATCAATTATGTCGAGGAAGACTTCGTCGAGGTGATCAAGAAGGAGACCGGCGGCCGCGGCGTCGACGTCGTCTTCGACATCATCGGCGGCGAGTATTTCGCGCGCAACATGCAGGTCATGGCGACCGGGGCGCGACTGGTCCAGGTCTCGATCCTCAAGGTGCCGCGGGTCGAGCTGAACCTGTCGCAGGTGATGATCCGGCGGCTGACCATCACCGGCTCCACCCTGCGGCCCCGGTCGGTCGAGGACAAGGGCGCGATCGCCGCCGCCTTGCGCGGGAAGGCTTGGCCCCTGTTCGAGAGCGGCGCGATCAAGCCTTTGATTCACGTGACTTTTCCACTGGAGAAGGCGTCCGACGCGCATGCCCTGATGGAATCGGGGCAACACGTCGGCAATATCGTTCTGACCGTCCCGGGATGAGGAGGCCGGGGCGCTTTATCCCGACAGCCGATCGTTCCATATTAGTGGCTTCATGAGAATTGACCCCGGCGGCGCCCCGGGCCCGACCTTTCGGGCCGGGCGGCGCCGGATGGATCGGAAGGAGAACACATGGCGCGCCCCATCATGCCCAAGGCGACCGCGGTCTGGCTGGTCGAGAACACGGCGCTGACCTTCGAGCAGATCGCCGATTTCACCGGCCTGCATCCGCTCGAGGTCCAGAGCATCGCCGACGGCGAGGTTGCGACCGGCATGGTCGGCTTCGACCCGGTCGCCAACGGTCAGCTCACCCAGGACGAGATCGACCGCTGCCAGTCCAACCCGGAGGCGCGGCTCAAGATGGCGGAAACCCACGTGCCGCGGCCGTCGCCGCGCACCAAGGGCCCGCGCTACACCCCGGTGGCGCGGCGGCAGGACAAGCCGGATGCCATCGCCTGGCTGGTGCGCCACCACCCGGAGCTGACCGACGCCCAGATCTCCAAGCTGGTCGGCACCACCAAGCCGACCATCAAGGCGGTGCGCGACCGCAGCCACTGGAACGCCGCCAACATCAAGCCGCACGACCCGGTGGCGCTGGGCCTCTGCTCGCGCGAGGAGCTCGAGGGCGCCATCGCGCGCGCGAAGTCCGGCAGGGTCGAGCCGGAGTCGGAGCCGGAGCAGGAGCCGGAAGCGGCCGAAGCGGCCGCCGCCCCGCCGGAGGCGTGAGCTACCGAGATCGGCGTGAGAGGGCGGGCCCTGGCCCGCCCTTTTGATTCCCGGGGATGCCTTGAGGATATCGGGCGTGGCGGGTCCGGAAACCCTAGCGCGCCTTTATGTCCGTCTGTTCCAGGTTGGCCCGGGCCACATCGGCTGCGGGGCCGTCGGGGCGGAGCTGCAGGACGGCGATCCAGTCCTTGCGGGCGTTCGCGACGTCGCCGATCAGCCGGCGCACGATGCCGCGTTCCAGCAACCCCTCGACGTGGCGCGGCTGGGCGGCGAGGGCGCGGTTGGCATCCTCATGCGCCATCTCCAGGCTGCCGACCCGGCGGTAGGCGCTGGCGCGCAGCACCAGGGCATCCGCATTGCCGGGCGCCGCCTGCAAGGCCTGGTTGAGGTCGTCGATCGCCTCCCAGTATTTGCCGGCGCTGCCCAGGGTCGCCGCCCGATCGACCAGCAGGTCCGGGTCCCCGGGCCGCAGGTCGAGGGCGGCGTTCTGCGCCTGGAACGCGCGGTCGAAGCGGCCGGCGTGGATCCACGCCTGGCCGGCCTGGGCGTATAGCTCGGCGCGCGCCTCGGTGGCCGGCATGCCCGCATCCTGGGCCAGCGCCTCGAACTGCAGCGCCGCCTCCTCGCTCTGGCCGAGGTCGAACAGGGCGACCGCCAGGCAGTGGCGGGCCGGCGCCCCGCCGCCGGCGTCGCGCCAGGCCAGCGCCTGCGACCGGCCGTCGGACGGCTTCTCGCGCGCCAGCTTCATGCAGGCGTCGTAGGCATCGACGGCGGGCTTGTCGGCGGCGTCCGCGGCCGCAGCGGCGACGGCGAGCGCGACGGCGGCGGCAGTGGCAAGATGCAGACGGAGTGCCATATCCCGGACCAACCACGCGGCAGGCCGCGACCATAGCGGCTCGCCGCCCGTCCGCGCAACCGCCCCGGAGCCTAGCGTGACGCCGACCGCCGACCGCCGCCTATTCTGTTTCGGGCTGGGCTACACCGCGCGCCGCCTCGCGGCCCGGCTGGCGGCCCAAGGCTGGGGGATCGCCGGCACCGCCCGCCGTCCCGCCGCGGCCGCGACCCCGGACGGCTGGCCGCTGTACCGCTTCGACCGCGGCCACCCGCTCGACCCGGCGGCGCTGGCCGGCGCGACCCACGTCCTTGTTTCCGTGCCGCCGGACGAAGCCGGCGACCCGGTGATCGACGCGCACGGCGGCGACCTGGCCGCCCCGGGCACGATCGAATGGATCGGATACCTGTCGACGACGGGCGTCTACGGCGACCGCGGCGGCGGCTGGGTGTCGGAGGACGACGCGCCGGCGCCGCAGACCGAGCGCGCCCGCCGCCGCCTTGCCGCGGAGGCCGCGTGGCGCGCCTTGCGCCCGCCGGCCCACGTGTTCAGGCTGGCCGGCATCTACGGCCCCGGGCGCAGCGCGATCGACACGCTGCGCGCCGGCACCGCGCGGCGGATCGTCAAGCCGGGGCATGCAGTGTCGCGCATCCACGTCGAGGACATCGCGGCGGTCCTGGCGGCATCCATCGCCCGGCCGCGCCCCGGCGCGGTCTACAACGTGTGCGACGACGCGCCGGCGCCGCCGGCCGAGGTGATCGGCCACGCCGCCGCGCTGCTGGGCCTGCCGGCGCCGCCGGAGGAGCCGTTCGACCCGGCGACCCTGTCGCCGATGTCGGCCAGCTTCTTTGCGGAGAACCGCCGGGTCAGCAACGACCTGATCAAGCGGGAGCTGGGGATCGTGCTGCGCTACCCGACCTATCGCGACGGGCTCGCCGCCCTGCTCGCGGAGCCTTGATCCGCGTCCCGCGGGCGTCGCCCGGCCGAAATGCCCGAAGTGGGGCCCAAGGCCGGGCGTACGCCGCTCTGCGTCCGGCGATACGCCGCGAGACTATGCCGAGACTGACATGCGACGGTCGGCGACGCCCATCGCCGCGGCGATCGCCGCATGGTCGGCGGCGGTTGCCTCGAACACCCCGCGCCGGAAGGCGTAGCCCCACGACCGGCGGCCGCGCGTGAAGGACAGCGTTTCCAGCAACGGTGCGATCGGCGCGTCGAAAGCCGGCAGGAAGCGGATGTCACGCCGGAATGGGACGAAGCCGCCGCCCATGTCGAAGGGATAAGGCGCACCGGCCACCACCTCGCCGATCGCGGTGAACGCCTGTACCGGCTCCCCGCCGCGCATCGCCGTGCGCGGCGAATAGTAGATCAGCCTGTCCCCGGCCTCCAGCCGGCGCAGCGGCGCGGCCCTGCCGTGGCAGAGTTGGCAGAATCCGCCCGCGATGCCGGCCCGCACGTGCTCGCGCGAGGCCACCCCGATCCAGAACCGCGCCGGTCTTGCCATCGCGTTCACCCAGAAGTTAATATCAGCCCCCTTATATTATATAAGGCCCCTGATAATGTCAACCTTCCGCGAAAACCCGAACGACGACCGCATCGGCTACCTGCTGAAGGTGGCGCAGAACGCGCTGCGCGTGCAGATGGACGAGGCGTTGCGGCCGCTGGGGATCACCGCGCCGCAATATGCCGTCCTGGCGGCGATCGAGCGGGTGCCCGGCCTCTCCAGCGCCGCGCTGGCGCGGGCGGCGTTCGTGACGGCGCAGACCATGCAGGGCATCGTCGTCAACCTGGAGCTCCAGGGCCTGCTCTCCCGCACGGCTGACCCGGCGCACGGACGCATCCGGCGCGCCGCGCTGACCGGCGAGGGGCGCCGCACGGTCGACGCCGCGCACCGGCTCGTCGATGCCGTCGAGCGCCGGATGCTGGACGGCCTCGATCGCGAGGGGATGGGCGCGCTGGCGGCGATGCTGGCGCGCTGCGCCGCCAACCTGGGCGCCGGTCCCTAAGGGTGGCCGGCCAGCCCGTCCACCGTCGCGCACAGGATGGCGAGGTCCTGCGGGCGCGACAGGCGGTGGTCGCCGTCCTTGATCAGCCGGACCTCGACGTCGGCGGAGAGCAGCGCGTCGGCGAGTTGCAGCGCGCGGGCGAACGGCACGTCGGGGTCGCGCATCCCGTGCAGCAGCCGCACCGGGCAGTGCACCGTGATCGGCCGGCGCAGCAGGAGGTGCCGGCGCCCGTCCTCGACCAGCGCGCGGGAGATCGGCGTCGGCACGGGGTCGTACTGCGACGGCGCGTGGATGACCCCCGCGGACATCAGGGTCGCGCGCTGCGCCTCGTCCATCCGCTCCCAGATCAGGTCCTCGGTGAAGTCGGGCGCGGCGGCGATGCCGACCAGCCCGGCGACCCGCTTCGGATGCGCGCGCGCGACCAGCAGCATGATCCAGCCGCCCATCGACGACCCGACCAGGATCTGCGGCCCCTCGGTCAGCCGGGTGACCGCGGCGGCAGCGTCGGCCGCCCACTGGCCGATGGTGCCGTCCTCGAACCGGCCGGTCGATTCGCCGTGGCCCTGGTAGTCGAAACGCAGGAACGCCTGGCCGCGCGCGACGCAGTGCGCCTCCAGCGCCAGCGCCTTGGAGCCGCTCATATCGGAGCGGAAGCCGGGCAGGAACACCACGCCGGGCGCGGCGCCCGGCGTCTGCCGGTACGCAATTGCCGCCCCGTCGCCGCGTGGTAGAATGCCCGCAGGAGTCGAGTCCGCCATTTCCGCCATCGTTTCAATGCACGTCGCAGCGTGGGCATGACCACGGCCGCATCGGCTGCAGCGCAGCCTAGCATGACGGACCCGCAGCCGGAATCGCGCGCGCCCGCCGTGCTGCAGGTGCTGCCCGCGATGGTCACCGGCGGCGTCGAGCGCGGCACCATCGACGTCGCCGCCGCGCTGACCGCCGCGGGCTGGCGCGCCGTCGTCGTCTCGCACGGCGGGCCGCTGGTGCGCGAGCTGCTGCGCGCCGGCGCCGAGCACGTCGAGATGGACGTCCACCGCAAGAGCCCGCTGGCGCTGCGCGCCAACATCGGCCGGCTCGCCACGCTGATCGCCGACCGGCGCATCGACATCGTCCATGCGCGCAGCCGCGCCCCGGCGTGGAGCGCGATGTACGCGGCGCGGCGCGCCGGCGTGCCGTTCATGACCACCTTCCACGGCAATTACGGCGCCGGCAACGCGCTGAAGCGCCTCTACAACTCGGTGATGGCGCGCGGCGACCGCGTCATCGCGATCTCGGACTTCATCCGCGACCAGCTGGTCGGCCGCTACCAGGTCGACCCGGCGCGCATCCGCACCATCCCGCGCGGCATCGACTGCCGCGCCTTCGACCCGCAGGCGGTGAAGCCGGAGCGGGTCATCGAGCTCGCCCGCCGCTGGCGGCTGCCCGACGGCCTGCCGATCGTCATGCTGCCGGGACGGCTGACGCGGTGGAAGGGCCAGCTCGTGCTGGTCGACGCGCTGGCCCGCCTCGCGCGCAAGGACGTCGCGTGCATCATGGTCGGCGACGACCAGGGCCGCACCGCCTACCGGGAGGAGCTGGAGAAGAAGATCGTCGACGCCGGGCTGGGCGACCGGGTCCACCTGGTCGGCAACTGCGCCGACATGCCGGCGGCCTACATGCTGGCCGACGTCGTGGTCTCCGCCTCCACCGAGGCGGAGGCGTTCGGCCGGGTCGGCGTGGAGGCGCAGGCGATGGGCCGGCCGGTCATCGCCACCGACCATGGCGGCAGCCGCGAGACGGTGCTGCCCGGCGAGACCGGCTGGCTGGTGCCGCCGGGCGACCCGGCGGCGCTGGCCGACGCGCTCGCCATCGCGCTCGCGCTCTCTCCCGACGACCGCCGCCGGCTCGGCGCGGCGGCGCGCGACAACGTGCTGCACCACTTCACGCGCGAGACGATGTGCGCCGACACGCTGGCGGTCTACGCCGAGCTGCTCGACGCGCGCGCGGCCGCCCGATGAGCGCCGCCGCCGCGGCCCCCGCCCTGCCGGCCCGCCGCATCCTGGTCATCAAGCTGGGCGCGCTGGGCGACATGGTGCTGGCGATGGGGCCGTTCGCCGCGATCCGCGCCGCCCACCCGCGGGCGCGCCTCACCCTGCTGACCGGCCCCGCGTTCGCCGACCTGATGCGGGCGAGCCCGTGGTTCGACGAGGTCTGGACCGACCCGCGGCCGCCGCTGTGGCAGGCCTGGCGTCACCTCGCCCTGCGCGCCCGGCTGCGCGCGGCGCGGTTCGACCGGGTCTACGACCTGCAGACCCACCGCCGCACCGCGCTCTATTTCCGCATGCTCGGCCCCGGCCCGAAGCCCGAGTGGTCGGGCATCGCCCCCGGCTGCTCGCACCCCCACGCGAGTCCCGACCGCAACCGGATGCACACCATCGAGCGCCAGGCGGCGCAGCTCGCCATCGCCGGCATCCCCCGGGTGCCGCCGACCGACGTGTCGTGGCTGGCCGCCGAAATCGGCCATTTCGCCCTGCCCGCCCGCTACGTGCTGCTGTCGCCCGGCGCGTCGGCCGGGCATGCGGAGAAGCGCTGGCCGGCCGACCGCTACGCCGAGCTCGCCACCGACCTGGCGGCGCGCGGCATCGCGCCGGTGATCCTGGGCACCCCGGTGGAGGCGGACGCCGCCGCCGCCATCGGCGCCGCCTGCCCCGCCGCGGTCAGCCTGATCGGCCGCACGTCGCTGGCCGAGATCGCCACGCTGGCCCGCGGCGCGCTGGCCGCGGTCGGCAACGACACCGGCCCGATGCACCTGATCGCCGCCACCGGATGCCCCACCGTCGCGCTGTTCGGCCCAGCCTCCGACCCGGCGCTGTGCGCCCCGCGCGGCGCGGCTGTCACGGTGATCCGGCGGTCCGATCTGGCCGCCCTCCCGTCCAGGGAAGTCGCTGCGGCG
>JBFWQM010000036.1:13712-28975 GCA_050249455.1 Rhodospirillaceae bacterium | reverse complement strand
CAGGCGGTCCTGCAGCGCCGAGAGGATCTCGACCCGCTTGATCGAGTCGATGCCGAGGTCGGCCTCGAGCGCCATCTCCAGCTTCAGCATCTCGGGCGGGTAGCCGGTCTTCTCGGCGACGACGGCGATCAGGATGTCGCCGACCGCTATGCCCGCTGCGTGCGCCGGCGGCGGCGCCTCCGGAGCCGGCGGCGCGACTTCCGGCGTCGGCACCGATGGCGGCGCCGGCTGCGGCCATGAGGGCGGCGCCATGACCGCCGGCGCCGCGTCGGGCATCGGCGCGAAGACGTCGACGCCGGGCGCCGGCGCGGCGGCGCGCCCGCCGGTCCAGGCGGCGAACGCCGCCTCCATCGTGCGCAGGAATTGCGTGTGGCTGTCGGCCACCGCCGACTGGTATGCCGACTGGGCGTCGCTGAGGGCGCGCTGGAACATGCCGAGCTCCACGCTGGTGTCGCGAGCGGGTGCCGGCAGGGGCAAGGGCGCGAACGCAGGCACGGGCGCAGGAGGCGGCGGCAGCGGCGGTTCGGGCGTGGCTACGGCCATCGCTTCGGCCGGCGCCGGCCGCACTCGCACCGGCGGCGGCAGCGCCGCGGCGCCGCCGGCGGGCGGATAGATCTTGCCGTAGTTCGCGCCGGCGATCGGGACCGTGAACGCGGCCTTGGCGCCGGCCGGCGCCGCAGGCGATGCCGTGCCGGCCTCCAGCCCCGACAGCCGCATCGCCACCCCCGCCGCGGCGAGCCGACCCAGCGCATGCCACAGCGCAGCGAGCCCGTCTTCGCTTTTGCGGTCGGTCGCCACGGCGACGGCGTCGTCGCCGAGGCAGTCCTCGACAAAACGCGTAAGCGCGACGCCCGGCCCGACCTCGACGAAGATGCGCGCCCCTGCAGCGTACATGGCGCGGATCATGTCGGCGAAGCGCACCGGCGCGGCGATCTGGCCGGCCAGACGATCGCGGATCGCGTCGGTGTCCGGCGGGTGCGGCGCGCCGTCGATATTGGAGAACACCGGCAGCGGCGGCGCTACGATCGCCGCGTCGCCGAGCGCGTCGCGGAAGGCCGCGGCCGCACCGGCGACGATCGGCGAGTGGAAGGCGGTCGCGACGGCCAGGCGCTGGGTGCGGATGCCCTCCGCGGCGAGCCGGCGCTCGGCCTCCTCGATCGCCGCGGGCGATCCGGAGAGCACGCCCTGGCGCGGGCTGTTGCGGTTGGCGAGCGTGACGTCGAGCGCCCAGTCGGCGACCCGCGCCTCCACGGCCGCGATGTCGTGCAGCACTGCCGACATGGTCCCCGGCACGCGCGCGGCAGCCGCCATCGCCTCGCCTCGCCGCCGGGCGAGCGTGAGGAGGCCCGTTTCGTCGAGCGCGCCGGCGGCGGCAAGCGCCGTGAGCTCGCCGAAGCTGTGCCCGCCGAAGCATGAGGCCGAGATCCCGGCCGCCCGCAGCACCGCCAGCGTCGCCAGGCTGGCGGCGCCGATGGCGGGCTGCGCCCACTCCGTGCGGGTCAGCCGCGCCGCCTGGGCGGCGCGCGCCGCCTCGGTGAACGCCGGCACGGGGAAGACCACCTCGTGGAGGCGAAGATCGTCGCCGCGCACCGCGTCGGAGGCCCGGTCCCACACCGCGCGCGCATCATCGAATGCCATGGCCAGGTCGGCGCCCATGTCCACCCGCTGGCTGCCCTGTCCAGGGAACAGGAACGCGACCGCCCCCGCCGCCGCGCCCGATCCGCAGTAGACGCCGGGTAGCTCGAAGGACGTCGCGCCGGCGTCGATGCGCGCCGCCGCCTGCGCCAGCCTGGCGGCCAGGTCGGCCGCATCCTTGGCCACGACCGCCAGCCGGGCCGGCAGCGCAGCATCGAACGCCGCCCGCGATTCGGCGGCGACGCGGGCGAAGTCATCCGCGCCGTCCGCGTCGCCGGCAAGCGCGCGTGCCGCCCGCGCCAGCGCCGCACCGTCGGGCTGCGACAGGACGACGAGCTCGCTCGCGCCGGTCCGGATGCGCCCCGGCCGGGGCGCCGGCCCCGCATACTCTTCGACCGTCACGTGGAAGTTGCTGCCGCCGAAGCCGAACGAGCTGACGGACGCGCGTCGCGGATGGTCGGCGGTGCGCACCCAGGGTCGCGCCCGGACATTCAGGTAGAATGGGCTGTCGTCCCGCTCGAGCGCCGCGTTCGGCGCCGCGACCTTGATCGTCGGGGGCAGCACCTTGTGATGCAGCGCCATCACCGCCTTGAACAGCCCGGCCGCGCCGGCCGCCGCCTTGGTGTGGCCGATCTGCGATTTTACCGAGCCCAGCGCGCACCAGCGCCGCCGGCCATCGGCCGCCTGCGCGAACACCGCCTCGAGGCCGGCGATCTCGGCGGCGTCGCCCGCGCGGGTCGCGGTACCATGCGCCTCGACGAGCTCGACGGTATCGGGCGCGTAGCCGGCCGCGCGGTAGGCGCGCGACAGCGCCCGCGCCTGGCCTTCGGGCAGCGGGGCGTAGATGCTCTTGGCGCGGCCATCGGACGATGTGCCGATGCCGCGCAGCACCGCATAGATCGAATCGCCGTCCGCCTCGGCGTCGGCGAGCCGCTTCAGCGCGAACAGCGCCAGCCCCTCGCCCAGCACCGTGCCGTCGGCATCGGCGCTGAACGGGCGGCAGTCGCCGGTCGCAGACAGGGCCGGCGTCTTGGAGAAGCACACGTACATCGAGATGTCGTTGAAGGTATCGACCCCGCCGGCCAGCGCGAGGTCGGCGCGGCCGAGCCG
Source organism: Rhodospirillaceae bacterium (assembly GCA_050249455.1). Classification (GTDB taxonomy): domain Bacteria; phylum Pseudomonadota; class Alphaproteobacteria; order MPNO01; family VGEU01; genus JBFWQM01. The sequence goes on along the minus strand of JBFWQM010000036.1, from coordinate 26,230 downwards.
AAGCTCGTCGGCCGCCATGGCGAGCGCGGAGAACGAGCTGGCGCAGGCGGCATCCGTCACGCAGTTGGTGCCGCCGAAATCGAAGCGGTTGGCGATGCGCCCGGCGATCACGTTGCCGAGCAGGCCGGGGAACGTGTTCTCCTGCCACGGCACGTAGGAGCCGGCGATCGAATCGCAGATCGACTGCGCCTTGTCCTCGGCGATGCCGGCTTCGCGCAGCGCCTTCAGCCAGACCGGCTTCTGCAGGCGGCTGGATGCCTGTACCAGGAGCTCCTGGCCCGAGGTCGCGCCCAGGATCACGCAGGTCCGCTCGCGCGGGATGCGCGCCTCGCGGCCGGCGAACGCATCGCCGAGCGCCTGCTGCGCGACGATCAGCGCGAGAAGCTGGGACGTGTCGGTGGCCGGCAGCGCCGCCGGCGGGATGCCGAACTCGACCGGCGAGAACGGCGTTGGCGCAAGGAAGGCGCCGCGCTTGCAGTAAGTCTTGTCGACCGCGGCGGGATCGGGATCGAAATAGTCCTCGGCCAGCCAGTGCGTCGGCGGCACGTCGGTCACCAGGTCGCGGCCGCGGCAGATGTCGCGCCAGAAGCCGGCGGCGTTGCCGGAGCCGGGAAACAAGGCGCCGATGCCGACGACGGCAATCGGCGTTTCGGCGGCCTGACGCGTGTCGGCACCTTGGGACATCGATCGACTCACCTGATCCTGAGCGGCCGCGGGCGATAGGCGAAGGCTTCGGCGGGAACGGCGAGGCCGGTCGCGCGCGCATGCTGCGCGCGCTGGATGGTCGCCGCGCCCTCGAGCAGGTTCAAGGTGATCTGCTCGGTCGTGCGCGCCGCCGGGTCGGCAAGGAAGCTGCCCTGCGTCCAGGCGTTGAAGGCGCCCATCGCCGGGCCGCACCAGACCTGGTAGGCCGCGCGGCGCGCCGGGTCGCCCGTCACCGCCCAGCGGCTCGATTGCCCGAGATACCAGCGGAAGACCAGCGCCATGCGATGCTTCGGATCGGCGGCGGCACGGGCCACCTGCGCCGGGTCGCGCGCGACGAAGTAGGCCCGGGTCTCCTCCCAGATGGCGGCGATCGGCTTCTGGAAGATCTCGCGCTCCAGCCGCTCGATCATCGCCGGGGCGATGTCTTCAAGCGCGGCGTGCCGGACGTAGAGATCGTAGAGCAGCCCCGCGTGCACCCCGAACAGCGTGCCGCGCCTCAGCACCTGCACCTTGACGCCCATCTCGAACATGTCGCCCGCCGGCGCCATGATCACGTCGGCGAACCCGGCCTCGGCAAGCATCTGCCGGACCGCGGGCGACTGCCCGCTCTCCACCGCCGACTGGTTGACCGACCCGGTCATGACATAGGCCGCGCCCAGCGCGAAGGCGGCCGCCACCGCGGCGGGGTCGCCGAGGCCGCCTGCCGCGCCGACCCGGATCGGCCGCGCATAGCGGTGGCGCGCCATCGCCTCGTCGCGCACCCGCAGCATGATCGGCAGCAGCACGGTCAGCGGACGGTTGTCGGTGTGGCCGCCGGAATCGCCCTCGACCGTCAGATCCTCGGCCACGGGCATGGCCGCGGCCAGCGCCGCCTCCGTCGCCGTGAGCTGATGGCGTTCGACGAGCTCGGCGAGCATCGCCGCCGGCGGCGGCGAAACGAACTGCACCGCCACCTCGGCCCGCGAGACCTTGGCGAAGACGGCGTTGGGACGGACGATGCCGCCGTCGGGCCCGCGCGCGATGCCGGCGAACGCATAGCGCACGACGTTGGGCGTCAGGCGCATGAACGCCGACGCCGAGACCCGGCGCACCCCGGCCCGAAGATAGAGCTCGACCGTCGCCGCCTCGAGGTCCGGCTCGTTCGGCGAGTGGATCAGGTTCGAGCCCCACGCGGCCTCGGGCGTCGGCAGCGCCCGGCGGATCGCCTCGATGCCGGCCGAGATCTCGCCGGGGGCGAGGCCGGCAGCGCCGAAGAAGCCGAGGGCGCCGGTGCGCGCCGCCGCCGCCACCATCGCCGGCGTCGCGATCCCGCGCGCCATCTCGCCGACCACCAGCGGGAAGCGGACCCGGTGGGCGTCGAGGAAGCCGCGCTCGCCGAGCCATTCCGGGTAGATCGGAGGCAGGGTCGCGAACGCCGCGCCGCCGGGGGCGCCGGCGCGCTCGGCGACGCCGATGCGCCCCTGGCCGTCGCGTATCAGATGCAGCGGCTCGCGAATGCGGCCGATCGCCGCCGCCAGCGCCGGCCCTGCGAGGACCGGGGTCCGCGCTGCGGCGCCGTCGTGGTCCCGCACGGTCACATCGTCGGGCAACGCGGTCCCCTGTCGCGGCCGAAAGTCGTACCGGCGCCCGGAACGAACGCCGGGGCGGGCAGCGACCCGCCCCAGGACATCGGGGGGAAGACCCTCAGCTTTCCTTTGGCGCCTGCGACAGGCAGGGATCGGCCTTGCGTTCCGTACTTTTCCTGCATCGATTCGGCCCGGTCCCCGCATCAGGGCCGGTCCCTGCCGCAATGGTCCCGTCATCATGTCGGAATTATCCGGCGGAAGCCACATCCTGGCATCTGCCGGCGATGATGCGCCCCACGGCATCGCGATGGCGCGGGATCGGGCTGCCTCGGGGCGCGACCCGGCGTCAGCCCGCCGCTGGGCCGCCGATCCTGTCCCATCGGATCAGCTTCATCGCGCCGCCGGCATCCTCGACCGCGGCGGTGCAGTTCTCAACCCAGTCGCCGCAGTTGACGTAGAGAAAGCCGCCGTTCTCGCGGATCTCGGGCGCATGCAGGTGGCCGCACACGACGCCGTCGAGATCGGCGCGACGGACCTCCGCCGCCATCTCGCTGACGAAGCCGTCGATATAGCGCCGCCATCCCGGCGTCCATCGCTTCAGGAGCGCAATCTGCGAGCTCAGCGGCAGGCCGAGCCACTGCCGGCTTCGATTGTGCCAGCGGTCGACCGCGAGCAGCCCGTAATAGAGCCAGCACGTCAGATCGATCTTCCACTCCGGAGCGTCTTTCCGGATGATCGGGTCGATCCGGTCGCCGTGGGTGACGAGAAGCCGCCGTCCCTGGACCGTTTCATGGACGGTCTCTTTCTGCAGGACGAAGTTGGGCGCCGTGAGCGGCGGCAACAGCTTGATGGCGCTGTCGTGGTTGCCCCACAGGTAATGGACCTTGGTGTCGCCGAGGATGGAGAAAAATCGTGCGAGCACTTCCTCATGACGGCGAATCCAGGTCCCGCGGCGGCTGATCAGGCGAAGATCGACGATGTCGCCGACCAGGTAGAGGGTGTCGCAGCGGTGTCGGTCCAGGAAATCGACCAGGAGGTCGAGCTTGAAATCCTTCGAACCGATATGGAGGTCGGAAATCCAGATTGCGCGATACCGCGTCTCCGCGCCCAACGGTCAGCTTCGCTTCCGGTTGGGAACGAGCGCGGGCCGGGCGCCCATCGCTTCGACGATCCGCGTCCCGATGGTGTGACGGGGCGCGATGGCGGGAATCGCGGACGGTGGCAGGCAGGCGCGGCGCGGCGCGGGCGGCGCCGCGCAGGGCAAGCCCCCGATATTGCCGGGCCAAGGCAGGATTGCGCCGGGCGGCAGCAACCTCGATCGCGCCGCCGCCGCGGCGATGGTGTGCTCGTTCGCTTCGGGCATACGCCCCCTCTATTGGAATCGCTCGGACTCTTGCGCCTCGTAGGAAGATCTTGCCGATCCGGGGCCGCGCACGAAGGCTTTGGGTGGGCGACGACTCTAGGTCGGCCACCGCGACGGGATCAAGTCGGGTCTGCGCGCCCGCCCGTTCATGCGTTGCCGACCTGCATATGCGATCCTGCAGGCGGCGCTCGAACGAAACCGCCGGTGAAGGGCGGGACGTCGACCCGTCGCCTGCCGCCGGCCGGGCGGACACCGAGCATGCCGGCGAAAATGCCGGGCCGCTGCTGCGCGACGAGGGAAAACGGTGCTTCCGACCATCGCTGAGCCGGTGACGATGCTCACCGACTATATGATCGCAGGCGAATGCCTGTATTTCGCCGTCGCGCTGGCGCGACGGCCAGCCGGGCGGCAAGCCCGTTCGCAATCCTGCTGGATGCTCGCCTTCCTGTTCCTGGGCGTCGCATCCGTTCTCGGGGGCAGCCACCACGGCCTCGCAAACGCGATGTCCGCGGCGGCTTCGGTCGGGATGTGGAAGCTGGCAACGCTTGCCGTCGGACCGGTCACCTTCTTCTTTCTGCTCGGCACCGCCAGGGCAACCCTGAGACCGCATCTTTACCGGCCGTTCGCCGTCGCCGTCGCCGTCGAGCTGGGTGTCTATCTCTGGTGGACGTGGGGGCATGACGACTACGTCTACGTCATCGCAGACTACGGCTCGGGCCTCGTCCTGGTCCTCCTGATGCAAGCCTATGCAGTCGTGAAGCTTCGATCGCGCAGCGGCGAGTGGATGATCGCCGGCGCCCTGACGTCGTTCGCCGCAGCCGGCCTGCAGATGAGCGAAGTCTCGCTGCACCAGCATTTCAACCACAACGATCTGTACCATGTCGTCCAAATGGTCGCGCTGTACCTGTTCTATCGCGGCGCACGAATCATGGCCGACCGGAACGACCGTCCCGCCCGCTGAGGCGGCTGCGCGGCGGCGCTCGGTTCGCCCGGTCAGGCCGGCGCCCGGGATCGTCGGATCACGAAGGCAAGGCTCAGGCCCTGGACGATGACGGTGAAGATGACGATCGAGTAGGTCGCGGCTAGGATCGATGGACGCGCCGGCACGTCCGGCAGCGACAAGGCGAGGGCGATCGAGATGCCGCCCCGGATCGCGCCCCAGGTCAGGATCGGAACGGTGCCGCGCTCGAACCGGTGCCAGCGCTGCATCAGCTTCACCGAACCCCCGACGGCGATCAGGCGCACCGCAACGGCCAGCGGCGGCGCGAGGAGCGCAAGCCAAAGGAAGGACCGATCGAAGCTCAGCACCAGCACCTCGAGCCCGATCAGCAGGAACAGGATCGCATTCAGGATGTCGTCCACGAGCGTCCAGAAGCCGAAGACGTAGCGCTTCGTCGTCGCGCTCATGGCTTTCATGGCGCCCCTGTTGCCGGTCAGCACGCCGGCGACCACCACGGCGATCGGTCCGCTCATGTGCAGCGCGGTCGCCAGCGCATAGGTGCCGCTGACCAGCGCCAGGGTCAGCATGACCTCGACCGAATAGTCGTCGATCGAACGCATCGCGCGGTAGGTCAGATAGCCCGCCGCGAGGCCGAGGGCGGCGCCGCCGAACGCTTCCACGAACAGGTACGCGGCGACCCGCCCGGCTCCGAAGCCCTGCCCGCCCGCCGCCGCCTCGAGCAGCACCGCGAAAAGCACGACGCCGACGCCGTCGTTGAACAGCGCCTCGCCGGTCATGTCGGTCTCGAGCGACTGCGGCACGTTGACCGCCTTCAGGATGCCGAGCACCGCGACCGGGTCGGTCGGCGCGATGAGGGCGCCGAACACCAGCGCCCACGAGAACGAAACCGGCAGGGAAGCCGCATTCGCGACCGCCCAGATGCCGGCGGCGGCCAAGACGGTCGACAGGGCGACCCCCACGGTCGCCAGCAACGCCACCACGGCCCCCCGCTCGCGCAGCCGGTCGACGTCGACGTGGAGCGCGCCGGCGAACAGGAGGAACGCGAGCACGCCGTGCATGACCGCCTCGTAGAAGTCGATCTGGCGCAGGGTCCGGAGCAGCGCGCTGTAGACCTCGGTCCGAGGCATCAGCAGCTCGACCGCGATCATCAGCAGCGAGGCGGTCAGGCCGATGATGAGGAGCCCGATGTTGGCCGGCAGGCGCAGCACGCGGTGGTTGACCCACGCGAACCCGGCGGTGACGGTCAAAAGGACGGCGATGAGTTGAAACAGCGATAGCACTTTCTTTTCCCGTCAAGAGGCGACGCCGCGCGGGCGACGGAAATCTCGGCCCACCGGGAACCGCCGTCGGGTCTGGCCTGTTCCGTCCGCAACTCAAGGACGGCAGGTCACGCCATGCCGCAAATATTCACGGCATCGGCCGACACCAGGCTGCGCGCCGCGTTCCTGGTCGGGCTGATGACGGTGATCGGCGGCGGCCTCTTCATCGGCGGATACATGAGCTCCAGCTACGCCAGCCTGGTCGGATGGGTTCGCGACCAGCCCGTGCCGTTCAGCCATGCGCACCACGTCGGCGGGCTGGGCATCGACTGCCGGTACTGCCACGCGACGGTGGAGGTCGGCCCGCACGCCGGCCTCCCTTCCACCCACGTATGCATGACCTGCCACTCGCAGCTCTGGACCGGCGCGCCGATGCTCGCGCCGGTGCGCGAGAGCCTGGCGTCGGGGCGGCCGCTGGCGTGGCGGCGCGTCGCGCGGGTGCCCGACTACGTCTACTTCAACCACGCCATCCACATCGATCGCGGCGTGCCGTGCGTCGAATGCCACGGAAGCGTCGACCGGATGCCGCTGATGAAGCGCGCCGAACCGTTCGAGATGCGCTGGTGCCTGGACTGCCACCGCGACCCGGCGCCGCGGCTGCGGCCGCCGGACCAGGTCACCCGCATGGACTGGTCCGAGTGGGACCGGCGGGCGGAGGACCACGCCGCCTTCGGCCGCCGGATGATGGCGAAGCACGGGATCGAGCCGTCCAGGCTGGACGACTGCAGCCTGTGCCACCGATGACGCCGCACGGCCCACTCGCCGACATGGTGCGCGCCCGGCTGCGCGGACGCACCGGCCGCCGGTTCTGGCGCGGCGTCGAGGAGCTGGCGGAAACGGCGGCGTTCGACGCCTTCCTGCGGGCGGAGTTTCCCGCTCTCGCGCTGCCGAAGACCGCGATCGACCGGCGTTCCTTGCTCAAGGTCATGGCCGCCTCGTTTGCGCTCGCCGGGCTGACCGGCTGCGAGGTCGAACCGGACGAAGCGGCGCTGCCCTATGTCAGGAGTCCCGAGTTCGTCGTGCCCGGCGAACCCAAGTGGTACGCGACGTCGGTGACGCTCGCCGGCTTCGCCCGGCCGGTGCTCGGCAAGACCCACGTCGGCCGGCCGGTCAAGCTGGAGGGAAACCCGGACCATCCGGCGACGCGCGGCGCCACGGACGCCTTCATGCAGGCGGCGCTGCTCGACCTCTACGACCCGGCCCGCTCGCAGTCGCCGCGTCTCGACGGCCGGCCGGTCGCATGGAGCGCCGTCGACGCCGCCCTCGCCGACCGCCGCGCGGCGCTCGACCGCAGCGGCGGCGAAGGCCTTCGGCTGCTGACCGGCGCGACAAGCTCGCCGACGCTCGCCGGGCAGATGGTGGCGCTTGCCGCCCGGTGGCCCGCCGCCCGCTGGCACGTCCACGAGCCGCTCGACGACGACGCCGGCCGCGCGGCGATCGCGCGCGTCTTCGGCCGGCCGCTGGAGCCGCATCTGGTGCTGGAGGATGCCGACGTCGTGGTCTGCCTCGACGCCGACCCCTTGGGTACCGGGCCGCGGCAGCCGGTCCACGCACGGCGATGGTCCGAGCGCCGCGCTGCGATGCGCGGGGGCGATGGCCACAGCCGGCTCTTCGTGGCGGAGCCGACGCCGACGATCACCGGCGCGATAGCCGAGGATCGCCTGCCCGTGGCGCCGCAGCGGATCGGGGTCCTGGTCCACGCGCTCGCCCGGGCGCTCGGCGTCCCGGCGGACGGCGCGCCAACGCTGACGGCGCATGAGCGCCAGTGGCTCGAATCAGCGACGGCGGCACTGGAGTCGCGGCCCGGCCGCGCCCTCGCCGTGGTCGGCGCCGCGCAGCCGTCATGGGTCCACGCGCTTTCGCTTCTGGTCAACGAGCGACTGGGCAGCTTCGGCGCGACGCTGCGGTTCTCCGAACCCGTCCTCGCCCTGCCGCCGGAGCCGACGCACGGCCTCCCCGCGCTTGCGGCGGACATGCACGCGGGACGGGTCGAGACGCTCGTCATCCTCGACGCCAATCCGCTCTACGCCGCACCGCCCGACTTCGCCTTGGCCGAGGCCATGCGGCGGGTGCCGTTCCGCCTGCACGCGGGCCTGCATCGGGACGAAACCGCAGCCGCTTGCAGCTGGCACCTGCCGCTGCCGCACGAGCTGGAGCTGTGGAGCGACGCCCGCGCCGTCGACGGCACGGCCGGCATCATCCAGCCGCTCGTGCGGCCGTTCTATCCGGTGCGGTCGCAGCACGAGGTGATCGCCGGGCTGCTCGGCGGCGGCGAGAGCGGCCAGCACCTCGTCCGCGACCGGTGGCGGCACGACTTGGGCGGCGAATTCGACGAGCGCTGGATCGAGGCCCTGCGGCGCGGCTTCGTCGCCGGCAGCGCCCCGGCGGCCGTGGTCCCCACGGTCGCGGACCGCAGCGGCGACATCGGCGCGGCCGACGACCGCGGCGGCCTCAGCGTTGCGATCCGGCCGGATTCGACCGTGTGGGACGGGCGGTTCGCCGGCAACGCCTGGCTGCAGGAGCTGCCGAAGCCGCTGACGAAGGTGACCTGGGGCAACGTGATCCTGGTCGCGCCGGCGCTAGCCGCGGAACGAAGCCTGCGCAACGGCGACGAAGTGCGGCTCGACGTCGACGGCCGGTCGGTCACCGGCGCCGCCTGGATCCTGCCGGGACAGGACGCGCAGACGGTGACGGTCACGCTGGGGTACGGACGCCGGCAGCCGGACGGCGTGGCCGACGGCCTCGGCTACGACGCCTATGCGCTGGCGCGCGACGACGGGATCGGCTTCCGCGGCGGCGCGGCCCTGGCGGTCACCGGCGCGCGGCATGAGATCGCCTGCACGCAGCACCATCAAGCGATGGACGGCTACGACTTCGTGCGCACGGTCGCGTCGTCGGACCTGCACGCTGCGGACGGCGAGCGGCCGGAAGCCCGCGGCGAGCCGCCGTCGCTCTATCCCGCGCACGTTCCGGACAGCCCGTCATGGGGCATGTCAATCGACCTCGACGCCTGCATCGGCTGCAACGCCTGCGTGGTCGCCTGCGTCGCCGAGAACAACGTGCCCGTGGTCGGCAAGCCCCTGGTGGCGCAGGGACGCGAGATGCACTGGCTACGCATCGACCGCTACTATGAGGGCGACCCGGCAGCGCCGACGTCGTACTTCCAGCCGGTGCCGTGCATGCACTGCGAGCAGGCGCCGTGCGAGATGGGGTGCCCGGTCAACGCCGCGGTCCACAGCCGCGACGGACTCAACCTGCAGGTCTACAACCGCTGCATCGGCACGCGCACCTGCTCGTCGTACTGCCCCTACAAGGTCCGGCGCTTCAACTGGTTCGACTACACCGGCGGCGACCCGGAACCGGTGCGTGCCATGCGCAACCCCGACGTCACCGTGCGCGCCCGCGGCGTGATGGAGAAGTGCACCTACTGCATCCAGCGGATCAGCCGCGCGCGGATCGCGGCCAAGCTTGAGGACCGCGCGATCCGCGACGGCGAGGTCGTCACCGCCTGCCAGGCGGCCTGCCCGACCCGGGCGATCGTCTTCGGGGACGTGACCGATCCCGCCACGCGGGTGAGCCGCGAGAAGGCACGGCCGCGCAGCTACAGCCTGCTTGAGGAGGCGAACACCCGGCCGCGGACGACCTACCTGGCGCGGATCGAGACCGGCCGGGGCCGCGGCGGCGGCGGCGCGCGATGACCGACAGGTCGGCGGCCCCGGCCGGCACCGTCGCGGCGACCGGCCGGGTCGTGCGGATTCCGCTCTCCTATCCCACCCCGCGCGCCTGGTGGGCCTGCTTCGGCGTTTCGCTGTGCCTGCTTCTGACCTTCTTCGTCTCGTGCGCGGTGCTGTTCCGCTACGGGGTCGGCGTCTGGGGCAACAACATCCCGGTCAACTGGGGCCTCGCCATCGCCAACTACATATTCTTCCTCGGCATCGGCCACGCCGGGACGCTGATCTCCGCCCTCCTCCTCCTGCTGCAGGCCCACTGGCGCAACGCCCTCAACCGCTTCGCCGAGGCGATGACGCTGGTGGCGGTCGTGTGCGCCGGGCTCTACCCGATCCTGCATCTCGGCCGGCCTTGGCTGTTCTACTGGATGGCGCCCTATCCCAACACGATGGCGCTGTGGCCCCAGTTCAAGAGCCCGCTTACGTGGGACTTCTTCGCGGTCCTCACCTACCTCACCGTGTCGGTGCTGTTCTGGTACATCGGCATCGTGCCCGACCTCGCCTCGGTGCGCGACCGCGCGCGAAGGCGCCGCGCGCAGGTGCTGTACGGCCTGGGCGCGCTCGGCTGGCGCGGGTCGGCCCGCCACTGGGCGCGCTGGCGGCAGGCCTACGTGCTCACTGCCGCGCTGGCGGTGCCGCTGGTGGTGTCGGTGCACTCGGAGATTTCCCTTCTGTTTGCCGCCGGGCCGATCCCCGGGTGGAACTCGACCGTATTCCCACCCTACTTCGTCGCCGGCGCGGCGTTCTCCGGCTTCGCCGTCGTCTCGATGATCGCCGTGGTGCTGCGGTCCGCCCTGGGGCTGGAGGCAGTGGTGACGCCGCGTCACCTCGACCTCCTGGGCAAGCTGTTCCTCGCCACCGGGCTGATGACCGCCTACGGCTACTTCGCGGAGGCGTTCGACGTCCTCTATTCGGGCGCGCACCAGGAGATGGCGACGCTCGGCGACCGCGTGTCGGGCGGTTATGCCTGGAGCTACTGGGGCGCCGTGCTGGCGAATTTCGTCCCGCTGCAGCTCCTGTGGTGGCGCGCCGCGCGCCGCCACCCGCTCGCCCTGTTCCTGGTCGGCCTGTCGGCGACGGCGGGCATGTGGCTGGAGCGCTACATGCTGCTCGTCACCGCGCTCTACCGCGACTACCTGGTGTCGTCGTGGGGCATCTATCACGCCAGCTTCTGGGAGTGGGCGCTGTTCGCCGGCATGCTCGGCGTGTTCTTGACCCCGTTCCTGCTGTTCGTCCGTTTCCTGCCGGTGATCTCCGCTTTCGAGGTCCGGGAGGCGGCGTTCGAGGAGAGGCGGGAGGAACGCCATGCGTGAGCCGCAGGCGCACGCGACACGTTTCGGCCTGATCGCCGCCTTCGACAGCCCCGACCGGCTGATCGACGCCGCGCGGCGCGCGCACGAGGCCGGCTATCGCCACATCGACGCCTATTCGCCGTTCCCGATCGACGCGATCCCGCCGGCGATCGGCATGCGCGACCGGCGCGTGGCCTGGCTCACGCTCGCCGGCGGCATCGTCGGCGCCGCGGCCGGCTACGGCATGCAGGTCTACACCAACCTCGATTTCCCGATCCCGATCGGCGGCCGGCCGCTCCTCGCGCCGCCGGCATTCATGCTGATCACCTTCGAGATGCTGGTGCTGTTCGCCGTGCTCTCGGCGATCTTCGGCATGCTGGCGCTGAACCGGCTGCCGCGGCTGAACCACCCGGTGTTCGACGTGGACGGCTTCGACCGCGCGACCCGCGACCGGTTCTTCCTGATCGTGTTCGGCAACGATCCCCGGTTCGACGAGGCCGCCACCCGCGGCTTTCTCGAGACGCTGGGCCCCGTGTCGGTCCAGGCGGTCGGCCACACGGAGGCGCCGGAATGATCCGCCGCGGCATCGCCGGCTGGCTGGTCGTCCTCGCGCTCGCCGGTTGCGACGAGATGGGCCAGCAGCCGCGCTACGACTCGTACGAGAGGAGCGGGCTGTTTCCCGACGGCAAGTCGCTGCAGGCGCCGCCGGAAGGCGCCGTCGCGCGCGACGATCCGATGCTGATGGCGGCGCTGCGCACGCGGCCGCCCATGAGCCGCGCCCTGCTCGAGCGCGGCCGGGAGCGCTATACCATCTACTGCGTGCCCTGCCACGACCCCGCCGGCTACGGCCGCGGCGTCGTGCCGAGCCGCGGCTTTCCGCAGCCGCCGAGCTTCCACCTCCCCCGGCTGCGCGACGCGCCGGCCGAACACTTCGTCGATGTCATCACCAACGGCCATGGCGTCATGTACGCCTATGCCGATCGCGTGTGGCCGGCCGACCGGTGGGCCATCGCGGCGTATATCCGCGCCCTGCAGCTCAGCCAGGACGCGGCTGCGGCCGATCTCTCCGCGGCCGAGCGCGACGTCCTGGCGAAGGACGCGCGGTGAGCGGCCCGCGCGATCGGCGTCGTCGCGGCCGCAGGCCGGCGATCGCCGGGGCGGCGCTCTGCGTCGTCGCCCTGGCGCTTGCGCTCGCCGACCCGGCTGCCGCATTGAGCGGGTGGCTCGTCGCCTTCGTGTTCTGGAGCGCGCTGCCGATCGGCGGTCTCGTCCTGGCGATGATGATGGCGCTGATCCCGGGTGCCTGGCGCGAGGAGCTGCGCGACCACGCCGACGCGGCGACCTTGCTCATGCCGCTTGCCGCCGCCGCCGCCGCGCCGCTGCTGATCGGGGTCGGGGCGGTCTACCCGTGGACCGCCGTAGGCGGCTTCGCCGGCTATCTCGCGCCTGTCCCTTTTGCGCTGCGCACCGTCGCCTTCTTCGCCTTCGCCGGTGCGGCGGCAGCGCTGGTCACGACGCGGCGCCGGGCGGTCCCGATGGCCGCCGCCGGCCTTTGCATCCTTGTGCCGGCGCACACCGTCGTCGC
>JBFWQM010000036.1:0-13612 GCA_050249455.1 Rhodospirillaceae bacterium | reverse complement strand
GCGCTGGTGGGCGGACTGTTCGCCATCCTCGAGAGCGACGACGGCGGTCCTGCGATCGAAGCGCCGCGTGGCGCGCCGCCGCCGCCGCGGCTGCAGGTCGATCCTGCGGCCGACCGCGCGGTCCTGGAAGCGGCGGCGCGCGCGCTGCTGACCGGCTACGGCTGGACCGACCGCGCGGCCGGGCGGGCGCGCATCCCGATCGAACGGGCGATTGAGATCCTCGCGGCGCGCGGCTGGCCGCAGCCGCCGTCCACCGGGGCCGCGCCGCCATGATCCGCCTCGCCGTGGTCCTGGTGCTCCTGCTCGCCGGATCGCCCGCCCGCGCCTTCGACCCGTTCCGCGAGGCCGGCATCGACCAGCGTCCCGGCGCCGCGATCCCGCTCGACTTGTCGTTTCGCGACGAGGCGGGGCGGCCGGCGACGCTGCGCGCGCTCGCGGCTGGCCGGCCGATTCTCCTGGTGCCGGTGCTGCACGACTGCCCGAACATCTGCGGCGTTACGCTGAGCGGCCTGATGCAAGCGGTGCGGGCGCAGCCCTTCGTGCCGGGGCGCGATTTCGCGCTCGTCGCCTTCGGCATCGACCCGCGGGAAGGCCCCGCCGCGGCGGAAGCCTCGCTCGCGACGCTGCGGCGTGCCTTTCCGCGCGTGGCGCCGGACGGCATCCACGCCGTGACGGGCGATGCGGCGGCCATCGCGGCGGTGACGGACGCGCTCGGCTACCGCTACGGCTGGGACGAGGCGATCGGGCAATACGCGCACATCGCCGCGACCGCCGTGATCACGCCGCAGGGCCGCCTGGCGCGCTGGCTCTACGGCCTGGCGCCAGCGGCGCAGGACGTGCGCCTGGCGCTGACGGAGGCGGGGGACGGCCAACTCGGCAACTGGACCGACCAGATCCTGCTGCTCTGCTATCACTACGACCCCACGTCGGGACGCTATAACAGCCTAGTGTGGACGGCGTTGCGGATCGGCGGCGGGCTGACCGTGGCGCTGGTCGCCGGCTCCATCTTGTTCGCGGCCGGGCGGGAGCGCCGGGCGCCGAAGGACCGCGGGTCGTGAGCGGATGGTGGACCCCGGCCGCATCGGCCTACGGCGCGCAGCTCGACCTCCTGACGCTGTCGGTCGCGGTGCTGGTGGCGCTCCTTTCCGCGCCCGTGTTCATCCTGATGGCGGTCTTCGCCGTGAAGTACCGGCGCGGCAAGCCCGCCGACCGCAGTCACCGGACCAACACCAACCTGACGGTGGAGGTGTCGTGGGCGATCCTGCCGTTCGTCCTGATCGTCGGCTTCTATGTCTGGTCGACACGGATGTTCTTCCAGCTCCATCGACCGCCGCCGGCCGCGATCGAGATCGACGTCGTCGCCAAGCAATGGATGTGGAAGTTCCAGCATCCCGGCGGCCAACGCGAGATCGACGAGCTGCACGTCCCGGCGGGCGAGCCGGTCAGGCTGATGATGGCCTCACAGGACGTGATCCACAGCCTCTACGTGCCGGCGTTGCGGCTGAAGCAGGACGTGGTGCCAGGCCGCTACACGTCGATGTGGTTCATCGCGAAGCGCACCGGCACCTATCGCCTCCAGTGCGCCGAGTTCTGCGGCGCCGATCATTCGACGATGGTCGGCCGGCTGATCGTGATGTCCGCGGCGGACTATGCGGCCTGGTTGGAGGAATCGTCGGTCGACCAGTCCCTCGCGGCACAAGGCGCGGTGCTCTACCACACCCACGGCTGCAGCGGCTGCCACGAGCCGAACGCGACGGTCCACGCGCCGACGCTGCGCGGCCTGTACGACCGGCCGGTGCCGCTCGACGACGGCGGCATCGCGCGCGCCGACGCGCAGTACATCCGCGACAGCATCCTGCTGCCCCAGGCGCAGATTGCCGCCGGCTATCCGCGCATCATGCCGACCTATGCCAACGTGCTGGGCGAGGACGAGGTCATGAAGCTGGTCGCCTACATCAAGTCGCTGGCCCGAGCGGAGGCCGGCCGGTGACCGGGGTGGGCGCCGCCGAAGGCTCGAACCTCCGCGACAGCGGGATTCCGGAGACGCCGACCGAGCGCGTCAGCTACCTGCGCGCCGGGCACACGCTCAAGTCCTGGCTGCTCACGACCGACCACAAGCGGATCGCCATCCTCTACCTCATCTCGGTCACGCTGTTCTTCTTCGTCGGCGGCGCCGCGGCGGGGCTGGTGCGCACCGACCTCCTGACGCCCGAAGCGGACCTGCTCACCAACGAGGGCTACAACCGCGCCTTCACGCTGCACGGCGTGGTGATGGTGTGGTTCTTCCTGATCCCGTCGATCCCCAACACCTTCGGCAACTTCCTGATCCCGCTGATGATCGGCGCGCGCGACCTGGCGTTCCCGCGGCTCAACCTGCTGAGCTGGTACATCTACATGCTGGGCGGGATGTTCACCATCGCAGTGCTGATCACCGGCGGCGTCGACACCGGCTGGACGTTCTACACGCCGCTGTCGTCGATGTTCGCCAACGGCGACGTCGTGCTGGCGGCGACCGGCGTGTTCGTCGTCGGCTTCTCGTCGATCCTGACCGGGCTCAACTTCATCGTCACGGTGCACAAGCTGCGCGCGCCGGGCATGACCTGGGGCCGCCTGCCGCTGTTCGTGTGGTCACACTACGCCACATCGATCATCCTGGTGCTGGCCACCCCTGTGCTGTCGATCACGCTGGCGCTGATCGCGGCGGAGCGCCTGTTCGGCCTGGGCGTGTTCGACCCGGCGCTGGGCGGCGACCCGCTCCTGTACCAGCATCTGTTCTGGTTCTACAGCCACCCGGCGGTCTACATCATGGTGCTGCCGGCGCTCGGCGTGGTCAGCGAGCTGATCGCCGCCGCCGCGCACAAGCGGCCGTTCGGCTACTGGTTCATCGCCGGGTCGTCGATCGCGATCGCGGTCATCGGCTTCCTGGTCTGGGGCCACCACATGTTCGTGTCCGGCCAGTCGATGTACGCCAGCGCGGTGTTCTCGTTCCTGAGCCTGGTGGTCGCGGTGCCGTCGGGCATCAAGGTCTACAACTGGACGGCGACGCTCTACAAAGGCCAGGTCTCGCTCGATCCGCCGTTCCTGTTCGCGATGAGCTTCATCGGCCTGTTCGTCGTCGGCGGGCTGACCGGGCTCGTGCTGGCGATGCTGGCGATCGACGTCCACGTGCACGACACCTACTTCGTCGTGGCGCATTTCCACTACATCATGGTCGGCGGCACGGTATCGGCCTATTTCGGCGCGCTGCACTTCTGGTGGCCGAAGTTGACCGGCCGCACCTACTCCCTGGCATGGGGGCGGCTGTCGGCAGCCCTCATCTTCGCCGGTTTCAACCTGACCTTCTTTCCGCAGTTCATCCTCGGCTATCTCGGCATGCCGCGGCGCTACCACGTCTATCCCCCCGAGTTCCAGGTGCTGCATGTCCTGTCGTCGGCGGGCTCGACCATCCTCGGCTTCGCCTACGTGCTGCCGTTCGTCTATCTGTTCTACGCCCTGCGCTATGGGGAGCCTGCCGAAGCGAACCCGTGGGACGCCAAAGGGCTCGAGTGGACGGTCCCGTCGCCGCCGCCAAAGTACAACTTCGTCGAGACTCCGGTCGTGCGCGAGCGCGCCTACGACTACGGCGGCGACCCGTCATGACGGGCCGGGCGCCGGTGCACGAACCGTTCCAGCGCGCCGACCAGCAGCGCGAGGCGGCGATGCTCGGCATGGCCGTCTTCCTCGCCAGCGAGGTCATGCTGTTCGGCGGCCTGTTCGCCGCCGCGCTCGCCATCCGGTTCCTGCACCCGGACGCCGTGGTCGCGGCCTCGCGGGCGCTGCATGTGTGGATCGGCGCCGCCAACACGGCGATCCTGCTCACCTCCAGCCTGGCTGTCGCGCTGGCGGTCGAGGCGGCGCGCGAGGGCTCCGGCCGGCGCGCCGCCGCCGCGCTTGCCGCCGCCGCCGGGCTCGGCGTCGCCTTCCTCTGCCTCAAGGCGTTCGAGTACTACAGCGAGTATGCGGAAGGCATGCTGCCGCTGCCCGGCACATCCGCGAGCTTCGCGAGCCCGGCGCACCGCCTGTTCATGGATCTCTATCTGATCGCGACGTCGCTGCATGCCGTGCATGTCGGCATCGGCGTAATGCTGCTGACCGTCGTCGCCGTGCGCATCGCCGGCGGGGCGCTCGCGCTGCCGGGGCGCGCGGTCGTGGTGGAGACCGGCGGCCTCTACTGGCACCTCGTCGACATCGTCTGGGTATTCCTCTACCCCCTCCTGTACCTGGCGCGGTGAGGGCGATGCGCGCCACCGCGACATACGTCGCCGTCTGGGCCGCCCTGCTGGTCCTGCTCGCCGCCGCCGTCACCAGCAGCTACGTGGCGACCGGCGTCGCCACCCTGGGCCTGAACGTCGCGGTCGCCTCGGCCAAGGCCGGATTGATCTTCTGGTTCTACATGCACATGCGGCGGGAAGGCGGGCTGGTGCGCCTGGCCGCCGCCGGCGCCGCGGCCTGGCTGCTGATCCTGTTCCTCCTGACGGCGGCCGACTACGTGACCCGCGCTACGGCCTGACCGGCGTCAGTCCCTGCGCCAGCAATTCCGCGACGTGCAGCGTGGGCCGCCCGGTGCCCTGTTCGATCTGCTCGCGGCAGCTGAAGCCGTTGGCGACCACCAGTGTCTCGGCAGCGGCCGCGCGCACGCGGGGCAGCAGGACGCGTTCGCCGATGTCGAGCGAGACCGCGTATTTCGCAGCCTCGAAGCCGAATGCCCCCGCCATGCCACAGCAGCCGGACGGCACGACCTCGTAGCCGATCCCGGTGCGGTCGAGCACACGGCGTTCCGCCGCCACCTGCAGCACCGCGTGGTGATGGCAATGGAGGTGCACCAGCGCCCGCCGTCCGTTATGCGCCGGCGGCGGACACTGGCCCTCGCGGTCGAGGAACTCGGTAAGGAACCAGACCTGATGCGACAGCCGCTGGGCGCGCTCGTCGGTCGACATCAGCCCGGGCAGCTCGTCGCGGAACGCGGCGACGCAGGCCGGTTCCAGTCCGATCACCGGCGTGCCTGCCTCGATCTCGGGAAGCAGGCTGTCCAGGGTCTGCCGCCACAGCCGCGTCGCCGCGTCCAGCATGCCCCAGTCATAGAGCGGCCGGCCGCAGCACAGCGGCCGATCGGGGACCGCAACCTCGTAGCCCAGCGACTCAAGCACCGCGGTCGCCGCCTTCGCCGTCCCCGGGCGGAAGAAGTTGTTGAAGGTGTCCGGCCACAGCACCACGCGCCCGCGTCCGCCCGGCGGCGGCGCAGCGCGTCCGCGGTGCCAGTCGACGAACGGCTGCACGGCGAACCGCGGCAGGCTGCGCGCGGGCGCGATGCCGCCGACCCGCTTGGCGACGCCGGAGAGGACCGGGGCGTTCAGCACGGCGTTGGCGAGCCCGGGCGCATGGCGCGCGAGCCGCGACCAGCGGTGGATCAGGCCCATGGAATAGGCGGCGCGCGGCCGCAGCCGCCCGGCGTAGTGGTGGGCGCGAAATTCCGCCTTGTAGGTCGCCATGTCGACCTGGACGGGGCAGTCGCTCTTGCAGCCCTTGCATGCCAGGCAGAGGTCGAGCGCCGCCTCGACCTCGCGGCTGCGCCAGCCGTCGTTGATGGCGCCGCCGTGCAGCATCTCGAACAGGAGGCGCGCGCGGCCGCGCGTCGAATGCCGTTCCTCGCGCGTCGCCATGTAGCTCGGGCACATCACGCCCTTGTCGCTGTCGACGCGACGGCAGGCGCCGACCCCGACGCAGCGGCGCGTCGCCTTGACGAAGCTGCCGCCGTCCTCGGCATAGGCGAAATGGTGGTCGACCGGCGCCGGGTGATAGAGCGGCCCGATGCGCAGGTTAGAATCAATCGGGAACGGGTCGACCACCTTGCCCGGATTCATCCTGCCGCCGGGATCCCAGATCGCCTTGAACTCACGGAACGCCTGCACCAGCTCGCGGCCGTACATCTTCTCCAGCAAGGCGGCGCGGGCCTGGCCGTCGCCATGCTCGCCCGACAGCGAGCCGCCATAGCGGACGACGAGGTCGGCGGCGCTGTCGAGGAAGCGCTGCCAGTCGGCGACGCCGGACTCGGTGCGCAGGTCGAACGGGATGCGGCAATGCACCAGCCCGTCGCCGAAGTGGCCGTAGACCGAGGCTTCGTAGCCGTGGCGGCGGAGGAGCTCCTTCAGGTCGCGCAGATAGGCGCCGAGGTTCTCGCGTGCGACGGCGCTGTCCTCCCATCCCGGCCAGGCTTCCGGCTCGCCGGGCACGTGCGCGGTCGCTGCGAGCGCGGCCTCGCGCAGATCCCACACCTGCTGCTGCGTGGCCGGGTCGCGCACCAGGCGGCCGTCGCGCGACCGGTCGCGAAAGCGGTGCAGCATGCGCTCGGCGTCCGCCGCCGCCTCGTCGGCCGTCGCGCCGCCGAACTCCGCCACCAGCCAGCCCTCGCCGGCCGGCAGAAGGCGCATCCCCTCCGTACCCAGATGCTTGCGGCGCCTGAACTCGATCAGGCGGTTGTCGATGCCCTCCAGCCCGATCGGCCGGCATTCCAGCGCATCGGGCACTGCGTCCGCGGCGGTACAAATGTCGTCGAACCCGACAATGGCGAGGGCGCGGTGGCGCGGGCTGTGAACCAGCTTCACCGTCGCCTTCAGCACTGTGACGCAGGTCGCCTCCGTGCCGACGAGGGCGCGGGCGACATCGAAGCCGCTCTCCGGCAGCAGCGCGTCGAGGTTCTCGTAGCCGGAGACCAGACGCGGGATATGGGGATATCTCGCCCGAACCAGCGCGCCGTATCGCGTGCGCCAGGAATCGAGCGCTCGGTAGATGTCGGCGGCCTCGCCGCCCGCCGCGACGATCGCTTCGAAGCGGCGTGAGTCGGTCTTGCCGACGATCATGCGCGTGCCGCCGTAGGTCAGGATCTCCAGCGAGTCGATGTTGTCGGCGGTCCGGCCGGCGGTCACGGAATGGACGCCGCAGGAATTGTTGCCGATCATGCCGCCGAGCGTGTTGTGGTCGTGGGTCGCCGGGTCCGGCCCGAAGGTGAGATCGTGCTTCTCGGCTTCGTCGCGCAAGGTGTCGAGGATGCAACCCGGCTCGACCTCGGCCAACCGGCGCCCGGGGTCGAGCGTCAGGACGCGATTGAGATATTTCGAGAAGTCGATGACGACGGCGACGTTGCACGCCTCCCCGGCCAGGCTGGTCCCGCCGCCGCGCATCACGACCGGCACGCCGTGCCGGCGGCACGCCGCCATCGTCGCCACCACGTCCTCGGCCACCCGCGGCACCACCACGCCGATCGGCACCTGGCGGTAATTGGACGCGTCCGTCGCATAGAGCGCGCGGCTGCCGACATCGAAGCGGACCTCGCCTTCGATCGCGCCGCTCAACTCGCGGGCAACCCTGCGGCACGCCTCGGCCGAGGCGACGACGTAGTCGTCGGCGATCCGGCCGCCGGGCGTGCGGTCGATCCGGCGGCCGGGAGCGGGATCAGATCGCGTAGCGCTCGGCATCGCGCGCCTTGAACTCAAGACCAAGGCCCGGCCTGCTCCGGTCGGGCCGGATCGCGCCGTCTTGCGGCAGCGGTGCCCCCTCGAACAGCATCCGCTCGATCCGGACGTGGTCGTAGAACCACTCGACGTTGCGCATCCGCGGCGCGGCGCAGGCCGGATGGCAGTGCAGCGCCGGCGCGGTGTGCGCCGACAGCGGCACCATGAACGCGTCGGCGACCGCGGCTGCCTGCATGAACCCGGTGATGCCGCCACAGCGGGTGGCATCGGCCTGCAGGACGTCGACGGCCTGCGCCTCAAGCATGGCGCGGAAATACGCGGCGTCGTAGCCGTATTCGCCGGCCGCGATCTCCATCCCCGGCGGCGCTCGGTCGCGCAGCAGGCGCAGCCCGGCGAGGTCGTCGCTGGACACCGGCTCCTCGAACCAGGCCACGCCGAATTCGTGGCAAAACGCCGCGAAATCGAGCGCCTGCTTGCGCGCCAGCGCGCCGTTGGCGTCGATGTAGAGGGCGGCGGCGCCGATCGCCCCCCGCGCCCGCCGCACCCGCTGCCGGTCGTCGTCGGGGCGGCTGCCGACCTTCATCTTGACCGCGGCGCAGCCGTCGTCCGCGACCCAACCGGCGAGCTGGCGCTCCAGTCGGTCGTCGGGCTCGCTGGTGAAGCCGCCGCTGCCATAGATCGCGATCTCGTCGCGGTGGCGGCCGAGCAGGTCGACGAGCGCAATCCCGATCAGCTTCGCCTTGAGGTCCCACAGCGCCGCATCGACCGCGGAAATCGCCCCGGCGCACACGCCCGCGCGGCCGAGGTTGCGCACGGCGCGCGTCATCGCGAGGTTCAGCCGGGGAATGTCGAACGCCGTCTGCCCGACCGCGACGCCGGCGAGCAGCTCCTGCACCACCGACCGCGCCGCGGCGTCGGCATAGGCGTAGCCGAGGCCGCAGCGACCGCCCGCGCTGGCCTCGACCAGCACCAGCGTCGTCGAGTCCCAGGCCAGGGTCCCGTCCGCTTCCGGCGTCTCGGTCGGGATGCGGAAGCATCGCGCCCGGACGTCCTCGATGGCGGCGGCGGGTTGCAACGCCGCAGGTCCTCAGACCAGCTCGCGGACGGTGTCCGATGCGATCGTCAGCGCGATCTTGCCGCGCGCCGGCGTCCCGCGCGCCAGCGACTCGGCGAGGTGCGCCGCCTGCTTCATGGTCGCCTTCGGCGGCATCGGCGGCTCGTGCGGGTCGACCACCGCCTCGATCAGCACCGGCCCCTGCGTCGCCATCGCCTCGCGCAGCGTGTCGGCGCAGCGGCCCGCCTCCTCGATGGTGAACGCGCGCAGGCCGCACCCGCGCGCCACCGTCGCGAAGTCGATCGGCTGCAGCTCGCAGGCATATTCCGGGTTGCCCAGGAACACCATCTGCTCCCACTTGATCTGGCCGAGCGCGTTGTTCTTGATGACGACGATCTTGATGTCGAGGTCGTACTTGCGGCACGTCGCAAGCTCCCCCATCAGCATCGCCAGCCCGCCGTCGCCGATCACGCAAATGACCTGGCGCTTCGGAAAGGCGATGGCCGCGGCGATCGCATAGGGCACGCCGCAGGCCATGGTGGCGAGGTTGCCGGAGCACGAGAACATCATGCCCTCGCGCATCCTCAGGTAGCGCGCCGCCCAGGTCGTGATCGTGCCGGAATCGGTCGCCACGATGGTGTCGTCGCGCAGCTGCTTGTCGAGCTCGTGCAGCACGACCTGCGGCTTCATCGGCGCATCCTCGCGCGTGCCGCGCTCGGCCAGGAGCGCGTTCCACTCCTTCATCCCGTCCTGCGCCTTGCGCAGGAACGACCGGCTCCGGTTGTTCTCCAGCCGGGGCAGCAGCGCCTCCACCACCTTGGCCGTGTCGCCGACCAGGCCGACCTCGACCGGATAGCGCAGCCCGATGCGCTGCGGGTCGACGTCGATCTGCACGGCGCGCGCCGCGCCGGGCTTCGGGTAGAACTCGATATAGGGGAACGTGCTGCCGGCGATCAGCAGCGTGTCGCAGCCTTCCAGCGCATCCTGCGACGGCCGGGTCCCCAGCAGCCCGATGCCGCCGGTGCAATAGGGATGGTCGTCGGGCAGCACGCCCTTGCCCAGCAGCGGCTTGATGACCGGCGCGCTGAGCTTCTCCGCCAGCGCCGCGATGCCGTCGCGCGCGCCGAGCGCGCCTTGTCCGGCCAGGATCGCGACCTTCCTGCCGGCGTTGAGGATCTTGGCGGCGCGGTCGAGCTGGTCGGCGCGCGGCATTTGCGCCGACGCCGCCATCACGTCGGAGACGTGCTCGGGCACGTTGCGCTTCGAGCGCGGCGCCGAGGAGACCTGCTGCGACTGCACGTCGACCGGGATCGTCACATGCGCAACGCCGCGCGTCGCGAGCGCCGTGCGGCAGGCGAGCTCGACGATGTTCTCGACATGGGCGGGGCCCATCACGCGCACGTTGTAGACCGCCACGTCCATGTAGAGCTTGTCGAGCTCGACGTCCTGCTGGGTGAAGGTGTGCAGCAGGTCGTGGAATTGCAGCCCAGTGATCGCCAGCACCGGCTGGTGGTCCAGCTTGGCGTCGTAGAGGCCGTTCAGGAGATGGATGCCGCCGGGGCCGGAAGTCGCAATGCAGACGCCGATCCGCCCGGTCCATTTCGCATAGGCGCAGGCGGCGAACGCCGCCGCCTCCTCGTGCCGGACCTGCACGAAGCGGATCTTGTCCTGACGCGTGCGCAGCGACTCGATGATCCCGTTGATCCCGTCGCCCGGGATGCCAAAGATCGTGTCGACGTTCCAGTCGAGGAGCGTCTCGATGAGGATGTCGGCAGCGGTGCGGCTGGCCATTGCGCGTAACTCCTCCAAGCATCGCCGGTGCGTCCCGGGGACAGGCCGATCAATGGACGCAACCGTTCTTGTCGATACCTGTTCCAGCCCGCCGTCGAACCGGGGGCGCCGCGGCCACGCGTTTCGGGTTCACGACTTGTTGAACCCGCCTTAGCGCGCTGCCGAGGATCGGGGCGCCGCGGACACCCGCCAGACGACGTTGCCCACGTCGTCGGCGACCAGCAGACCGCCGCTGCCGTCGACCGCGACGCCGACCGGTCGGCCCATCGCCTCGTCCTGCGCATCGTCAACGAAGCCGGTGAGCACATCGACCGGCCTGCCCGACGGGCGACCGTGCTCGAACGGCACGAACACGACCTTGTAGCCGCTGCGCGGCCGCCGGTTCCACGAGCCATGCAGGCCGACGAAGGCGCCGCTTGCGAACGCCGCCGGGAGGCCGGCGCCGTCGGCGAAGACGAGGCCCAGCGGGGCGGTGTGGTTGCCGAGGGCATAGTCTGGCTTGATCGCGCGGGCGACTAGGCCGGGATCCTGCGGTGACACGCGGGTGTCGACGTTCCGGCCCCAATAGCTGAAGGGCCAGCCGTAGAAGCCGCCGTCCCGCACCGACGTCAGGTAGTCGGGCACGAGGTCGCTGCCGAGTTCATCCCGCTCGTTCACCACCGTCCACAGCGCGCCCGTCTCCGGCTCCCAGTCGAGGCCGTTGGGGTTCCGCAGTCCCGTCGCGTACAAACGCGAACGGCCGGTCGCGCGGTCGATCTCGACGATCGCCGCGCGTCCGTCCTCCTTGTCGAGGCCGTTCTCCGCGACGTTGCTGTTGGAGCCCACGGTGGCGTACAGGCGGGACCCGTCGGGGCTTGCGATCACGTTCTTGGTCCAGTGGTGGTTGAGCGGGCCGGCCGGCAGGTCGGCCACTTTCTCTCCCGTCCCGTCGATCTGCGTGGCACCCTCGACATAGGGAAAGCGCACGACTGCGTCGGTGTTGGCGACGTAGAGGCTGTCGCCCACGAGCGTCATGCCGAAAGGCGAGTTCAGTCCCTTGAGGAAGGCGCTCCTGAAGTCGGCCTTGCCGTCCCCGTCGCGGTCGCGCAACAGCGTGATGCGATTCGCGCTCGCCACGCCCGCCCCTGCCCACCCCTGCACCGTCTTGAACACCCAGCCCTTGATGCCCGTCGCGTGCTCCGGCCGTTCCGGCGCGTTGGATTCCGCGACGAGCACGTCGCCGTTGGGCAGCACGTAGATCCAGCGCGGGTGGTCCAGGGCCGTCGCGAACGCGGTGATGGCGAGTCCGGCCGCCGGCTGCGGCATCCGGCCGTCCGGCCAGCCCGTGGCGGTCGCGATGTTGACGGTCGGGATAAGCGGCGACGTCGGTTCCGGCAGGACGGGGTTCGGACCCGTGGAGGCTTCCTCCGGAAGGTCGGCCGTGTCGCCGCACGCCGCCAGGAGAACGCCCAACGCGGCGACGGTCGCGATGGCTGCTGCCTGTCTCATCGCACCTCTCGACCGTTCGCTCAGACGCTGCCGACGAGCGGGTGCCGCGACGCCGGCGCCGGCTGGTCGGCGACGCGGGCCGCATCGCCTGCGTTCATCCGGCGGCGCAGGCGATCGCGCGCCTCGGTGCGGAGCTGCAGCGTTTCCTGGATCTGCAGCAGGAGCTCGAACGCCTTGTCCGAGTCCTCGCCGTTGCGTTCCAGCTCCTCGATCACCTCGCGCTGACGCCTGAGCTGCCGTGACGCGACGCGGACGTCGCCCTCGGCTTCGGCGAGCTGCTTAAGCTTCGTGGCGAGAACGGACATGACGTTTCCCTCGCGACGTGGCCGGCGGGATACGGGCGCAACGAGCGCCCGTCCGAACGGTTCCCGCCATGACGCAGGAACAAGTCGGTCGTTCAGGCAGCCGGCTGCCGCTGAACGGCGAATAGGCCGGGCTTGGCGAGGACCGTCACGGGTCGATCTCCCGGTGGATGCCTGCGTCGGCTCGGTCCGGAACAGTGGGATTGGCGCCAGGAAGTCTTCCGTCGGCGCCGGGAGACGCCGGAACCCGCCACGCCACCCGTCCCTTCCCCCAGTCATCACCGCGGACAAACTCAACGGACCTGGGCAGATCCAATGCGCGACAGACCGAAATCCGATCATTCCGGGGAAAAAGCCAGACAGGGCGAAATCATTCTGAGGACGCGAGGCCGGCGCACGGTCTTCATCGCCGGCCTCGTCGGTGTCTTCGTCGCCGTCGTCCTCCTGGCCGTGCTGGCCGGCTAGGAAACCGCGCTGGCATCGCCGGCGCCGGGTCGCGCGGGACGCCGGGCAAGTTCCGCCTCCAGCTCGGCGATCCTGGCGGTCAGCGGCTCCACCATCGCCCGCGCGTCGTCGATCGCGATGCGTTCGGTGATGTGCTGCGGACAGTTCCAGTCGAAGCCCGCGATCGTGATCAGCAGGCCGCGTTCGACACGGGCGCGGTAGTCCGGCATCTCGAGCCGCGACAGCGTCTCGTGATCGTCGAGACCGACGATCGTGGCGCGCCCGAGGAGCTTCAGCCGCGCCTTGTTCGCATAGTCCATGAAGAACAGCGACACGCGGTCGTCGGTCATCAGGTTGCCGACGCTGACATATTGCCGATTGCCGCGGAAATCGGCGAAGCCGATCGTGTCCTGGTCGAGCACCCGCACGAAGCCGGCCGGCCCGCCGCGATGCTGGACATACGGCCAGCCAGTTTCCCCGACCGTCGCCATGTAGAACGAATCCCGCGCCGCGATGAACCCCGCCTCCTCTGCGCCGAGGTGACGGTTGACGGCATCCGGGCCCGACTCCATCCGGGCATACGACGCGCGGCTGCCCAGTCGCTCCTGCAGCATCTTCACCGTCGGGGTGAAGGCGATCTCCGCGAAGCCATGCGGCATGACATTCTCCTGTGAAACGGGGCCGAGACGGCGGTCCGGCATAGCCGCCGGACCCGGGAAGGCAGCGGGCGACGCGGCGGGACCGCGTCGGAACGAGGGGCCGCGAAGCGGCTTGTTCCGACGGGCACCGGCACGCCGCTCGCGCGCCTGCCGGGCGGCGTCACGCCGCCTTGTTGAGGTCGACCCGGGGGAAGTCGATCTCAACCTGGGTCGCCTTGCCGAGCAGGTTGGTGAAGATGCTCATCGCGACATGCGCGATGATCTCCACGATCTCGCCGTCCGAATGCCCGGCCGCGCGGACCGCGTCGAACTCGGCCTGGGTCACCTCGCCGGCATGCGCGACGAGCGCGCGGGCAAAGGTCAGCG
>JBFWQM010000035.1:0-29079 GCA_050249455.1 Rhodospirillaceae bacterium | reverse complement strand
CGAGCCGCGTCGTCGAGCAGCGCCGCCGCGCGCGCCAGCAGCGCCTCTTCCGCCGGCGCCGCCGCGCCGGCGCCAACGGCCCGGCGCAGATCGCCCAGCACCGCGCGCACCGCCTCCGTCGTCGCCGTCCGCCCGTGCGCCGCCGTCAGCGCCACCGCCTCCGGGCGGCGCAGCAGCCGGTCGACCGACGGGATCGCGGCGTGCGGCGAGGGGTCGGCCGCGGTCATGGAGAAGACCATCGCCAGATCGAGTCCGTGAGATGACGACGCGTGCTGGAAATCGATGAGCGGATGTTCGTGCGGCCGTCCACCTCACCCGCTCGCTTCGCTCGCACCCTCTCTCCCCAAAGTGGGCGGAGAGGGTTAGAACGCGTCCCTCTCCGCCCTCTTGGGCGGGAGAGGGAAGGAGCCCGTCGCGCAGCGATGGGAAGGGTGAGGTGGGTTGCTTCGGCACTCGACGCATTCATGACCGCCAAACCCCTCAACGAACCACCCCCATTGGCCCGTCGCGGAACAGGCGGGGCTCCATCGTGGTGAGCGGGTCAACGACGGCTGGCGCGAAGGGGATGCGGTCGAGGACGTCCTTGCGCACGTCGATGCCCGGCGCGACCTCGATCAGGGTGAAGCGGCCGTCGCGCATGGCGAAGACGGCGCGCTCGGTGACGTAAGTGATGTTGTGGCCGAGGCCGGCGATGTAGCGGGCGTTGAAGCTGAGGTGCTCCACCGCCGGGACGAACTTGCCGATCGGGCCGTCCTTCACGATCGAGAGCTTCCCGTCGCCGACGCCGATCTCGTAGGCGCCGGCGGTGAAGGTGCCGCAGAACACCACGTTCGGCGTCGTCTGGGTGATGTTGGTGAAGCCGCCGACGCCGCCCACGCGCCCGCCGAACATCGAGACGTTGACGTTGCCTTCGCGGTCGGCTTGCGCGAAGCCGACGCAGCTGATGTCGAGCCCGCCGCCGTCGTAGAAGTCGAACTGCTCGGCGTGGGTGACGATCGCCTCGGGGTTGATCGACGGCCCGAAGATCTTGCTCGACGGCGTGCCGCCTGTCGGGCCGGTCTCCACCGTCAGGGTGAAGCCGGACGCGCCTTCCTCGCGCGCGATGTCGCCGACCCCCATCGGCATGCCGACGCCGAGGTTCACCACCGGGTTCTCCAGGCGCAGCAGCTCCATGAACGCGCGGCGCTGCACCACCTTCTCGACGTCGAGCGGCAGCGGCGTGAAGGCGCCGTCGGGGGCGCGGATCTCGCCGGTATAGGCGGGGTTGTAGTCGTCGATCGTGGTCTGCGGGTGGTCCTCCGGTTTCGCGACGACGACGTAGTCGACCAGGATGCCGGGGATGCGCACCAGCCGCGGGTCGAGCGTGCCGGCGGCGGCCAGCCGCTTGACCTGCACGATCACGATGCCGCCGGAATTGCGCGCCGCCTGGGCGATCGCCAGGAAGTCGTCGAAGCACATCTCGTGCTCGACCGAGACGTTGCCGTTGGTGTCGGCGGTGGTGCCGCGCACGATCGCGCAGTGGATCGGGAACGACGGGTAGAACAGCCACTCGCGCCCGCCCAGGGTCACCAGCTCGACCAGTTCCTCGGTGGTGCGCGCATTCATCTTGCCGCCGCCGTGGCGCGGGTCCAGGAAGGTGTGCAGCCCGACCGCGGTGACGACGCCGGGCCGGCCGCCGGCGATGGCGCGGTAGAGGTGCGCCATCACGCCCTGCGGGTAGATGTAGGTCTCCGCCTTGTTCTCGTAGGACAGCACGCCGAGCGCGCGCGAGGCGCCCATGTGGCTGCAGATGATGCGCTTGAGCAGGCCCTCCCGCGCCAGGTGCGTCGGCCCGCGCGTCGCGCGGTCGCCCTGCGCGCTGCCGTAGGCGAGGCAGAGGTCGCGCGGGCTGCCGTCGGCGACGAAGCGCCGGCCGAGCGCGGCGATCACCGCCTCCGGATAGCCCGCCATGCCGATGCCCGACGTGCAGATGGTCCAGCCGTCCTGGATCAGGCCCGCCGCGTCCTCGGCGGTGACGATCTTCATCGCGCCCTCGTCACCGGCCGGCGGCGCGCGGCGGCGTCGAGGAGCCCTGCGGCCCCAGGATCATGCCGGTGTCGCACACGATGCACTGGCCGGTGGTCAGCGCCGCGCCCTCGACCAGCCACATCACGACGTCGGCGATCTCTTCCGGCGTCGGCGCCTTCTTGAGCGGGGAGTTGCGGATCCAGTTCTCCTTCATGCCCTCGAACGCGTCGCCGAACGCGTCCTGCAGCCAGCGGCCGTCGATGAAGGCGGGGCAGATGGCGTTGACCCGGACCTCCGGCGCCAGCACGCGGGCCAGCGACACAGTCATGTTGTTGAGCGCCGCCTTCGACGCGCCGTAGGCGATCGAGCTGCCGGTGCCGCGCAGCCCGGCGACGGACGAGACGTTGACGATCGCGCCCTGGCCGCCCGCCTTCATGTGCGGCGCCACCGCGCGCGCCATCTGGAACGGCCCCAGCGTGTTGACCGCCAGGATGCGGGTGAACGCCTCCGACGTCATCGCCTCCAGGTCGGCGTGGTGGACGAACACGGTGGTGCCGGCGGAGTTCACCAGCACGTCGATCCGCCCCCAGCGGTCCATCGCCGTCGCCGCCATGCGCCGGCAGTCGGCGTCGGACGCCACGTCGCCCTGGCACAGCACGGCATCGACGCCGCGGGCCTTGCAGTCGGCGACCACGCGCTCGCCGTCGGCGACGCTCCGGGCGCAGTTCACCACCACCCGCGCGCCGCGGTCGGCCAGCATCCGCGCCGTCGCGGCGCCGACCCCGTGCGACGAGCCGGTGACGATGGCGACGGCATCCGTGAGCTGCATGGCGGCCTCCCCGACCGGTTCTTTGCCGGCAAATCTTGGTCTGCCGCACCCGTTGACGCAATGGCCGTTGCGCCGGCACGCGGGCGTGCCCCAATGTGTCGCCGAACAGGGGAGGCGCCGCCATGGCCAAGATCGACGTCCATCACCACGTCCTGCCGCAGTTCTTCCGCGACGCGCAGACCGCGGGCGGCTATCCGTCCACCGCCTACCGCGACTTCCCCGACTGGTCGCCGGCCACCTCGCTGGCGCTGATGGACCGGCTCGACATCGCCACCTCGATGGTCTCGTTCTCGGCGCCCGGCATCTGGTACGGCGACGCGGCGGCGACCGCCGACCTGGCGCGGCGCTGCAACGACTACCTGGTGGAGTGCCGCGAGAAGCATCCGGGCCGGTTCGGCGGCTTCGCCTGCCTGCCGCTGCCCGACGTCGACGCCTCCTTGCGCGAGATCGAGCGCGCCATGGACACCCTTAAGCTCGACGGCTTCGTCCACCTGACGCACGTCGACAACCGCTTCGCCGGCCACGCCGACTATGCACCGGTCTATGACGAGCTCAACCGGCGCCAGGCGGTGGTCTTCCTGCACCCGACCTACCCGCCGAAGGCCGCCGAGCGCGACTACCCGACGCCGCGGCCGATCGTGGACTACCCGTGCGAGACCACGCGGGCGGTGACGCACCTGCTGTTCACCGGCACCCTGGAGCGCTGCCCCGACATCCGGTTCATCGTCTCGCATGCCGGCGGCGCGCTGACCGTGCTGGCGCACAGGATCGCGCTGTTCGACGAGCTGACGCCGCACCGCAGGAAGTATCCCGGCGGGGCCATGCGCTATCTCCGCCGGCTCTATTACGACACCGCGCTGTCGGGCGACTCCGCGGTGCTGACCGCGCTGCAGGCGCTGGTCGGGCCGACCCAGATCCTGTTCGGCACCGACTACCCCTACATCCCCGATTCGATCGCCGAGTCGGAGACCCGCGGCACCGACGCCCATGCCGGCTTCACTGCCGGCACCCGCGCGATGATGGAGCACGGCAACGCGAAAGCGCTGTTCCCGCGGCTGCGCTGACCGGTTCCGGTTCCAGCCGGCATGAACGGTGCTATGCTGCCGGCATGCGACTGACCCTCCATACCGACTACGCGCTGCGCCTGCTCATGCTGCTGGCGCTGGAGCCTGGCCAGCTGCACACGATCGAGGAGGTGGCGCGGCGCTACCGCATCTCGCGCAACCACCTGATGAAGGTGGCGCTGACCCTGACCCAGGCCGGGTTCGTCGAGGGGGTGCGCGGGCGCGGCGGCGGGCTGCGGCTGGCGCGCGCGGCCGAGCGGATCGGCGTCGGCGCCGTCATTCGCGTGACCGAGGACGGGTTCGCGCTGGTCGAATGCTTCGACCGCGACCGCAACGGCTGCCCCGTCGCCGCGGCCTGCGGCCTGCGCGGCCCGCTGGAGGAGGCCCTGGCCGCCTTCCTCGCCGTCCTGGACCGCTACACCCTGGCGGATCTGGTGAAATCCCCGGCCACCTGGCGGCGCATGCGCCGACTGCTTGCCGAACTGCACTCGACGACGCCCTGATCGGCGCCGATTGACGCAGGCGGCCGGCGGCCGTTGCCAAAGCGCGGGCGGCAAGCCACTATAAACAGGTATGGAAAATGCCTTTATAGGCGGGCCATGAGTGCGCCCCTTCACGGCGGCCCGGAGCGGCGGGCGGCGCTGACGGCGGAGATCGCGGCGGCGACCGGCATCGACGACGCGATGATCGAGCGGCTGGTGCGCGCCTTCTATGCCCGGGTGCGCGACGACGCGCTTCTGGGCCCGGTGTTCGCCGCCCGCATCGCCGACTGGGAACCGCACCTCGCGCGGATGTGCGCGTTCTGGTCCTCGGTCGCCCTGATGACCGGCCACTACCACGGCGACCCGATGGCTAAGCACCGCGACCTGCCGGTGGACGCGCGACACTTCGACCGCTGGCTCGCGCTGTTCGAGGCGACCGCGGCCGAGGCCTGTCCGCCGGCTGCGGCGGAGCATTTCGTCGTGCGGGCGCGGCGCATCGCCGAAAGCCTGCAGCTCGGCATCGCCGTCGCGCGCGGCGAGCCGCTGCCGCGCAGCCGTGCGCCGCACACAGGAGGCACGCCATGAGCGTCATCGAATCCCGGCCGCTGGCCGAGCGTACCCTGGGCGACATCGCCGCGCACCTTGCCGGCGCCACCGCGGTGCTGCGCGCCTACAAGCTCGATTTCTGCTGCGGCGGCGAGGCGACCCTCGGCGCCGCGGCGGCGGCGAACGGCCTGCCCGTGGCCGCGGTCGCCGCGGCGCTGGCGGCGCTGGCGCCGGCGTCCGAAATCGACGCGCCGCGCGCGCCGGCGGCCCTGATCGAGCACATCCTGTCGCGCTACCACGCCGTCCACCGCCACGAGTTGCCGGAGCTGATCCGCCTTGCGCGGACGGTGGAGAAGGTCCACGCCCGCCACCCCGCGTGCCCCGCCGGTCTTGCCGATGCGCTCGAGGAGGTTGCGGCGGAGCTCGAATCGCACATGCAGCGCGAGGAGATCGTGCTGTTTCCGCTGATGCGCCAGGGCGGCCACCCGATGATCGCGCATCCGATCGCGTGTATGCGCCACGAGCATGACGCGCACGGCGCGCGGCTGCGCCACCTGGAGACGCTGACCCACGGCTGCGTCACGCCGGCCGACGGCTGCGCCACTTGGCGCGCGCTCAACGCCGGCGTCGCCAAGCTGATCGACGACCTGATGCAGCACATCCACCTGGAGAACAACGTGCTGTTCCCGCAGTTCGGCGTGCCGGGCTAGCTCTGCTCCGGCGCCCTCAAGCCGGCGCGCGGGTGCATTCTGCGAGCGGCAGCGTCCGTGCCGCGCTGGCGCCCAGGCTCGCCATCGCGGCGGCGGTCATGCAGCCGACCAGGCGATCCGGCCGTTCGACGTCGGCGTCCGCCTGGACGGTCGCCGTCCACAGCGGCGGCTGTCCCGGGCGGTACAGATCGACGTGCAGCGCATAGGACGGCGCCGCGCCGCGCGGCGGTGGGCCGACCGGGATCCGGACTTGGTTCTCGACCTCGGGCCGCAGCGCGCCGATGCCGGCGCGATCGCGCGGGGCGGGCGGTTCGCGCGGCGGCAGCGCGGCGAAGTCGTAGGCGCCGGTCTCGATCCGGAAGGCGAGTACCAGGGCTGCGTCCGGCATGACGGCGAGGCCGCGCCGTCGCAACGCCGCCTCGGCGGCCGTCCGCGCGGCATCGTATAGGCCGGCGTGGCCGAGCTGCGCGCCGTCGCCATACTCGATGCGCACCGGCGTTCCGGCTGGCGGCGCCACCCCGGCCGAAACGGCCGTCATCCGGCCGGCGCCGGCGGGTGCGGGCGCGCTGGCGAGCGTCGCGCCGGGATGGCCCAGCGCGAGCGACGCGCACAGCGCGGCGCCGAGGCTTGCGACGGTGGCGCGCATGGCGATGGCTCCTTCTGCCGGGCGGTCACCCGATGCAACGCCGGCGGGTGCGCCGGGTTCAGCCGACGTGCGAGGGATTCGGCGGCGAGCCGTCGCCGTAGTGGCGATCGACATGCTCGGCCCACAGCGCCAGCGATCGCATCAGGATCTGCCACTCCTCGCGCAGCTCGCGGGCCACGGCCTGCCACGGCGCGCCGTCGGCGGGCCGGGCGCCGATCGCCGGGACGGCGATCCGGCCTCGCGCGTCGGCGAAGCCGGCCTTCAACTGCGCGATCTCGCGCTCGACCGTGTCGAGCCGGCGATGCAGGACGATCAATTCTTCCGCGATGTCCATGGTCTTCGTGCCCCGTTCTTGAAGTGGTCGCGGCGGCGCTGGCCGGCGCGGCGCGGCCTGCGCGCCGTGCCGGCCACCGTCGCGGGCTCAGCCGACGCCCAGGCTCTTCTCCACTGCCTTGTCGATGACGCCGTTGACCTTCAGCCGGTGCTCGGACTGGTAGTTCAGCACCGCGCGCTCGGTCCTGGGCCCGGCGATGCCGTCGACCCGCAGGCCGGCGCCATCCTTGTTGAGCGCCTGCTGCACGTGCATCACCTCGGACTTCGGCACGGCCGGGTGATGGGCCGGCGCGGCGGCGAGCGCCGGAGCGAACGGCAGGGCGCAGACGAGCGCCGCCGCCAGGACGAGCCGCGCGGGAAGCGGCCGGGAATGGTTCATCGTCGGTCTCCTTGGCTTGGGTTCGCGCGATGGCGCGACAACCCTGACATGGCGCCGCACCATGGACGAAACCTGTCCGGAAGATGAATTGATGCGCCGCGATCGGCTATGATCGGCACGCCAAACGGCGGGGAGACGCAGGTGAGCGAGACGATCGAGACGCCGGTGCTGGTGGTCGGCGCCGGGCCGGTGGGGCTGGCCCTGGCCGGCGACCTCGGCTGGCGCGGCGTGCCGTGCACCCTGATCGAGCAGTCGGACGGGTCGATCTACCAGCCGCGCCAGGACTATGTCAGCGCGCGGACCATGGAGTTCTGCCGCCGCTGGGGCATCGTCGCCGACGTCGAGGCCTCGCCCTATCCGCGCGACTACCCGCAGGACAACGCCTACATCGCCGGCTCGCTGGCGGAGGGGTGGGAGATCGGGCGCTGGCCGGTGCCGTCGATGGACGCCACGCCCTACGGCCCGGAGAGCCCGCAGCGGCGCGAGCGCTGCCCGCAGAACATGTTCGACCCGATCCTGAAGAAGTTCGCCTCCTCGTTCCCCCACGTCGCGCTGCGCTACCGCCACCGCTTCGCCGGCTTCGCACAGGACGGCGACGGCGTGACGGTGACCGCCGATCGGCTCGATACGGGTGCGACGGTGCGCTTCCGGGCCCGCTATCTGGTCGGCTGCGACGGCGCCAACAGCCGCGTGCGCGACGCCGCTGGCATCGCCATGGAGGGTGAGCCGGTGCTGACCTACACCACCAACGTCATCTTCCGCTGCGCCGGGTTCGAGCGGCTGCACGACAAGCGGCCGGGCTACCGCTTCATCTTCATCGACCCCGACGGCACCTGGGCCACCATCGTCGCGATCAACGGCCGCGACCAGTGGCGCTTTTCCATCATCGGCAACCGGCACGAACGGCGCGAGCTGTCGCAGGCGGAGATCGACGCGGCGATCCGCAAGGCGGTCGGCCGCGCCTTCGACTACGAGATCCTCTCGGTGGTGCCGTGGACGCGCAAGGAGCTGGTCGCCGCGAAATATCGTGACGGCCGGGTGCTGCTGGCCGGCGACGCGGTGCACTGCCATTCGCCGACCGGCGGCTTCGGCATGAACACCGGCGTCGCGGATGCGGTCGATCTGTCGTGGAAGCTCGAGGCGATGCTGGCCGGCTGGGGCGGGCCGCAGCTCCTTGATTCCTACGAGGCGGAGCGCAAGCCGGTCGCCCATCGCAACGTCATGGAGGCCAGCGGCAACCTGCGCCGCATGCTGTCGCCCGGCCACAACCCCGGCCTGCTCGACCGCACGCCGCAGGGCACGGCGGTGCGCGCCGCGCTGGGGCAGGAGTTCGCGCAGGCCATGAAGCGCGAATGGCGCACGGCCGGCATCCACCTCGGCTACCGCTACGAAGGCTCGCCGATCGTGTGGCCCGACGGCACCCCGGCGCCGCCCTACGAGACCTCGACCTACGTGCCCACGGCACGGCCGGGCGCGCGGGCGCCGCACGTGAACCTGGCCGACGGCCGCTCCACCTTGGACCTGTTCGGTCGCGGCTTCGTGCTGCTGCGGATGGGCGAGGGGCCGGACCCGGCGCCGCTGACCGCCGCGGCGGGCCGGGCCGCGTTGCCGCTGACGGTGGTTGCGCTGGCCGAGCCGGCGGTCCGCCCCGCCTACGCGGCGGCGCTGGCCCTGATCCGGCCGGACGGCCACGTCGCCTGGCGTGGCGACGCGCTGCCGGCCGACACGGGCGCCCTGATTGACCGGGTCCGCGGCGCCGCCTGAGCCTGCCGTTGCGCGGCCCGGCGCGCGGCGGCATGATCGCGGCACGTAAGGGAAACGCCGGATAGCGGCGGCCGCGACCAGACACGGGGACGCTTCGATGACACAGGCACGGCTGCGGCGCGGCATCGCCGCGTGCGCGATCCTTCTGGCGAGTGCGGCTGCGGCGGCGCCGGCGGCGGCCGAGGAGTGGCCGACGAAGGCGATCCGGTTCGTCGTTCCGTTCCCTCCCGGCGGGCCGAACGACGTTCTGGCGCGCTTGGTCGGCGACTTCCTCAACAAGGCGCTGGGCCAGCCGCTGGTGATCGAGAACAAGCCGGCGGCTGCCGGCAACCTCGCCGCCGACTTCGTCGCCAAGGCGCCGGCGGACGGCTACACGATGATGATCGCCTCGGCCGGCATCCTCGGCCTCAACAAGCTCCTGTTCAAGGAACTCAGCTACGACCCGGAGCGCGACTTCACCGTCGCAACCATGCTGGCGCACGCGCCGATGGTGCTGGAGGTGCGCCAGGACATGCCGGCGAAGACGCTCCGCGAATTCGTCGCGCTGGTGCACGCGAACCCCGGCAAGTTCAACTACGGCCATCCCGGCGCCGGCACCGCGCCGCATCTGCTGTCGGAATGGGTGCGCTCGTCGCTCGACCTCAAGATGCAGCCGATCCCCTATCGCGGCCGCGCGGCGATCATGAACGCGCTGACGACGGACGAGATCCAGATCACCGTCGACCAGTTGTTCTCGGCCATCCCACTGCACCGCGGCGGCAAGGCCCGGAGCCTCGCCATCACGTCGAAGGAGCGCTGGCCGCTGTTCGCCGAGATCCCGACCCTGGCGGAGGAGGGGGTCAACGACGTCAACGGCTATTCCTGGTTCGCGCTCGCGGTCCGCGCCGGCACGCCGCGGCCGGTGATCGACCGGCTGTCGCGCGAGGTCCGCCAGGCGCTGACCTCGGCTGACGCCAAGGCCCGCCTCGACGGGCTGGGCTTCGCCGCCATCCCCGGAACCCCGGAGGAGGGGCAGAAATACGTGACGACCTCGGTCGCCGAGTGGTCGGTCATCGTCACCAGGAACGGCATCCGGCAGGAGTAGTTCTCGTCTGCGCTGACGCGCCGCCCATCCCCCAACCCCCTCCCGCGAGGGGAGGGGGCTCGATGTGCTCCCCCTCCCCTCGCGGGAAGGGTTGGGGGGAGGGGTGTCCGCCGCCGCTCCAATTCCTGATCGCCGCGGTCCCGCCGCAGCGCCGCCTAAACAAAAACACAGTCCTTTGCTGTAGTGTCATCCGGGCGGAAAGCGGTCCGCCGGAACGAGGGCTTCGCGATGGCGCGCGATCATTCGGGGTTCAAGGGGCGCAAGGTGCTGATCACCGGCGGCCTCGGCTTCATCGGGTCGAACTTGGCTCGGCGGCTGGCCGGGCTGGGCGCGGACGTGCTGCTGATCGATAGCCTGGTGCCGCAATACGGCGGCAATCTGTTCAACGTGGACGGGCTGGACGGCCGGGTGCGGGTCAACATCTCCGACGTGCGCGACGTCCACGCGCTGCGCTACCTGGTGCAGGGGCGCGACCTCCTGTTCAACCTGGCCGGCCAGACCAGCCATCTGGATTCGATGCGCGAGCCAGTGGCGGACCTCGAGATCAACTGCGTCGCGCAGCTCCACATGCTGGAGACCTGCCGGGCGCACGCGCCCGACATCAAGATCGTGTTCGCCTCCACCCGCCAGATCTACGGCCGGCCCGACTACCTGCCGGTGGATGAAAAGCACATCCTGCGCCCGGCCGACGTCAACGGTATCAACAAGATGGCGGGCGAGCAGTACCACATCCTCTACAACAACGTGTACGGGCTGAAGGCGACGGCGCTGCGGCTGACCAACACGTTCGGCCCGCGCATGCGCATCAAGGATGCGCGCCAGACCTTCCTCGGCGTGTGGATCAAGGCGGCGGTGAAGGACGAGCCGTTCGAGGTGTGGGGCGGCGATCAGCTGCGCGACTTCTCCTACGTCGACGACTGCGTCGAGGCGCTTTTGTGCGCGGCGGAGACGCCGGCGGTGGACGGGCGCATCTTCAACCTGGCGGGCGACCAGGTGATCTCGCTCAAGGACCTCGCCGACCTCGTGGTCAAGGTCAACCGCGGCGGCCGCTACGTGATCAAGGAGTTCCCGCCGGAGCGCAAGAAGATCGACATCGGCGACTACTACGCCGACGACTCCGCGTTCCGCGCCGCGACCGGCTGGCAGGCGGCGACGCCGCTCCGCGACGGCCTGCAGCAGACGCTCGCCTTCTACCGCGAAAACATCGACCGGTATCTCTGACGTGACCCAGCGGACGATCCCCCAGGCCGACCTCAAGGCCGGCTACCTCGCGCTCAAGCCCGAGCTCGACGCCGCCGCCGCGCGCGTGCTGGCCAGCGGCTGGTACATCCTCGGCCAGGAGGTGCAGGCCTTCGAGCGCGAATTCGCGGCGTTCCAGGGCGCCCGCGCCGCGGTCGGCGTCGGCAGCGGCACCGATGCCATCGCCATCGCGCTGCGCGCGCTCGGCATCGGCCCGGGCGACGGCGTCGTCACCGTGTCGCACACCGCCGTCGCCACGGTCGCGGCGATCGAGATGGCCGGCGCCGTGCCGATCGTGGTCGACGTGGAGGCCGACACCTTCTGCATCGACCCCGCCGACCTCGCCGCCGTGCTCGCCGCGCCGCCGGTTCCGGTGAAGGCGGTTGTGCCGGTCCACCTCTACGGACACGCCGCGCCAATGGACGAGATCGTCGCGCTGGCCCGCCGCCACGGCGCGAAGATCGTGGAGGACTGCGCCCAGGCGCATGGCGCCACGCTCGACGGCCGCAACGTCGGCACGTTCGGCGACATCGCCGCGTTCAGCCTGTACCCGACCAAGAACCTCGGCGCGCTCGGCGACGGCGGGATCATCTCGACCGACGACGAGGCGCTGGCGGAACGCTGCAAGGCGTTGCGCGAATATGGCTGGCGGCGGCGCTACATCAGCGACGAGGCCGGGGTCAACAGCCGGCTGGACGAGATGCAGGCGGCGCTGCTGCGCGTGAAGCTCGAACACCTGCCGGCCGCCAACGCGCGCCGCGCCGCCATCGCCGCGCGCTACGACCGCGGCCTCGCCGGCCTGCCGTTTCGGCTGCCGCGGGTGCGGCCCGGCGTGGGCCACGTCTGGCACCTCTACGTCATCCGGACGGCGAAGCGCGCCGACGTGCAGGCGTTCCTGAAGGACCGCGGCGTCGGGACCAACGTCCACTACCCGGTGCCGGTGCATCGCCAGCCGGCCTATGAAGGCCGCATCGCGCTCGGCCCCTCGGGCCTGCCCGTCACCGACCTGATCGCACCGGAGGTCCTCAGCCTGCCGATGTATCCGGAGCTGACCGATGAGGACGTGGACCAGGTGATCGCCGCGCTGCGCGCCGCGGCGGACACCGGCGTCGCCGGCTAGCGGCGCGTCATGCGGCCTGGTGGATCACCGCGACGCCGGCGGTGATCAGCACCAGCCCGGCGACCTGCGGCCAGCCGAACGGCTCGTTCCAGAAGTGGTTGGCCGCGACCGCGACGATCACGTAGCTCAGCGACACGGACGGGAACGCGACCGAGACCGGCATCCGGCGCAGCGCGACGATGTAGAGCAGCGCCGCGACCGCGTAGAGCGCGAGGCCGGCGACGGTGACCGGCCGGGTGAACTGGCTCACCACCGACCCGCCGGCATCCGCCCCCACCTTGAGCAGCAGCTGCCCGCCGACCCCGACCAGGATCGCACCGCCCAGCGCGGCATAGGCCCACAGCGGGGTCATCTGCGGCGCCGTCGTGCGGCGCCAACGGCGCCGCCCACCTCACCCTCCCCGTCGCTTGCGCGACGGGTCCCCTCCCTCTCCCCCCTAAGAGGGCGGAGAGGGACGCCTCTAACCCTCTCCGCCCACTTTGGGGGGGGAGGGTGCGAGCGCAGCGAGCGGGTGAGGTGGGCGGCCTCGCCACCGACGGTGCGCATGTCTTCGTCACCCATGCCGCTGCGCGGGCTCGAGCTCGAGGCGGACGGGCGGTTCGGCGCGCGGGTGGGCGGCGCCGCGGTAGATGTCGAGCACGGTGGCCTGCGGCTTGTTGTTGATCGTCAGGAAGACGCGGCCGACATATTCGCCGACCGCGCCGATCATGACCAGCTGCACGCCGCCGACCATCAGCACGATGATCATCAAGGACGCCCAGCCGGCCGGCGGCTCGCCGAAGATCGCCTCGATCGCGGTGATCGCCGCCACCACGCCGCCGATCGCCGCCATCGCGAGGCCGAGCACGATGCTGATGCGCAGCGGCATCACCGAGAAGCCGAGGAACATGTTCGACCACAGCGCGATCAGGCGGCGCAGCGTGTAGTTGCTGCGGCCTTCCGCGCGCGACAGGTGGTCGACCTCGATCGCGTCGATGTCCTGCGTCACCTGCATGATCAGGCCGTCGACGTAGGGGAACGGCCCCTGATAGCGCAGCACCTGCTCGGCGACGAACGCGCTCATGCAGCGGAAGCTGGAGAGGTAGAGGCCCTTGGGCTTCGACAGCAGCATGTCGGCGCAGGCGTTGGTGAAGCTGCTGCCGATGTTGCGCCACCACGCGTGCTTCTTGGTCGCGTAGTAGGTGTAGACGACCTGCCTCTGGTTGTCGCGCGCGTGACGCCACAGCTTCACCACCTCCGACGGCGGGTTCTGCAGGTCGTCGTCCATCGTGATGATGTACTGGCCGCGCGCGTGGCGCAGGCCGGTCATCACCGCGTTGTGCTCGCCGAAGTTGCGCGCGTGGTTGACGACGGTGACCGGCACCGGCGCGGCGTCGGCGGCGCGCCGGCATGCCTCCAGGCTGCCGTCGGGGCTGCCGTCGTTGACCAGAACGATCTCGTGGCCGCCGGGCACGCCGAGCGCCGACAGCGCCTCCACAAGCGCGCCGACGGTCTTCTCGCCGCGGTAGACCGGGACGACGATCGAGAGCGAATAGGGCCTATCCATTTCTTCTTCTTGCCACTGCCATGACCGATCCGCCGGCCGGAAAGCGCACGCCCAGCCCGATCAGCGCCCGCTCGACGGCGAGGACGGAACGGAACGCCGCCTCGATCGGGGCCGGGTAGGCGAACACGTCGCTGCCCGCCGCCGCGTCGGTACCGAGCTTGCGCCGCAGCACCATCAGCGGAAACAACAGGCTGTTCCAATAAAATGTCCGAATTCCGGCGAAACCGGCGCGAAAAAGCAGCGCCCGCGCGCCGGCGGCGGTATAGCGGCGGGCGTTGTGCACCCTGGCGTCATGCGCCGATTTCATCCATTCGAATGCCGGCAGGTTGGCGATCAGCACACCGTCGTCGGCGAGGCAGCGGCGCATCTCGGCCAGGGCCCCGGCTTCGTCGACGTCGCGGTGGCACAGCACATCGATGCTGAAAATCGCAGAAAACGTGGCGTCGGCAAAGGGCAGGGCGTTGACCGAGGCGACCGCCACCGCGGCGCCCGACTTGTCGCGGGCGAGGCGGGCGCCGCCCTCGGCATAGTCGATGCCGAACCGGTCTGGCATTGCTTGCTGCGCTGCAAGATGAGCCAGCAGGCCGCCGGTCCCGCATCCCGCGTCGAGCACCCGGCCCCGGCCACCCCCCTCGGCCGCCAGGGTGCGCGCCAGCAGGCGGTGCAGGCCGCGGTACCACCACATGCGCTCCTCGAGCGCATGCATCAGCTCGTATTCGGCCGCTTCCACGCCGGGCATCCACCATCGGACCGTTGCGCCGGCAGTCTTCCGCAAAACCGCCGTATTTGGTATCCAAAAGACCCCCACGGATCTGGACTGGCGCGGCAAGCCCGTCGCGTGGCCCCGACCCGGGCAAGACGACAGGGCAGTTTCCGGCCGGCCGGCCACGTCGGCGCCGCCGGATGGAACGCGACGCGCATGAACGCATCGGTCGAACGCACCCTCTCCGCGGCGGCGCCGCCGGCCCTGGCGTTGAGCCAGCGCATCGTGCTCCACGCCGTCTACGTGCTGCCGTTCGTGTGGCTGATCGGCCACCTGTTCCCGCCGGTCAACCACGACGCCGCCGCCGTGCTCGACTTCTCGCGGCGCTGGCTGATGGGCGAGAAGCTCTACGTCGACCTCATCGACATCAACACGCCGCTGACCTTCATCCACTACGCGGTTCCGGTCGGGCTCAGCTGGGTGACCGGCTTCACCACCCCGACCACGCTGGTGATCTGGTTCGCCCTGGTGATCGCGGGCTCGGCCTGGCTGTGCCAGCGCCTGATCGCCATCCTGGTGCCGGCCGACAAGCCGCTGACCCGGGCGTTCCTGATCGCGATGATCCTGTTCGGCTTCGCGGTCCTGCCGTCGGACGAGTTCGGCCAGCGCGAGCACCTGATGGCGATCCTGGCGATGCCATATGTGCTCGCCGCCGCGGCGCGCGCGAACGGCATCGATCTGGGTCGGCGGCGGCTCGCGCTTTACGCCGTGCTGGCCGTCGCCGGATTCGCGATGAAGCCTCATTTCGCCGCGATTCCGGCGCTGGTCGAAG
Organism: Rhodospirillaceae bacterium; assembly: GCA_050249455.1. GTDB lineage: Bacteria > Pseudomonadota > Alphaproteobacteria > MPNO01 > VGEU01 > JBFWQM01. The sequence goes on along the minus strand of JBFWQM010000035.1, from coordinate 13,795 downwards.
GCTACCTGCTGGTGGTGCGCGGGCTCCGCCCGTCGCTTCGCGACCCGTCGCCGTGGCTCGTCGCGGCCGGCTTCGGCCTGCACGCGGCGTTCATCGTCGTGGTGACGCCCGACTATTTGCGCACCGTCGTGCCGCTGGCGATGGAATACTATCTCGATCTCGGGACCGGCGGGGTGCTGTCGGTCGCGATGAGCCGGATGACGAGCGCCAACATCATCGCGCTGGCGGCGCTCGCCGCGCCGGCCTTCCTGTTCGACCGCACGCGCATCGCCCCGGTGGTGCTGATGCTCGCGATCGGCGGGGTGTTCAGCAACATCGCCCAGGAGAAGGGCTGGCCTTACCACGCGCTGCCGGCGGCGATCGCAACCTTGGTGCTCGCCGGGCTGATGATCGGCGAATCGCTGGACCGCCTGATGCCGCGCGCCGCGCAGGCCGCGCAGGGTGCGCGCGAGGCGCTCGTCCTGGTGACGATGGGCCTGTGCCTGTACTTCTTCGCGCTCTACGAGGACCCGTTCCGCAAGCAGATCAACTACGCGGAAAGCCCCGTCGCCCACCTGGTCAAGGTGGTCAAGAAGCACGCCAGGCACGGCCGCGTCCTCGTCCTGTCGCCCGGCATCTATCCGCACTACCCGATGGTGAACTACGCGCGCGCCACGATGGCGATGCCGTTCATGACGATGTGGCTGCTGCAGGGCATTTACATCGAATGCGACGGGACGGAGCAACGCTATCACGACCCCGAGGACATGGACCCGGCCGAGCAGTTCGCGTTCAACTCGGTGGCGCGCAACCTCGCCAACCTGAAGCCCGGCGTGGTGATCGAGGACATCGACCCCGGCATCGCATGGTGCGCCGATTCGGGTCCGTTCAGCTACCTCGACTACTTCCTGCGCAACCCCGTTTTCGCGGAGGAGTGGCAGAACTACTACCTGGTCGAAAGCTACGACCGCTACCGCGTCTACGCGCGCCTGCGCTGAGCCTCCCGACGCCGCGACGCCGTCGCGAAGGGTTTACCTTTCGGCGGTACTGAATTAAGGTCGCGCAAAATCGAGGAGCTGCTCATGACGGGTACGGGGACTAGGTCTCTCTCGACGCGCGCCCGCTCGACGGCGGGCCGGCGGCTGCGGGCCGCGGCGGCCGGCGTAATGATCGCCGCGGTGGCGGGCGGTTCCGCGCAGGCGGCGACGTGCAGCCCGTCGATGGACCGGTTGCCTTTCCAGTTCCGCGCCCTGCAGTCGCGCCTGATGGTCGCCGCGCTGACCTGCGACGTCCGCACCCAGTACAACGACTTCGTCGTCAGGTTCCAGGCGGCGCTGGCGCGCAACGGCCGCGCCCTCGACGGCACCTTCCGGCGCATCTATGGCGCGGCGGCGGAGCGCCAACTCAACCGCTTCATCACCGAGCTCGCCAACGACGATTCGATCGCCAGCATCCATGACCGCGCGCAATTCTGCGCCGACGCGCAGGCGACGCTGGTGAAGCTCGCCTCGCTGCGCGAGGACGAGGTGGATGCTTTCACCCGCGATCGCTACGCCTCGGCCAAGGTCGAGGAGAAGATCTGCACCGCGTCGCGCAAGTAGCGCGGCCGCTGCACCTCACGTACGCCGCAGGGCGGGTCCGTCGGACCCGCCCTTTTCATTTCCGCGCACGCGAAGCGACGGCCAAAAGAAAACGCCCGGGTCTCGCGACCCGGGCGTTGCGTCGATCGGTAATGCCGCAGGCCGCCCGCCGGGCGGCCCGCGGTGTCGGCTCAGCGCCGGCCGGCGATCACGATTTCCACGCGGCGGTTCTGCGGCTCGCGCACACCGTCGGCGGTCTGGACCAGCGGCTGCGATTCGCCGCGGGCCGTCGTCGTGATCTCGTTGGCGTTGATGCCCAGGCGCTGCAGCTCGGCCCGGACGGCGTCGGCGCGCCGCTGCGACAGACGGACATTGTAGTTGTCCGCGCCGGAGCGGTCGGCGTGACCGGTCAGGTCGATGCGGGCGTAGCCGTCGCGACGGGCGGCTTCCGCGGCCTGGCGGATGATGTTGCGGGCCTGGTCGGTCAGCCGCGCGCTATCCCAGTCGAAGAACACAATGAACTGACGCGGCGCCGGGGCCGGGGCCGGGGCTGCGGCCGGCGGCGGGGGCGGCGGCGGCGCCGGCTGGGCCATCGGCGGGGGCGGCGGCGGCGGCGGCGAGGCGAACTTGTAGGTGATGCCCATCATGAGCGCGTGGGACGAGAAGTCCGAGTCGATGCCCACGTTGCTGTCGGTCTTGAAGTCCAGGCTGGGCATGCTGAAGTACGAATAGCGGAACTGCGCCGTCCAGTTCTGCGCCACGTCGATCGCCAGGCCGGCGATGCCCTGCCAAGCCCAGCTGTAGTCGGTGTCGCCGATGCGGCTGCCGGCTACCGGCGCGATGCCGCCGGCCGAGGCATAGCCGTAACCGATACCGCCGCCGACGAACGGGCGGACGGTCGGCATGCCGATGTCGGCCTCGTAGATCAAGTTCAGCATCAGGGCGTAGGCGTCCATGTCGCCCGTCGCGTTGACGCCGTTGATGTCGTCGACCGAATGCAGGCGGATCACGCCTTCGAGCTCGGTCTTGATGCCCATGCCCCAGTGGTAGCCGAGATGGAGACCGGCCGCCGGGCCGCTGTCCAGATCGGCCGAGCGGTCAACGCCGCCGCCGTCGAGGTCGGAATCGCCCGGCAGGCTCCAGCCAACCGTGCCGCCCAGGTACAACCCGACCGGGTCGGCAGCCGAGGCGACCATCGGAGCGGTGAGCGCCAGCGCCGCGACCATGCCGGCGTACACATGCGTCTTTCTGAATTCCATCGCGTGCCCCTCCATCACGGGCTTTCGTCATCGTAAGCTACGGATAGCCCCCCTCCGCGCGGAGAGGAACGGCGGCCATCAACATGAGAACCCCGCGCAACATATTTCATGCACGCCCAAGCTTAACAAGCGGCAACGGCTTTCCGCTTGCCAAGTCGGCCTACAGTGTGGTTTTTCCGCCACGGGTTCCCCAGATTTGAGTCTTTATAAAACAAAACAGGAACAAGCGTTCTTCAGCCATTCGTCCTTTGCTCCGCCAAGTGCAGCGTCACGATCGCGGCGACGACGAGAGCGGCGCCGAGGAGCTGCAGCCCGGTGAAGACCTGGCCGAGCAGCAGGAAGCCGAACGTCATGCTGGCCAGCGGCTCGATGTTCATGACCAGCGACGTCTTGACCGGCCCGACCACCCCCACGGCGACGAAGAAGCTGGTGATCGCCACCGTGTAGAGCAGCGGCACCGCGACGTAGCTCGCCCACCCCTCGGCGCTGTGTGGCAGCCTGAACTCGGGGCTGAGCAGGCCGACGACGATCCAGGCGAGCGCGCCCGAGATGTGCATGTGGAAGGTGATCGGGCGGGAATCCCCGACCCCGATCACCCGGGCGCTGCCGACGATCAGGAGCGACAGCAGGGTCGCCGACACCGCGGCCAGCCCGACGCCAAACGGATCGAACCGGTCGCCGGTGACGTCGAGCGCCAAGGCGAGCCCGACGAAGGCGACCCCGAGGCAGCCCCACAGCGCCGGCGTGGTGCGCTCCTGCCCGGTCAGCCCGACGATGACGCCGACCAGCAGCGGGTGCAGGTAGAGCGTCAGGATCGCCAGCCCGACATCGATATACTGCATCGCCGTCAGCAGGCAGCCCGATTGCACCGCGGCCAGGAGGCCGAGCGCGAGCGCCCACCGGCGCTGGCGCGGCGGCAGCCGCATCGGGATGCCGAACGCCTTCAGGTAGATGAACAGCGCGGCGCACACGACGACGAATCGGAACGTGCCGACCGAGATCGCATCGGCGCCGTCGCGGTAGGCGAACACCGACAGCGTGGAGTTCGACGCGAAGCTCAGCGCGGACAGGAGGCAGATGCCGAGGCCGAACAGCGGCCGGGAATCGGTCATGCGCGCACGCGCCCGCGGCCGGGCGGCGGCGAATCGTGTCGAGCGGCCACGAACGTCCCCCTGGGAGCTTATTGTGGCGGCATTCAACACCGCCGCCGCCGGTGCGGCAAGGGCGCCGCGCCTACCAGGACAGGACGCGCACGTCCTTGTCGAACAGGTAGGACTGGGTCAGGCCCGGCGCGCCCAGCTTCAGTCCGGGCACCAGCTTCTCCAGCGTCAGCCCGAACTCGCCGAGGCACGGCCCGCACACCAGCACCACGGCGCCGTCGCGCACCAGTTCCGGCAGGATCTCGATCGGCGTGCGCATCATCGACGGCCGCTTCTCCTGGGGCAGCGCCGGTGCCGCCAGCTTCACCGCGTCGAGGTTGAGGAAGACGGTCACCGGATGGCCCTGGCGCAGGGTCATGTGGGCGAAATGAAGCGCCATCCAGCCACGCCACGAATCGCCGCTGGCCAGGTTCACGAACAGTCCAGGCTTGTCCTGGGCGTGCGCCGCGGCGGCCGCGAGCGAAAGGAACACGGCGAGGGCGAGCTTTCCGATCATCGTCGATCACTCCTCGGGGCAGGCGGCGGCGGCATTAGAGCCTGTCGCACCGCGCTCGCCAACCGGCAGGTTCCGTTGCATAGTCGGCGCGTCCGCACGGCAGGGGGACCGGCCATGGAAGACCTCGCGGCGCTCGGCGCCGGCGTCGGCGCGCGGCTCAAGGCGCGCAAGGAGACGATCGCGATCGCCGAATCGGCCGCGGGCGGCCTGATCTCCGCCGCGCTGCTCGCGGTCGGCGGGGCGTCGGCCTACTTCCTCGGCGGCGGCGTGCTCTACACCTGGGACGCCCGGCGCGGCTTCCTCGACATCACCCCTGCGGACCTGCCGGGCATCCGGCCCAGCACCGAGCCCTATGTCGAGTTCATGGCCCGGCTGGTGCGCGACCGCCTGGGCGCCACCTGGGGCCTCGCCGAAAGCGGCGCGACGGGCCCTACCGGCACGCGCTACGGCGACGCGGCCGGCCATTGCTGCTTCGCGGTGGCCGGCCCGGTGTCGCGGGCGCTCACCATCGAGACCGCCGACACGAACCGGGTCGCCAACATGTGGGCATTCGCCCGTGCCGGGCTCGGCTTCCTGGACGAGTGCCTGCGCGCCGCGCCTTGACCGCGGCGGCCGATGCCGGTTTGATGCGGGTTTCCCGTGGAGCCGGAGCGTCGAGCGCATGGAGCCCCCGATCCTGCAGACCCTGGGGGAGCGGCTGCAGCCCGGTCACACCGCCCTCCTGATCGTCGACATGCAGAAGGACTTCGCGGTGGAGGGCTTCGCCACCCACCGCGCCGGCCGCGACCTGACGGCGACGCGCGCCATCATCCCCAGCCTGCAGCGCCTGCTCGGCGCCGCGCGCGAGGCCGAGGTCGCGGTGGTCCACGTCGGCTTCTGGACCCTGGCCGCCCACGGCAGCGACTCCGGTCCCTGGCTGGCCCAGCGCCGGCGCGCCACCTATTCGTCGGATGCGGTCGCCCTGGCTGGGACCGAGGGCGCCGACTTCATCGACGAGCTGATGCCGCGGCCGGGCGAACTGGTGGTGCGCAAGCACCGCTACAGCGCCTTCAAGGGCACCGACCTCGACATGGTGCTGCGCGCCCGCAGCGTCCGGTCGGTGGTGGTGTGCGGCGTGTCCACCAATGTCTGCGTCGAGAGCACGCTGCGCGACGCCTTCGAGACCGGCTATTATGTCGCGTTGCCGCGCGATGCCGCCGCGTCGTGGAATAGCGCGCTGCACGAGGCGACCCTGCAGACGGTGGAGCATCGTTTCGGCCTGGTCACCGATGCCGCTTCGGTGACTGAGATCTGGCGCCGGGCCGGCGCCGGCCGCGCGGCGGCGGAATGACGCCGCGGCGCGGCGGAGTCTTGCGAGAGAGGGAACGGACGGCATGGCAACGGCACGCGTCACCAGCATGAGCGAACGCAGCCTGGACACGATCCTGCGCGGCGGCCGGGTGATCGACCCGGCGCAGCAGCGCGACGGCGTCTTCGACGTCGGAATCAAGGACGGCAGGATCGCGGCGGTGGAACCGAACCTCGGCGACGGCGGCGGCGCCAAGGTGATCAACGTCAAGAACCGGGTCGTGGTGCCCGGCATGATCGACACCCACGCCCATGTCTACCAGTACGTGACCGGCAAGTTCGGCCTGAACGCCGACCTGTGCGGCGTGCGCTCCGGCGCCACGACCCTGGTCGACCAGGGCGGGCCCAGCCTGATGACCATCCCCGGCTTCCGCCGCCACGTGGTGGAGACGTCGAAGTCGAACGTGCTCGCCTTCATCTCCGCCTACGTGATCGGCGGCATGGAAGGCCACTACTACGTCGACATGTACGGTCCGTCGGGAATCGACGTGGAGAAGACCATCGAATCGGCGATCGCCAACCGCGACATCGTAAAGGGCGTGAAGGGCCACGCCGAGATCGGCGGCGCCTCGCGTTGGGGCCTGGAATCGCTCAAGCTGTCGATGAAGATCGCGCGCGGCGCCCAGATCCCGCTCTACGTCCACCTCGGCCAGCTGTGGCCGACCAAGGACGGCGAGCACATCGACGCCGACGCGCTGATGCGCGAGTTCGTGCCGATGATGCAGGCCGGCGACATCCTGGCGCATCCGTTCACCCGCCATCCCGGCGGCTTCATCTCGGACGAGACCGGCGAGGTCCATCCGGTGGTGCGCAGCGCGCTCGATCGCGGCGTGCTGGTCGACGTCGGCCACGGCTCGCATTTCTCGTTCGAGATGGCGCGGCGCGTCATCGCCGCCGGCATCAAGCCCAACACCCTGGGCGCCGACCTGCACGGCTACAACGTGACCGTGCCCGACGAGACCAAGGGCAAGGACACGCTGCAGCATTTGTTCTTCGGCGCCGCGCCGTTCAGCCTGTGCCACGCGATGACCGAGCTCCTGACGCTCGGCATGACGCTGCCGGAGGTGGTCGCGACCACGACCTCCAATGCCGCGTCGATGATCCACATGTCGGACGAACTTGGAACGCTCGCCCGCGGGCGCGTCGCCGACGTCAGCGTGCTGGAGATCATGAAGGGCAAGTGGCAGCTCGCCGACAATTCCGGCGAGACGGTGACGGCGTCCGAGATCGTCGTGCCGCACTTCACCCTGCGCAAGGGCGTGCGCTTCAAGTGCGACGCCCCGATCCTGCCGCAGCCGGTCAAGGTCGCGGCGTAGGCCCGGCCGGCGCAGACTTGGCGGGGTACGTCCGATACGACGGCCCCGTCGTCCGTGCCGGGTCGCATGTCTTGTAGGTGCGGGCTTCAAACCCGCCCGCGACGCTTGGTCCGGCACCGCCGCCGAAAAGGGAAAACAGAAAAAAGGCGGGCATGAAACCCGCCCCTACGGTGCGGCGGGGTCAGCCTTCCTGTGCCAGCTTTGCGCCGTGCGATTTCTGCGGCACGCCGCGGAACAGCGAGACGTGGGTGTGGACGCAGCGCCACGGCGCCGCGATCTGCGCGCGCACGAACACCGCGGTGGTGCGTCCCGGCCGGTCGTAGGGCGCGCCGTCCGCGGCGAAGCCCGAAGACGTCCACGTGACGAGGCCGACGGCGAGCAGGCGGTCGGGCGACACCCGGACCTTGAGCGTGCGGTCGGTCTCGTGGCGGAAGCCCTCGATCGTCGGCCACACGCTGCGCCACTGCTGCGCTTCCAGCCCGTCCAGGCCCTCGACCAGGTCCATCCAGGTGCCGAAGCCGACCACGCCGTCGTCGAACAGCGGGCGCGCCGCCGCGAAGTCGCGCGCCGCGACGTCGGCGCCCCAGCGGTCGAACCAGTCCTTGATGGCGGCGAAGTCCTCGCCGCTGTCCTGCCAGCCGGTCATCGCGACAGTTTGACCGTGCGTTCCGCCATCTTCAACGCCCACGGCGCATTTACAGTTGCCGGGCGAGACCGTAGCATCGATCGCTGCAACGCAAAAATGCGGAGGTGGGGCATGGCGTACATCGCAAGGATCCTGGCGGCGGCAGCCGTCGCCGCGTTCGGCATCGGCACGGCCTCGGCGCAGGTCGAGATCAAGCTGCCCTACGAGACGCCGCCGGCCCACATCAAGTCGCGGTCGATCGAGGTCTTCAAGGAGGCGCTCGAGAAGAAGTCGAACGGCCACTTCAAGGTGTCGCTGTTCCCGTCCGCCCAGCTGATGCCGGGCAAGGACGAGGTGCCGGCGGTGGCGCGCGGGCAGGTCCAGATGGCGATTCCGGCGCTCAACTACCTCACCGCCATCGACCCCGGCTTCAAGCTGTTCGAGGTGCCGATGCTTTTCGACGGCTACGACGCCGTCGAGGCGGCGGCCAACGGGCCGGTCGGCAAGGAGCTGATGACCCGGCTGGCGTCCAAGCGCCTGACCGGCGCCGGCTTCTGGTACGACGGGTTCACGGTGCTGTGGACCAATGCGCCGGTGCGCAAGCTGGAGGACCTCAAGGGCAAGAAGATCCGCGTCTTCCCGTCCGAGATCCTGTCCAAGACTACCAGCGCGCTCGGCGCGGCGCCGACTGCCATTCCCGGTGCGGAGGTGTTCCTTGCGCTCAAGCAGGGCATCGCCGACGGTGCCTGGACCACCGCGCCCTACGGCGCGCAGATCAAGCTCAACGAGGTGTTGAAGGGCGTGACCAAGCTGAACCTGTTCGTGTTCGGCTACGTCGTCGTGCTCAACCCGGCATTCATGGAGGCGCAGCCGCCGGCGATGCGCCAGGCGATCATGGACAGCCTCGCCGAGGGCAAGGCCTACAACCTGCGCGAGATCAAGGCCTCGATCGACGCGGCGTACACCAGCATGGCGGCGGCAGGCATGACCGTGGTCGACATGGACGCGGCGGAGACGGCGCGCTGGCGCCAGGCGCTGCAGCCGGTCTATGACGGGCTGGAGCCCGACGTGAAAACCCTGATGACGCGCGTCGGGAAGTAGCGCCGGCGCCGGCCGTCCTCATGGCGGGCGCGCTCGACCGGCTGGCCGACCGCGCCACCGCGCTCCTGTTCCTGGTCGCCAGCGTCGCGATGTTCGCGATGGTGATCACGCGCTACTTCTTCGCGTGGTCGGACCCGTCGGTGGAGATCGTCGGGCGCTATTTGATGATCTGGGGCGCCTTCCTCGGCGTCGGCTGCGCGGCGCGGCGCGACGTCAACATCCGCTTCACCCTGCTGGAGACCGCGCTCGCGCCGCGCGGGCGGCGCATCCTGCGCGTGCTCGGCTGCGCGCTCGCCGCCGCATTCGCCGCCGGCCTCGCGCTGTCGGGCCTCAGCCTGGTGGAGGAGACGCGGATGTTCGACGAGGTGATGCCGACCGCGCTGCGCTGGCCGATCTGGGTGTTCCACGCCGCGCTGCCGGCGGGCGGCGCGCTGCTGGCGCTGCAGCAGATTCGCCTGATGGTGCGCGCCTGGCGCGGCGAGGAATCCGCCGCCGGCGGCCCGGCGGCGATCTGAGCCGCGGATGGACCTCGGCCTCGCAGCGCTGGTCCTGTTCGGCTCGCTGTTCGTCCTCCTGGTCGTCGGGACGCCGATCGGGCTCGCAATGGCCGCCGCCGGCGCGCTCTATCTGCTCGGCACCCTGGCGAGCTGGGCGCCGGTCGCCTCGATCATGTTCAGCGCTCTCGACAAGGCGCCGGTGCTGGCGATCCCGTTCTTCATCCTGGCGGCAGAGATCCTCAGCCGCGGCGGGGCGATCGGGCGGCTGGTCGCCGTCATCGACGCCTTCATCGGCCACCTGCCCGGCGGGCTCGCCATCGTCGCCATCATGGCGACGGTGATCTTCTCCGCCATGTGCGGCTCGTCCATCGCGACCGCGGCGGCGATCGGCGTCGCGACATTGCCGGAGCTGATCCGCCGCGGCTACCAGCCGCGGTTCAGCTACGGGCTGATCGCGATGTCGGGCGGGCTGGGCATCCTGATCCCGCCGTCGATCCCGCTGATCATCTACGGCCTCGTCACCGGCGAATCGATCGGCAAGCTGTTCGAGGCCGGCTTCGTGCCGGGGCTGGTGTTCGCGCTGCTGCTCGGCGCCTACGTCGTCGCGCGCACCTGGAACATGCGCGAAACGCGCCGGCCGCGCACCACGGCGGCGGAGCGCCGAAGCGCGCTGGTCGGCGCCATCGACATCCTGATGCTGCCGGTGATCATCCTCGGCAGCCTCTATGGCGGCCTGTTCACCCCGACCGAGGCCTCGGCCGTCGCCGTCGTCTACGCAATCGCGATCACGTGGCGGCGCTTCTCCGGGCTCGGCGACTTCATGGCGGTGCTGGCGAACGCGAGCGTCACCTCGGCGGCGATCCTGTTCGTGCTGGCCGGCGCGGCGGTGTTCTCCTATGCGCTCACGGCCAGCGGCATCCCGCAGCTCGTGGTCGACTGGATCCGCGCGCTCGACCTGTCGGCGATCGAGTTCCTGCTGGTCGTGAACGTCGTGCTGCTGGTGCTCGGCATGTTCCTGGAGGTGATCTCGGCGATGCTGATCACCATCCCGATCTTCTTCCCGATCATCCAGCACCTCGGCATCGACCCGATCCATTTCGCGATCATCATGATCGTCAACATGGAGATCGCCGCCGTCACCCCGCCGATCGGCCTCAATTTGTTCACCCTGAGCGCAATCGCCCGCGTGCCGGTGGGCGAGGTGTTCCGCGGCACCGCGCCGTTCATCGGCATTGCGCTGGTCATGCTGGCGCTGGTGACCTACGTCCCCGGCCTAAGCCTGGTGTTCGCGCGCTGACGCGCGCGGTCCCTCCCCCAACCCCCTCCCCTCGCGGGAGGGGGTTGGGGGAGGGGGCCTCTCCGCACGCAGTTGCCCGCCCAAAACCCCCATGCCATAACGCCTCCATGCCCGCGCCCCGCCTCCTCGCCGCCGCGCCAAAGGTCGTCAACCTCGGCCTCGACCTGTTCGCCGACGACCTGCGCCGGCGCGGCGTGCCGGTGGTCTCCGTCGATTGGGCGCCGCCGGCCGGCGGCGACCCGGCGCTTGCCGCCATCCTCGCCCGCCTGGACGAGCCCGCCATGCGCGCGAAGATCGACGCGGCCAACCAGACGGCGCTGCGCCGCCTGCTCGACGCCGACCCGGTGCTGGTCGACGTGATGCCGGCGGGGCAGGCGATTCCGGCGCTGGGGCCGAGGATGATGCTGCACGCCGGCCCGCCGATCGGCTGGGAGCGCATGTGCGGCCCGCTGAAGGGCGCTATCATGGGTGCGGCGGTGCTGGAAGGCTGGGCGCCCGACCTCGCCGCGGCGGAGACGCTGGCGGCGTCCGGCGCCATCGCCTTCCACCCCAACCACCACTTCGATGCGGTCGGGCCGATGACCGGCATCATCACCACTTCGATGCCGGTGCTGGTGGTGGAGAACCGCGCCTTCGGCAACCGCGCCTACTGCACCTTGAACGAAGGCCTGGGCAAGGTGATGCGCTTCGGCGGCAACGACGCGGAGGTGCTGGACCGCCTGCGCTGGCTCGCCGCCGTGCTGGGCCCGGCGCTCGGCGCCGCGCTGCGCGCCCGCGGCGGCCTGCCGCTCAAGCCGCTGATCGCCCGCGGCCTGACGATGGGCGACGAGATGCACCAGCGCAACGTCGCCTGCACCGGCCTGGTCGTGCGCGCGCTGGCCCCGGCGCTCGCGCGCGCGGTGACGGACGCGGAGACGCTGGCCAGGATCCTCGAGTTCGTGTCGGGCAACGACCAGTTCTTCCTCAACATCGCGATGGCGATGGGCAAGGCGATCACCGATCCGGCGCGCGGCGTCGCCGGCTCGTCGCTGGTCGTCACCATGTGCCGCAACGGCACCGACTTCGGCATCCGCGTCGCGGGCTGCGGCGATGCGTGGTTCACCGCGCCGGTGGAGATGCCGAAGGGCCTCTATTTCCCCGGCTACACCGAGGCCGACGCCAACCCCGACATCGGCGATTCCGCGATCGTGGAGACCATCGGCCTCGGCGGCTTCGCGATGGCGGCCTCGCCCGCGGTCGCCGGCTTCGTCGGCGCCGGCGGCATGGCGGACGCCATCGGCTACACCCGCTCGATGGAGCAGATCACCGCCGGCCGCAACCCGGAATGGACCATCCCGGCGATCGACTTCGGCGGCGCGGCCACCGGCATCGACGTGCGCAAGGTGGTGGAGACCGGCGTCCTGCCGGTGATCAATACCGGCATCGCGCACCGCCAGCCCGGCATTGGCCAGGTCGGCGCCGGCGTGGTGCGCGCCGCGCGCGGGTGCTTCACCGGCGCGCTCGTCGCGCTCGCGAAATCCCTGGGGGTGTCGTGAGCGTCGTCGTCAACCGGGTCCGCCGCGGCCTCTACCTCGACTCGGTCGCGCTGATGCGGCTGTCGGATGCCGTCGCCGCGCTGCCGGGGGTGGAGCGGGCGGCGCTGATGGTCGGCACGCCGTCCAACGTCGAGATCATGGCCGATGCCGGCCTGCTGGCGGCGGACGGCCGCGGCGCCGGGGTCAACGACCTGGTCGTCGCGATCCGCGCGACGGACGACGCGGCGGGCGCCGCGGCGCTGGCGGAGGCGGAGCGCCTGCTCGACCGGCCGCCCGGCACCGGCAGCGCGGCGAGCGCCGTCCGCCCGCGCACGCTTGCCGGCGCGCTGGACGCGCTGCCCGACGCGAGCCTGGCCCTGATCTCGGTCCCTGGCGCGTTCGCGGCGGGGGAGGCGGCGAAGGCGCTGGCCCGCGGCCTCGACGTGATGATCTTCTCCGACAACGTGCCGGTCGATGCCGAGCGCGCGCTGAAGGACACGGCGGCGGCGCAGGGCCGTCTGGTGATGGGGCCGGACTGCGGTACGGCGATCGTCGGCGGCGTGCCGCTCGGCTTCGCCAATGCCGTGCCGCGCGGCGACGTCGGCGTGGTGGCCGCCTCCGGCACGGGTCTGCAGGAGGTGACGTGCCTGCTGGCGCGCGCCGGCCGCGGCATCAGCCATGCCATCGGCACCGGCGGGCGCGACCTGTCGGAAGCGGTCGGCGGGCTGACCGCGCTCGCCGCCATCGACGCGCTGGCGGCCGATCCCGCCACCCGCCACATCGTGCTGATCTCCAAGCCGCCGGCGCCCGCGGTGGCGCAGCGCGTGCTCGACCGCCTGGGCCGCGCCGGCAAGCCGGCGACGGTGTGCTTCCTCGGCTCTGCGGCCGCGGCAGCCCCCGCGGGCGTCCGGCTGGTGCCGACCCTGGAGCAGGCGGCGTTCGTCGTGCTCGGCGCCGCGCCGCCCGCCGATCCGGCCGCGCCGCCGCCGGCCGGCCTGCGCTGGATCCGCGGCCTGTTCACTGGCGGCACCCTGTGCGGCGAGGCGCAGGTCATCCTGATGGCGGCCGGCCATGCCGTCGCCTCCAACGCGCCGGTGCCCGGCGCGGCGGCGGCGGGCGGCGACCGGGTGCAGAACGGCCATACGCTGATCGACTTCGGCGCCGACGAATACACCGTCGGCCGGCCGCACCCGATGATCGACCCCGGCCGCCGCGACGACGCCCTGGCGGCGGCGCTGGCCGAGCCGGGGGTGGCGGCGGTGCTGCTCGACTGCGTGATCGGCTACGGCGCACACCCGGACCCGGCCGGCGCGATCGCCGCCGTGGTGCGCCGGGTCGCCGGCGGCCCGCCGGTCATCGCCTCCGTCACCGGCACCGAGGCCGACCCGCAGTCGTGGTCGGCCTCCGCGCGCACCCTGCGCGACGCCGGCGTCCTGGTCGCCCCCAGCAACGCCGCCGCCGCCCGCCTCGCCGCCCGCATCGTCGCGGGGCCGAAGTAGCGAAGGTCGGATCGCACCGGCGCGCCAGGGCACCGCTTGGGTGAGGGGCCGGCGGCACCCCACCGCTCCCGCGCGCTACGCTCGCACCCACACCCCCCCAAATGGGCGGTGAGGGAGGGGACCCG
>JBFWQM010000034.1:0-29098 GCA_050249455.1 Rhodospirillaceae bacterium | reverse complement strand
CCGTCGAGGCCGACGTGGCGCGCGCCGCCGGCGCGCCGCGCGTCCATGACGAGTGGGACGACAACGTCGTGGCCGAGCTGGCGATGGATTTCGGCGCGCCCGACGCCCTGGTCGCGATGCGCCAGGCGCCGGTCGTCGTCACGCGGGAATACCGCATGGCGCGGCAGGCGATCATGCCGATGGAAGGCAAGGGCTGCCTCGCGCGCTGGGATTCGCGGCTCGACCAGCTCGAGCTGTGGACCTCGACTCAGGTGCCGCACCTCATCCGCGACGCGCTGTGCCAGTGCCTCGGCCTGCAGGAACGCCAGGTGCGGGTGATCGCGCCGGATGTCGGCGGCGGCTTCGGCTACAAGAGCGTGCTGCATCCGGAGGAGGTGCTGGTCGCGTTCCTCGCGCGACGCCTCGGCCGGCCGGTCCGCTGGATCGAGGACCGGCGCGAGCACCTGTCGGCGGCGGCGAACACCCGCGAGCAGGTCTATCGCATGACCGCGTTCGCCGACCGCGACGGCCGGCTGCGCGGGCTCGAAGCCGACGTGACGGTCGATGCCGGCGCGTATTCGGTGTTCCCGTTCACCAACACGCTGGATGCCGGCATGGCGCTGGGCAACATGACCGGCCCCTACCGCATCGCCGCCTATCGCGGCCGCGCGCGCGCCGTCGCCACCAACAAGCCGCCGGTGACGCCCTACCGCGGCGTCGCCCGGCCGGGTGTCGCGTTTGCGACCGAGATGCTGCTCGACGCGCTGGCGCAGGAAGTCGGCCGCGATCCAGCCGAAATCCGCGCGCTGAACCTGGTGCGGCCGCAGGACATGCCGCACACCACGGTCACCGGCAAGGAATTCGACGGCGGCGACTACCCGGAGGCGCTGCGCCGTGCCGGGGCGATGCTGGCCGGCCGCGGCGAAACGCCGCCGGACGGCCGACTGACCGGCACCGGGCTGGCCTGCTACGTCGAGCAGACCGGCTTCGGCACGGCGATGGCGGTGCGCTCGCGGCTGTCGATGATCCCGGGCCCGGAGCAATCCCATGTGCGCCTCCTCGCCGACGGCGGGCTGGAGATCCGGATCGGCATGCATTCGCACGGCCAGGGCATGGAAACCACCATGGCCCAGATCGCCTGCGAGGTGCTCGGCATCCCGCTGGATCGGATCGCGCTGGTCCATGGCGACACCGCGCTGACGCCGTACTCGACCGGCACCTACGCCTCGCGCGCCATCGTCATGGCGGGCGGCGCGGTTGCCGGCGCCTGCCGGACGTTGGGGGAACGGCTGCGGACGCTCGGCGCCGGCCTGCTGCAGTGCGCTGCCGACCAGGCGCGGCTCGAGGACGGTGCGGTGCTCGGCCCGGCCGGACGGGTGCCGGTCGCCGAGATCGCGCGGGCCTGGCACCAGGCGCCGCACACGCTCCCCGTTCTGCCGGACGGGCAGACGCTCGACGTCGCTTTCGGCTACCAGCCTGGCTCCGAGCTCGGGGTCTATTCCTACGGCGCCCACGCCGCGCGGGTCGCGGTCGATGTCGAGACCGGCGCGGTCGAGGTGCTCGACTACGTGGTGGTCGAGGATTGCGGCACCATGGTCAACCCGATGATCGTCGACGGCCAGTCGATCGGGGGGGTGATCCAGGGGATCGGCACCGCGCTGTTCGAGGAGGCGCCGTTCGATGCCGCCGGCCAGCCGCTCGCGACCACGCTCGCCGACTACGTCCTGCCGGGCGCGGCGGAATCGCCGGACATCGCCATCGCGCACATGTGCACGCCCTCGCCGCATACGACGTTCGGCGTGAAGGGCGTCGGCGAGGGCGGCATCATTCCGGCGGCCGCGGCGATCTGCAACGCCGTCAACGACGCGCTGCGCGGGCGCGGCGTCGAGCTGCGCGAGACCCCGATGAGCCCCCGCCGCATCGTCGCCGCGCTCCTCGCCGGGCCCGCCGCGCGCTAGTCTAGCGGCGCGCCGGCCTTCGCTACGCGGCCGCCGCGCTGTCCAGCAGCACGACGTCGCCGTTGCGGTCGCGGCCGTGCTTCAGGGCGAAGCCGAGCTTGTTGAGCGTCGGCTCGTCGCTGGAGATGAGAATCACGGCGTCCTCGCTGTCCGAGCCGTTCCGGTGCTCGTACCACTCGCCGCCGGGGATGCAGAAGGTGTCGAACGGCGCCCAGTCGAACGTCTTGTCGCCGACGACGGAGGTGCCGCGGCCGGAGAACACGGTGCAGATCAGGCTGCAGTTCTGCCGCACCGGCAGCAGCTTCTCGCCGGGGCGCAGCATCTGCATGAAGAACGTCATCGTCTTGTAGACCGGCCCGCCGGTGACGGGGTTGACGTACTCGACCAGGATGCCCTCGTAGGGCGAGCCGTCGTGGTCGTGCATCTTGCGCAGCGCGCGCTCGGTGTCCTCCCAGCGGTAGACGAACATCGGCGACGAGGTGCCGGCGCCGCGCCGGTGGTTGAGGAAGCGCGGCGCCAGGCCGCCGGCGCCGTAGTAGCGCTGCGAATAGTCGTCCGGCACCTTGGCCGACTGCACCGCCTTCTCGACCAGCTTCCCGTTTTCCATCTCGCGGTAGTCGAACTCGAAATAGGTCGCGTTCAGGATGTTCACCAGCGGCATATCGAGGACGCTGAGGTTGACGGATGCCTCGTCGGGCCCGTTGCCGTGGTTGTGCCAAGTGTCGTGCGGGGTCAGCACCAGGTCGCCGGGGCCGAAGGTGATGTTCTCGCCCTCGACGCCGGTGAAGTTGGTGTCGCCGGTCAGCCCGAAGCGGATCGCGTTGGGCGAATGGCGGTGCGGCGGCATCATCTCGTGCGGCATGTTGATCCGGTAGGCCGCGAACAGCGTGGTCACGGTCGCCACCGTCGGGCGCAGTGCCGGGTTGACCATGATGAGGGACCGCCGCTCCGACAGCTCGGTCGGGATCAGCTCCGAGGCTTCCAGCAGGCACGGCTTGATGTCGGCGTACTTCCAGTGGAACGGCACCGCCGCCCGGCGGTCGGCGCGCAGCCGGTCGGTCGCCTGATGCGGATCGTCGGCGTCATCGCCCCAGAACTCGAACAGGTTGAGCCGGTCGGTCTTCTCGTGCAGCGCCGCCATGCGCTCGCGGTAGTTGCCGCCCAGGCGCGGATCGATCTGGTTCATCGCCGTATTCCCCTGCTGACCTGCCCCCAGTGTCGGTGCGCGGCCGCCTGGGGGCAAGGGGGATGTGCCCGGCTCAGCCCGGTTCGGCCGCCGCCGCCTTGGCCGTCGCGGGCTTTCGCGTGCACAGGGTCACCCCGCCGATGATCAGCGCGCAGCCGACCAGGTGGTAGGGCTCGATCCGCTCGCCCAGGAATGCGGCGGCCAGGACGGCGGCGAACACCGGCACCAGGTAGAGATAGAACCCGGCCCGGTTCACCCCGAGCGCCGCGATGCCGCGGTTCCAGCACATGATGGCGATCACCGAGGGGAACACGGCGACGAAAAGAAGGCCGAACACCGCGTTGGCGGTCGGCTGCACCGTGGCGCCGGCCGCCAGCTCGGCCACCATGAAGGGGGCATGGCACGCGGCGCCGACCGTGAACACCGCGATCAGCACCGTCATCGCGCCGAAGCCGGGCGGCAGCCGCTTGATGGCGATCGAGTAGCCGGCCAGCGCCAGGTTGCAGAACACCAGGATGACGTCGCCGCTGTTGAGGTGGAGGTCCAGCAGCTTGGCCGGCTCGCCGCGCACCACGATGGCGAAGACGCCCACCACCGCCACCGCCACGCCGATGGTCTGCCGCCCGGACGCCCGCTCGCGCAGCACCAGCCACGCCAGCAGCACGGTGAAGATCGGCATCGACGACTGCACGATCCCGGCGTTGACCGCGATCGTCATGGTCAGCGCGTAATATGCGACCCCGGCGCCCATGAACGGCATCAGCAGCCCGGCGAGCGCGAGCAGCCCGGCGCTGCGGCGGATCAGCGGCCAGTCGCGCTGCACCGAGGCCCAGGCGAACGGCAGCAGGATCACCGCCGCCGCCGCCCACCGGGTGAAGCCGAGCAGGAACGGCGGCACCTCGCCGACCACGGCGCGACCCACCACGTAGTTCGCCCCGAAGATCAGCGAGGCCAAGGTCATCGCGAGATGCGGATTGGTCGCCAAGCGTCTCATGCCCGCAAGCTAGCATTGCCGGCCGGCGCTGTCGTGGCCGGTCGGGCAGGGTATGCACGCCGTCCACGCGCTCTACTGCCTCGACGCGCCCTGATAGATCCTGGTCAACGCTTCTCGGAACCAGCAGGCGATCGTGGCGAACGGCTTGTCGGCGGCACAGTCTTCGTCGACGGCCGAATCGTCGTGGAAGGGCGTCGTAACCTCGTCTTCGACGCCGACGCGGTCCTGGCCGATGTGCGCGCGAAGATCCTGGCGCGCAAGGCGCGGCCGCGTGCGCTGGCGACGCGGATGAGCGCGCTGATCCGCTGAACCGATGGGCATCGCCGGCGCAAACCGCAGGCACCCGGCCGGGCAGGCGGCGCAGCGGCTTGACTCCACGACGGCGGAGGGCGGAAATTGCCGTTCTGATTCAATGGGAGGTGGCGATGGCGACCGATGCGGCAATGGTCTCCCTGTTCAAGGCCGAGCTGGAGTTGTGCAAGGTCGGCCCCGGCCAGACGGTCGCGGTGCTGTCGGAGGGCGAGACGCGGGCCGATTACGCGCACGCCTTCCTGCTCGCCGCCCAGCAGCTCGGCGCCACCGCGTTCCAGGTCAACCTGCCGCCGCGCATGCAGTTCGGCGGCTTCGCCGGCAATTTCGGCAAGACCACCCTGGCCGGCAACCGCCCGGCGATCGAGGCGCTGAAGGCCGCCGACATCGTGATCGACCTGATGTTCCTGCTGTTCTCCGAGGAGCAGATCGAGATCACCAATTCCGGCACCCGCATGCTCCTGGTGATGGAGCCTCTGGAGGTGCTGACCCGCATGTTCCCCAACGAGGACCTGCGGCGGCGGGTCGAGGTCGGCGAGCACCTGCTCAAGACCAGCAAGGTGATGCACATCACCTCGCCGCACGGCACCGACATCACCTACCGCCTCGGCGCCTATCCGGTGATGACGGAGTACGGCTTCACCGACACGCCGGGCCGCTGGGACCACTGGCCGTCCGGCTTCATGTTCACCGGCGGCCACGACGACGGGGTCGACGGCAAGGTGGTGCTGGCGCCGGGCGACATCGTGTGCGCGTTCCGCCGCTACGTCGAAAGCCCGGTGACGTTCACCGTGGAAAAGGGCTACGTCACCGACATCCAGGGCTCCGGGCTGGAGGCCAACCTGATCCGCAACTACATGGCCTCGTTCAAGGACAAGCGCGCCTACGCCATCTCGCACATCGGCTGGGGGCTGAACGAGCGCGCCGACTGGCACCACATGGCGGTCGCCGATCCGCAGAAGGAGATCGGCATGGATGCGCTCGCCTACTACGGCAACGTGCTGTTCTCCACCGGCCCGAACTCCGAGCTCGGCGGCAAGAACGACACGCGCTGCCATCTCGACATGCCGCTGCGCGGCTGCACGCTGACCCTCGACGGCGAGGTGATCGTCAAGGACGGCGAGGTGGTGCCCAAGGAACTGCGCGCCGGCGCGCGCTGAGCGTCGCGCGATGACCCTGAACGGCCGCGGCCACCACCGCATCGTCAACGGCGTCCGCATCCACTTCCTGGAGCATGGCTCGGCCGGCCCGGCATTCGTGCTGCTGCCAGGCATCACCAGCCCGGCGCAGACCTGGGCCTTCGTCAGCGACCGGCTGGGCGCGTTCGCGCATGTCTACACCCTCGACATCCGCGGCCGCGGCCTGTCGCAGGGCGGCCCTGACCTCGGCTACCGGCTGGCCGACTACGCCGCCGACGCGGCGGCGCTGATCGATGCGCTGGGCCTGAAGGCGCCGGTCGTGCTCGGCCACTCGATGGGCGCGCGCATCGCGATCGCGCTCGCCGCCGCCTACCCGCAGTCGGTCGGGCCGCTGGTCCTCGCCGACCCGCCGGTCAGCGGCCCCGGCCGGCGGCCCTACCCGATCCCGCTGCCGTTCTACCTGGAGGGCATCGACAAGGCGTGCCGCGGCGAGCCGACCCAGATCGCCGGCACCTTGTTTGCCGGCTGGACCCCCGATCACGTCGCGATGCGCGAGCAGTGGCTGCCGACCTGCGACAAGACCGCCATCGCCGAATCGCACCGCTCGTTCCAAGACGAGGACATCCACGCGCTGATGCCGAGGATCAAGTCGCGCACCCTCCTGATGTGCGCCGAGAACGGCGGCACCGTCACGCCGGAGGAGGAGAAGGAGATTGTCGGCCTGATCCCCGACTGCACGTCGATGCGCGTGCCGAAGGTCGGCCACATGATCCCGTGGGACGACCTCGACGGCTTCGTCGCCGCGGTGCGGCGGTTCGTGACCTGAGGTCTGACACGCGGCAAGACGGGCGGGTTTGAAACCCGCCCCTACGCAAAAGATGTTCTGTAGGGGCGGGTTTCAAACCCGCCCTTCTTGATGCCTCACCCCGCCGTCTTCCTGTACCAGTCGTGCAGCTCGCCCGCGGTGGTGGCCCACACGCCGTCGTGGCCCATGATGTAGCCGAGCGCCTCGTCGAGGTGCTTGGCGCGGAACGCCTGGCCCATCAGGAAGGTGTGCAGGCAGATCGGCAGGACGCGGGCCGTGGCCGCACCCTCGCGGTACAGCACGTCGAACTGGTCGCGGATCATCTGGCCGAAATCCGCCGGGCTGACGCCGATGGCGAGGAACGAGGCGATGTCGTTCATCTCTACCGAGTAGGGCAGCGCGAGCAGCGAGCCCTGCTTCACCTTCAGCGGGAACGGCTGGTCGTCGCAGGTGTAGTCGCACAGATACTCGACGCCGGCCGCCGCCAGCACGTCGGGCGTGCCGAACGATTCCGAAAAGCACGGTGTCAGCCAGCCGCGCGGCCGCCGCCCGGTGCCGCGGCCGATGTCATCCAGCACTTCGCGCACCACCGCGGTCTCCTCCGACTCCGACAGCCCGTTGAGGTAGCTGCCGCCGTGGTGCGACATGGCGAGCCATTCCCAGCCCAGCCGGTTGCCTTCCTCCACCGCCGCCGGGTACTCGCGGCAGACGTCGCGGTTGAGCAGGGCGGAGGCCGGCACGCCGCGGCGGCCCAGGATCTCGAACAGCCGCCAGATGCCCACGCGCATGCCGTAGTCGCGCCACGTCGTGTTCAGGATGTCGGGCTGGAAGTTCGCCGTCGCCGGCACGATGGCGTGCACCACTTCCGGACGGTCGTTGGGGAAGTGCTGCACGTTGACATAGACCGTCAGCGCCACGCGCTTGCCGTCCGGCAGCTTCAGCGGCGGCCGGCGGCCGATCGGGGAATAGTCGTAGCGGTCGAACGCGGGCATGGCGATCTCCTTCGGGTGCGGCGGCGACAAGATTATGCGCCACGCCGCGGTGGTCCAGTATCTTCGTTCTGGACTCGTCCCGGTGGTGCCGTCACGATAGCAGCGGCTCGCAACCAATCGCGACGCGGGCCGGAGCCGGGGAGGGAACGGTGGTCAGCAATCCGTCGGGCAACGCCGAGCAGGAAGCCTATTTCGAGCGCATGGCGCCGATGAACCTGCTGCCGGCGTGGAAGGTCATGCCGATCTACGCGCCGCTGGAGCCCAAGACGCCGTGCCTGCCGGCGGTGTGGCGCTACAAGCAGATCCGCCCGCACCTCCTCGAGAGCACCAAGGTCATCAGCGCCAAAGAGGCGGAGCGTCGGGCGCTGCTGCTGCACAACCCCGGCCTGACCGAAGCGGCGCACGGCATCACCCAGACGGTGTCGGGCGACTACCAGGTCATGCTGCCGGGCGAGATCGCGCCGGCGCACCGCCACACCCAGACCGCGTTCCGCTTCTTCATCGAGGGCGACAACGCCTTTACCGCGATCGACGGCGAGAAGATCTACATGCGCCCCGGCGACCTGGTGATCCAGCCGCCCGGCCTGTGGCACCACCACGGCCACGAGGGCGCGCCCGGCGCGCCGCCGGCGATCTGGTTCGACGCGCTCGACGTCGGCCTGTGCGGCAACTTCGAATCGACCTTCTTCCACAGCTATACCGAGGACGCGCACCCGCTCAGCCGCCCGGCGGGCGACCATCGCCGCCGCTTCGGCGCCAACGTGGTGCCGGCGAGCTACAAGTCCTCGGCGCTCGACTACCGGATGTTCAGCTATCCCTACGAGACGGTGCGCGCCGCGGTCGACGCGCTGCGCGCGGCCGACCCGGTCGACCCCTACGACGGCTGGAAGGTGCGCTACGTCAACCCGCAGACCGGCGACCACGCGATGACGACGATGGCGGCCTACCTGCAGCTCCTGCCGGCCGGCATCACCGCCCCCTACCGCGCGACCGACGCCAAGGTGTTCGTCGTGGCGGAGGGCAAGGGGCGCACCATCGTCGGCACGACCGAGCTGGAATGGGAAGCCAACGACGTGTTCGTGGTCCCGGCGTGGCACTGGCACCGCTTCGAGACCGACGGCGAGGCGGTGCTGTTCAGCTATTCCGACCGTGCCGCGCAGGAAAAGCTCGGGCTGTGGTTCGAGGAACGCGGCAACAATCCGGCCTGACCAACGCCGGCGAAACCGGCGACGTTTCAAAGGAGGGGAGACCATGGCAACGAGGATGTGGACTATCGCGGCGGCTCTGGCGGCCGGCGTCGCGCTGTCGGGCAGCGCGCTTGCGCAGGAGACGATCAAGATCGGCATCATCCAGCCGTTGACGGGCGCGCTCGCCTTCGACGGCAACAACGGCATCAAGGGCGCCAAGCTGGCGGCGGAGGAGATCAACGCCAAGGGCGGCGTGCTCGGCAAGAAGCTGGAGCTGGTGGTCGAGGACGGCCAGTGCAAGCCGGCCGAATCGGTGACCGCGGCGGAGAAGCTGATCGTGCGCGACAAGGTGCCGGTGCTGCACGGAGCCTTCTGCTCCGGCGCGACGCTCGCGGTGATGCCGGTGGCCGAGCGCAACAAGGTGCCGCTGGTGACCGGCGTGTCGTCAAGCCCCAAGCTGACCGAGGAGAAGCATCCCTGGTTCTTCCGCAACGCCGAGTCGGAGCTGATGACCGCGCAGGCGTTCGCCGGCATCCTCTACGAGAAGATGGGGATGAAGAGCATCTACTACCTCGCGGTCAACGACGACTGGGGCCGCGGCACGGTGGGCGCGTTCAAGGAAACCTTCGACGCGTTCAAGGCCAAGACGATCGGGACAGAGTTCGTCGACCGCACGGCCAGCGACTTCTACACGCCGCTGACCAAGATCCGCGCCGCCAACGCCGACGTCGTGATCGTGGTCGCCGAGACCCAGGCCGGGTCGATCATCGCCAAGCAGGCGAAGGAGCTCGGCCTCAAGTCGAAGATCTTCGGCGTCGGCGCGTGGGCGACGCCGACCTTCATGAACCTCGCCGGCGAGGCGGGCAACGGGCTGCTGTCGGGCGTCGTCTATGCCTCGACGATGGACAGCCCGCGCAACAAGGAATTCGTCGCCGCCCACGTGAAGGCGTATGGCGAGGAGCCGGGCAAGTACAACGCCGCCGGCTACAACACGGTGAACGTCATCGCGCAGGCGATCCAGCGCGCCGGCGCGGCGGACCCCGAGAAGATCCGCGATGCGCTGGAGAAGACCGACTACATGAGCCCGAACGGCCACGTGAAGTTCGACAGCCACCACCAGGCGGTCGGCCTCGAGCTCGTGCTGGTCGAGATCCAGAACAAGGTGCCGGTCGTCAAGGCCACCGGCATCGGCAAGAGCCCGTACGACAAGTAGTCGTCCGTGCCGCAACGCAAAGGCGGGGAGCGCGACGCTCATGTTTGACGTCGCGCTCCAATTCCTCGTCAACGGTCTGGTGACGGGCTGCTTCTACGCCCTCATGGCGCTCGGCCTCGCCATGATCTTCGGGCTGATGGAAGTGGTGAACTTCGCCCACGGCGAGTTCTTCGTCATGGGCGGGGTCGTCGCCTACGCGCTGTGCAACGTGCTGGGGATCGACTTCTACCTGACGATCGTGCTGGTCGTCCTCATCATGTTCGCATTCGGCGCGCTGACCGACCGGGTGCTGATCCGGCCGATGCGCGGCCAGCATCTGCTCTCCACCGCGCTGGTGACGATCGGGCTCTCGATCTTCCTGCTCAACACCATGCTGATGACCTTCGGCACCTCGCCGCAGGCGATGCAGACGCCGTTCGCCCGCGCGCCGATCTTCATCGGACCGGTGGTGCTCACCGAAGGCCGCATCTTCGCGGTGGTGGTCGGCGCGGTGGCGATCGTCGCCATGCAGCTCCTGATCAAGCGGTCGCGGCTGGGGCGCGCGATGCGCGCCACCTTCCAGCAGAAGGAAGCGGCGGCGCTGGTCGGCGTCAACATCGAGACCGTCTACACCTTCACCTTCGCGTTCGGCACCGCGATGGCGGCGCTCGCCGGCGTGCTGATCGGCGCGATCTTCGTCGTGCATCCCTCGACGGCGGAGATCGCGACCCTGAAGGCCTTCGTCGTCGTGATCCTGGGCGGCATGACCAACCTGCCCGGCGCGGTCGCCGGCGGCATCCTCCTCGGCGTGGTGGAGAGCCTGTGGGGCGGGTTCGTGTCCACCGGCTACATGGACGTCATCGGGTTCGTGATGGTGATCCTGATCCTGCTGTTCCGGCCGAACGGCCTGTTCAGCCCGGCGGCGCGGTGAGCGCGATGCGCGCAAGCCACTGGTCGCTCATCGTGCTCGCGGCGGCGATCGCGCTGCCGTGGGTGGTGCAGAGCGAGTACTTCATGCACCTGATGATCATGGTGCTGTTCTATGTCGTGCTCGCCTCCAGCCTCAACATCGTGGTCGGCTATATCGGCCAGCTCTCGCTGGGCCACGCGGCGTTCTTCGGCATCGGCTGCTACACCGCGGCGATGCTGACGATCGATGCCGGGGTGAGCGTGTGGTGGGCGATGGCGGCGGCGGGGCTGACGGCCGCGATCGCCGGGTTCATCATCGGCTACATCACCTTGCGGCTGGACGGCCACTATTTCGTGCTCATCACGCTCGCCTTCGCCGAGGTGCTGCGCCTCGTCGTGGTGAACTGGGAGGAGGTGACGCGCGGCCCGCTTGGCTTTCCCAACATCCCGCGGCCGTCGATCCACATCGGCGGCCTGGTGAGCTGGGACTTCTCCGCCAAGTCGCACTACTACTACGTCGCGCTGGCGCTGGTGGTGGCGACGCTGTGGGTCAAGCACCGCTTCGTCAACTCGAACATGGGCCGCGCGTCGATCGCGATCCGCGAGAACCCGCGGCTCGCCCAGTCGATCGGCATCGACCCGTTCTTCTACTCGATGGTGGCGTTCATCCTGGGCGCCTTCTTCGCCGGCCTCGCCGGCTCGTTCTACGCCCACTACATCTCCTATGTCGGGCCCGACGTCTACGGCTTCAGCTTCATGGTGACGATGCTGATCATGATCGCCATCGGCGGCCGCGGCACCATCGTCGGGCCGGTGCTGGGCGCGGTCCTCATCACCGTGGTGGTGGAGGAATTGCGCTTCGCGCGCGAGGTCCGGCTCAGCCTGTTCGGCATCCTGCTCATGGTGTCGATCCTGTTCTTCCCCAAGGGGCTGGTCTACGTGCCGGAGATGATGAAGGCGCGCGGCTGGTGGCCCGGCGCCGGGCGCGCGGCGGCCAAGGCCGACGCGGGGGCCTGAGCGATGGCGCTGCTTGAGATCGACGTGCTGTCGCGCTGGTTCGGCGGCCTGCACGCCGTGCGCGACGTCTCGCTTGCGGTGGAGGAGGGCGAGATCGTCAGCCTGATCGGCCCCAACGGCGCCGGCAAGACCACGCTGTTCAACCTCGTCACCGGCTTCATCCCGCCGTCGAGCGGCGCGATCCGCTTCGCCGGCGAGAACGTGGTCGGGCTGAAGCCGCACGCGCTGGCCCAGCGCGGGCTGGTGCGCACGTTCCAGATCACCAACGTCTTCCCGTCGCTCAGCGTGTTCGACAACGTGCTGGCGGCGCATTACCTGAAGGGCCGGGTGCCGATCTGGAAGACCTGGATCCGCGACCGCACCGTCGCCGAGCGCGAGAAGGCGAGCCTGGCGGCGGCGGAGGAGGTGCTCGGCTTCCTCGGCCTAGGCCACCGCCGCGACGCGCCGGCCGAGAGCCTGCCCTACGGCGAGCTGCGGCTCCTGGAGATCGCGATCGGGCTCGGGGCGGAGCCCAAGATGCTGCTGCTCGACGAGCCGGCCGCCGGCCTCAACACCGAGGAATCGGCGCGCCTCGTCCAGCTCCTGCGCGACATCGCGCAGCGCCGCGGCATCACCATCCTGTTCGTCGAGCACGACATGAACGTGGTGATGGAGGTGTCGCACCGCGTCGTGGTTATGAATTTCGGCGAGAAGATCGCCGAAGGCACGCCGGCGGAGGTGCGCCACGACCCGCAGGTGATCGAGGCCTATCTCGGCAGCGACCTCGAATCCGTCACCGGCACGGCGGCGGTGTCCTGATGCTGGTCGTCGACGACATCCACGCCCGCTACGGCAACGTCGCCGCTTTGTCGGGCGTCTCGCTCAGGGTCGCGCCGGGCGAGATGGTGGCCCTCGTCGGCGCCAACGGCGCCGGCAAGTCCACGGTGCTGCGCACCATCTCCGGCCTGATGCGCCCGCACCGCGGCACCATCACCTTCAACGGCGAGCGCATCGACCGCAAGGCGCCGGGCGCGATCGTGCGCATGGGCCTCTCGCACTGCCCGGAGGAGCGCAAGATCTGGCCGCAGATGTCGGTCGCCGAGAACCTTGAGATGGGCGCCTTCGTGCGCACCGACCGCGCCGCCGTCGCCGCCGACCTGGAGCGCATGTTCGTCCGCTTCCCGCGGCTGCGCGAGCGGCGGACACAGATGGCGGGGACCCTCTCGGGCGGCGAGCAGCAGATGCTCGCCATCGCGCGCGCGCTGATGTCGGCGCCCAAGTACATCCTGTTCGACGAGCCGTCGCTCGGCCTGTCGCCGATCCTGGTGCAGGAGGTCGTCGCGATCATCCGCGACATCTACAAGGACGGCATGACGGTCGTGCTGGTGGAGCAGAACGTCAACATGGCGCTGCGGCTGGCCCAGCGCGCCTACGTGCTGGAGACCGGCAAGGTCGCTGTCGAGGGCACGTCGGAGAGCCTGCTGAAGGACGACTCGCTGCTGAAGGCCTATCTGGGCGGATGAACGGCGTCCCGTGGCACGCAATTTGCTAGACTAGGCAACGAAGGAAGACGGAGGAGACGGGCGCGATGCTCAAGGACAAGCGGGTCGCCGTCGTCGGGGCGGGCCTCGGCGGGCTGGTGGCGGGCGCGCTGCTGCAGCAGCGCGGCTGCAACGTCACGGTCTACGAACAGGCGCCGGCGTTCGCGCGCCTGGGCGCCGGCATCAACCTCGGGCCCAACGTGATGCGCGTGCTGCGCGCGGTCGGGCTGGAGAAGCCGCTGCTCGACATCGGCATCCGTCCGAAGTCGTGGGTCAGCCGCACCTGGGACACCGGCAGGGTCCAGTTCGACTACCCGCTGCGCGATGCGGCGGAGGCGAAGTTCGGCGCGCCCTATTTGCTGATCCACCGCGGCGACTTCCATGAGATCCTGACCACCGGCGTGCGCCCCGGCACCATCCAGTTCGGCAAGAAGCTGGTCGACCTCGACCAGAAGGGCGACACCGTCCATCTCGGCTTCGAGGACGGGACGAAGGCGCAAGCCGACATGCTGGTCGGCGCCGACGGCCTCAACTCGCGGGTGCGCGAGGTGATCCTCGGCCCGGAGATGCCGAAATATTCCGGCTATGTCGGCCACCGCGCGATCATCCCGTCGGAACTGCTGGGCGACATGAAGCCCGACGACCTCTCCAAGTGGTGGTCGGACGACGCGCACCACGACACCCACATGGTCTGCTACTACCTCGACCGCCACTACAAGGAATACTACTTCGTCACCGGGGTGAAGGAGCCGACCTGGGACCACGGCTTCTCGTTCGTGGAGACCGACCGCGACGAGCTGCGCGCCTCGTTCGCGGGCTTCCACCCCGACATCCAGAAGCTTATCGACATCTACCCGCATTGCACCAAGTGGCCGTTCTTCGAGCGCGACCCGCTGCCGCTGTGGAGCCACGGCCGCTTCGTCCTGCTGGGCGACGCGTGCCACCCGATGAAGCCGCACATGGGCCAGGGCGCGGCGATCGCGATCGAGGACGCCGCGATCCTGGTGCGCTGCCTGGAACGCTGCGGCGAGGACTACACCGCCGCCTTCAAGCTCTACGAGCAGAGCCGCAAGGACCGCGCCTCGCTGGTGCAGAAGCATTCGCGCGAGAACAAGTGGATGCGCGACCCGATGGACCCGACCTGGGTGTTCGAGTACGACGCGATCGACGGCAGGCTCGCGGCCTGACCGCATGGACGGCGCCGGCGAGGCGGTCCAGGTCCTGATCGTCGGCGCCGGCCCTACCGGGCTCACCGCCGCCAACCTCCTCGGCCGCTACGGCGTGCGCACCCTGGTGGTGGAGCGCAATGCCGGCGTCAGCGCCTCTCCCAAGGCGCTGTTCGTCGACGACGAGTTCTTCCGCACCGTGAACGGCCTTGGCCTGGGCGAGGCGCTGGCCGCCCACGCGCTGGCGCCGGTCGGCTTCGAGTACCGCTCGCCGCTCGGCGTCGTGCTGGCCAGCATCCCCGGCCGCGTGACCTTGAACGGCTTCCACAACCGCAACGCCATCTTCCAGCCGGCGTTCGAGCGCATCCTGCTCGACGGCGCGACGGCGCGCCACGTCGTGGCGGTGCGGTTCGGCCACGCGCTGGAATCGTTCGTGCAGGACGGCGGCGGCGTGACCGCGCGCGTCATCGGCCCGGACGGCGCGGCGGCGACGATCGCCGCCGACTACCTGCTCGCCTGCGACGGCGCGCATTCGGGCGTGCGCCGCGCGCTCGGCATGGAGCTGGAGGAGGTGACGCCGTTCCGGCAGCGCCACCTCGTGGTCGACGCGGTGGACGACGCCGACGACAGCCGCACGGCGGTGCTGATCTGCGACCCGCGGCGGCCGTTCACCACCCTGCCGGTGCCCGGCCGCGGCCGGCGATTCGAGATCACCCTGCACCCGGACGACGACGCCGACGCGGTGCTGGCCGATGACGTGCTGGCCGGCTTCTTCCGGCCGTGGCGCGACTTCTCGCAGGTCAACGTGATCCGCAAGGTGGTCTACGCCTTCCACGCCCGCCTGGCGCCGCGGCTGCAGGAGGGACGGGTCTTCCTGCTCGGCGACGCGGCGCACGTCATGCCGCCGTTCGGCTCCCAGGGCATGAACAGCGGCGCGCGCGACGCCAACAACATCGCCTGGAAGCTCGCCGCCGTGCTCACGGGCGCCGCCGCGCCGGCGCTGCTCGACACCTATCACGTGGAGCGCCACGACCAGGTGCGCGCCACCATCCTGACCTCGACCAACATGGCGCGCATCGCCAACACCCCCTCGCGCGCCAAGGCGCTGGCGCGCGACGGCTTCTTCGCCGCTTTGTCGCTGTTCCCGCGGCTCAAGCGCCGGCTGACCGAGGCGCCCTACGTGCCGCGCCCGGTGCTGACCGACGGCTTCATCCTGCCGGCGGCGGATGCCGGCGCCGCCTGGGTCGGCACCGTCGTGCCGCAGCCGCTCGTGCGCGATGCGGCCGGGGGCCGCCTGCTCGACGACGTCATCGGCCCCGGCTTCGCGCTCATCGGCATCGATCCGCCGGCCGGCGCGGCGCCCGCCGGCCTCGCCGACCCGTCCTGGCGGGCGCTCGGCGCGGCGCCGCTGGCGCTGCGCCCGGCCGGGTCGCCGGCGGGCGTTGTCGACGGCGTGTTCACCGGCGCCGTCGCCGATCCCCGCTTCGACGACCTGTTCGCCGCCGTCCCGGGCTGCTGGCTGGTCGTCCGCCCCGACCGCGTGGTCGCCGCGGTGGCCGAGCCGGAACGGCTGGCCCAGGCCGGACGCGCGCTCGCCGCCCGCCTCGCCCCCGCCGCGGCGGAAGCGGCCGCCTGACGGTCGACTTCGGCCGTTCCCGCGCTATGATCGCGCCCAGGCGCACAGACCGCAGGGAGAACACGTCATGGCCTACACGCTGGAGCAGTTCTGCACGGACTGCCGCGAGGCGATCAGGAAGGACCCCGGCAACGGCGGGCGCGAGGTGATCCGCGACCGGCTGGCCGAACTGCTGAAGAACCAGGAGTTCACGGCCGCCCATTGCGCGCCGGAGCGCGCGCGCGGCACCTACACGCTCTATCACGACCCGGAGACCGACTTCCACGTCCTGTCGCACTGCTTCGACAACGGCTCGAAGTCGCCGCCGCACGACCACGGCAAGTCGTGGGCGATCTACGGCCAGGTGCGCCACCACACCGACATCACCACCTGGAAGCGGCTCGACGACGGCAAGACCGAGGGCCACGCCGAGCTCGCGGTGAAGGAGCAGTACCGCCTCGCCCCCGGCCAGGTCGGCATCTACCACCCGGGCGACATCCACACCGTGGATTTCCCTGACGGCACCCGCTTCGTCCGAGTCACCGGCACCGACCTGAACCAGGAGGCGCAGTCCTTCTACAACCTCGCCGAGAAGACGGTGAAGGCGGCCAACGTCGCCGCCGCGATCGACGGCGAGTCGGCGGCGCGCGGCCGGGCACAGGGCGCGGCCGCATCGTGACGCCCGTCAGCGTGACCCTCGCCGACCTCACCACGGTCGGCGCGGGCCTGCGCCGGCCGGAGTGCGTGATCTGCACCCGCGGCGGCACGCTCTACGTCGTCAACCGCGGCGCCGGCGTGATCGTCATCGCGCCCGACGGGCGGCAGACCGAGATCGGCGCGGCGCACGCCATCGGCGGGCACGAGTTCGTGCCCAACGGGCTCGCGCTCCTGAAGGACGGCACGTTCCTCATCGCCAACATGGGCGAGGGCGGCGGCGTGTGGACCCTGTCGCGCGACGGCGCGTACACGCCGTTCCTGATGGAGGTCGACGGCGAGACGCTGTCGAAGGCGAACTTCGTCTTCACCGACGATGCGGACCGCATCTGGGTCACCATGACGACGCGCAGCGTGCCGATGTCGCGCGCCATGACCGGCCTCGGCAAGCCCGACCAGGCCGACGGCTTCATCTGCGTGATCGACCAGCGCGGCGCGCGCATCGTGGCGGACGGCCTCGCCTTCGCCAACGAGGCACGCTTCGGTCCCGACGGCGGCCTCTACGTGGCGGAGACGTTCGGCCGCCGCATCACCCGCTTCGACGTCGCGGCCGACGGCGCGCTGTCGAACCGCTCGACGTTCACGCAGTTCGGCCACGGCACCTTCGCCGACGGCATCGCGTTCGACGCCGAAGGCTGCCTGTGGGCGACCAGCATCATCACCAACCGGCTGATCCGCATCGATCCGAAGGGCAGCCAGACCGTGGTGCTGGAGGATTCCAACCCCGCCTTCACCGACCGCTTCGAGACCGCGCTCGCCGACGGCACCGTGACCCGCGAGATGTCCTACCAGCCGCAGGGCAAGGTCCTGAAGAACATCGCCTCCATCGCCTTCGGCGGCCCCGACCTCAGGACCGTCTACCTCGGCTCGCTCGCCGGCGACACGCTCAACGTCTTCCGCTCTCCGGTCGCCGGCGCGGCCCTGCCGCACTGGGGCTGGGCGACGTAGCGGCGGCGCGCCGTCGCCTCAAAGTGCCGGTTCGTCTTGTTCGAGGTCGTTTCCCGGTTGGCGATCGGCAGCGAACGATGAGCTTCTGCGCGGCAGGCGCATCGTGGGTGTCGTGAAGCCGCCGCGATTGCGCTAAAAATCTGGAATGGACGCTGAACGGACGATCCGTCGCCTTGCTGCTGTCTTCTTTGCGGACGTCGTCGGCTATTCCCGTTTGATGGCAGAGGATGAGGCCGGCACGCTGGCGGCATTGAACCGTCATCGCGAAACCGAGTTCAATCCGGCCGTGGCGCAGCATAACGGCCGGATCGTCAAGTTGATGGGCGATGGAGCGCTCGTCGAGTTCGGCAGCGTCTTCGACGCCGTCGATTGCGCCATCGCCATTCAGAAGGCGGCGGCCCGACCGGATGGCCGCGCGACGCTGAGCTTGCGCATCGGCGTCAACCTTGGCGACATCATCATCCAGGGCGACGACATCTACGGCGACGGCGTGAACATCGCTGCACGGCTGGAGACGCAGGCGAAGCCGGGCGGCGTTTGCATCTCCTCGGTCGTGAACGAGAGCGTCCGCGGCCGCGCCGATGCCTCGTTCGTCGATGGCGGGGAGGTCGCGGTGAAGAACATTGCCCGGCCGATCCATGTCTGGCATTGGCACCCCGAAGACGCGCCCTCGACCGGGTCCCCTGCCAACGTCGCTGCCGCGACGCCGAAGGTGGAACACAAACCGGAGATCGCGTCCATCGCGGTCCTGCCATTCGACAACATGTCGGGCGACGCCGATCAGGAATATTTTTCCGACGGCATCAGCGAGGACATCATCACCGATCTCTCCAAGGTGTCAGGGCTCCTGGTGATCGCCCGCAACTCCAGCTTCGCCTACAAAGGCAAGGCGGTCGATCTGCGTACGGTCGGGCGGGAACTGGGCGTGGGGCACGTTCTGGAGGGCAGTGTCCGGCGCGCGGGCGACCGGGTCCGGATCAATGCCCAGCTGATCGACGCCGCCACCGGCGGGCACCTTTGGGCCGACCGCTTCGACCGCGACCTCAGGGACATCTTCGCCGTTCAGGACGAGGTAACGCTGAAGATCGTCGATGCGTTGAAGATCAGGCTGACCCAGGCGGAAAAGGCGAGCATCGCCAGCGTCGGCACGACGAACCTCGAGGCGCACGACAATTTCTTGCGTATGCGGGATCTGGTCCTGTCGCCGGGGCTGAACGCAGCGAACTGGAAGCGCGCCATGGCGTACGGCGAGCGCGCCGTCGAACTGGATCCGACGTACGTGCAGGCGCTTGGCCTGCGGTCGATCTTCCATTGGCTGGATTTTCACAATGGCTGGTCGGGCGATGCGCCCGAGGTGGTGGCGGCAAAGGCCGGCGCGCTGGCGGAGAGGGCGATGGCGATCGATCCGAAGGATCCGTTCGCCAACAATGCGGTCGCGGTCGCGGCCCGTTGGGCAGGCGACTACGGCCGGGCCATGGCGGCAAACGACGCCGCTGTCGCCGTTACGCCGGATGCGCCGCTGTGTCTGTTTGCGAAAGCCGATATTGCGATCGGCGCCGGCCGACCCGAAGACGCAATTCCCGTCCTTGAGCGCGCGATCCGCCTCGATCCCGCCTGGTCTCAGCAGCACCTGCAGTTCCTCGGGATGGCGCATTTCCTGCTGGGGCACTATGAAACCGCTGCGCTGGTCTTCCGTGAACGCATTTTGCTGGCGAAGGAAACCGACATCGGCCGCGCATGGCTCGCCGCATCGCTCGGCCATCTCGGCGAGATCGGCGAGGCGCGGGAGGTCTGGGCAGAGCTTCTGGAGATCAATCCGAAATTCTCGATCGCGCCCCGCCTAGCGCGCTTTCTCTATGCGCGGCCGGCGGATCCGGAAAACGTGATGGCCGGCCTCGCCAAAGCCGGATTGCCCCCGGCGCGGTGACTCGCGAGCCGTAGGGCCTGGGCCTGAGGAACATCGCCTCCATCGCCCGCGGCGACCCCGACCGCAAGACCGTCTGCCCCGGCTCGCTGCCCGGCGACACCTTCAACGTCTCCGGTCGCCGGGCTGCCGCACCGGGCGTGGGCGACGTAGCGACGGCGTCCCCTCCGGGCGCATCGGCATGGTCCTTATCCGTTTCGTCATTTCTCCCAGCGGCAACGCCGCGGCCCCACCTCACCCCGGCCCTCTCCGCCCCCGGGACGGAGAGGGAGTACCAGCAAACCCTCTCCGCCCTTCAGGGCGGAGAGGGTGCGAGCGCAGCGAGCGGGTGAGGTGGGTGCCGCCGCCAGGCCGATGCATGGGCGGACAGTGTCAGCCGCCGCCGGGATCGCCGCGTCCTGTCTCGCGGCGGATTACCTCCAGGAACGCCTCCCCGTACTGGGCGAGCTTCGCCGCGCCGACGCCGTGCAGGCGGGCCAGCGCGTCGGGGGTGGCGGGCTTGTGGTGGGCCATCTCGGCCAAGGTGCGGTCGGGGAAGATGACGTAGGCGGGGACCTGGCGCTCGGCGGCCATGTCGCGGCGGTGGGCGCGCAGCGCCTCGAACAGCACGCGGTCCTCGTCGTCGAGCACCGCGGCGGGCGCGGCCTTGTCGGCGCGGCGGCCGGCCTTCTTCTGCGCCGCCTCGAAGCCGTCCTTGCGCAGCTCGAACGTCGCCTGGCCGCGCAGCACCGCGCGGCCCGGGTCGGTGAGGGTCCAGCGGCCGTATTGCGTGATGTCGAGCGCGATCAGCCCGGCGGCGTAGAGCTGGCGGAACACCGCGCGCCAGTCGTTCTTCGACTGGTCCTTGCCGACGCCGAAGGTCGGCAGCCGCTGGTGGCCGAAGCGGGTCACCGCCTCCGTCTCGTCGCCGGACAGGATGTTGATCAGGTGCTCGGTGCCGAACCGCTCGCCGGTGCGCGCGATCGCCGACATCGCCTTCTGCGCCAGCACCGTGCCGTCGATGCGCTCGACCCCGTCGATGCAGAGGTCGCAGTTGCCGCAGGGTTCGCTCGCCTCGCCGAAATAGGCGAGCAGGGTCTGGCGGCGGCAGCGCGGCGCCTCGCACAAGCTGACCAGCGCGTTGAGCCGCTGGCGCTCGACCCGCTTCTGGTCCTCCGGCGCGTCGCCCTCCTCGATCTGCATGCGGCGCAGCCGGATGTCATCGAGGCCGTAGAGGGTCAGCGTGTCGGCCGGCAGCCCGTCGCGCCCGGCGCGGCCGATCTCCTGGTAGTAGCCCTCGATGTTCTTGGGCAGGCCGGCGTGGCAGACGAAGCGCACGTCGGGCTTGTCGATGCCCATGCCGAAGGCGACGGTGGCGCACACCACCACGCCGTCCTCGCGCAGGAACACGTCCTGGTTGCGCGACCGGTCGCCGCCGTCCATGCCGGCGTGGTAGGGGATCGCCATCACGCCCTGGGTGCGCAGGTGGTCGGCGAGCTCCATCGTCTGGTTGCGCGTGTTGCAGTAGACGATGCCGCTGTCGCCGCGATGCGCCTGCACGAAGGCGAGGATCTGCTTGCGCGTGTTGGACTTGGGCTGCATGGCGAGCCGCAGGTTCGGCCGGTCGAAGCCGTGGACGAAGACCTCCGGCGGCGCGGGGAACAGCTTGCCCAGGATGTCGGCGCGGGTCGCGGCGTCGGCGGTGGCGGTCAGCGCGATCACCTGCACGCCGGGCAGTTCCTCGCGCAGCGGGCCCAGGGTCAGGTAGTCGGGACGGAAGTCGTGGCCCCACTGCGAGATGCAGTGCGCCTCGTCCACCGCCAGCATGGTCACGCGAGCGCGGCGCAGCATCGCCCGCGTGTCGGGGATCGCGAGCCGCTCCGGCGAGACGTAGAGGAGGCGCAATTCGCCGCGCGCGATCTGGGCATACGCCTCGCGCACCTCGGCCGGGTCGGCAGCGGAGTTGAGGGCGGCGGCCGCGACGCCGAACGCGCGCAGCGCCGCGACCTGGTTGCGCATCAGCGCGATCAGCGGCGAGACCACCACGGTCAGGCTGCCGCGCACCACCGCGGGCAATTGGTAGCACAGCGACTTGCCGCTGCCGGTCGGCATGACAGCCAGCACGTCGCGCCCGGCCAGCACCGCGCGCATCACCTCCGCCTGGCCGGAACGGAAGTCGGGGAAGCCGAACGTGGCGCGCAACGCGGCGCGGGCCGCGGCGAGGTCGTCCCCCGCCGCGGCCCGCGTGCCGTCCGGTATCGTGCGCTCCGTCTCCATCCGCCAAGGTCTAGCCCGATTCGGCCCCGTTGGGCCAGCACCGGCGGCGGAAATCGACGATCAGCCTCCCTTGGCCTTGCGCGCCTCGATGAAGTTGATCATCCGCACCACGTCGCCCGGATCGACCCGGCCGATCGGGCCGGAGCTGTAGGTCGCCGACAGCACCTTGTTGTCGGCGCCGAGCAGGAACTCGGACGGCTGGATGATGTTGCGGTTGGGCTCCCACCACGCGCCGATGCGATCGGCGATCTCACGCGTGACGCCATAGCCGATCGGGAAGTTGAGCGGCGCCGCCACTTCCTGCGCCTTGTCCTGCGCATCGACGCTGGCGGCGACCACGCGCACGCCGAGCTTGTCGAGGTCGTCCTTGATCTTCGCGAAGCCGTCCAACTGACGGCGGCAATACGGTCACCAATGGCCGCGATAGAACAGGATCACCTTGTAGCCGCTGCCCATGTCGTCCGGCACGCGCAAGGTGGTGCCATCCGATATCGTCAGGGTCAGCGACGGGAACGCGTCGCCGGTGTTGAGCTTGTCCGCCATCTCTCGTCCTCTCCCGGTTGTTAGTCCTGCTTCAGCCTGGCGAAGTCGTCGATCCCCATGATCGCGCGCAGGTCGCCGGTGATCGCCAGTCTTTCTTCCTCTGCCGGCGTGCCGGTCGCGTCGGCGACCCGGTCGATGCCGTTGAACGCCGCCGCGACTGCCGCCGCGTCGACCAGCGCTGCGCTGCCCAGGGTCCGGCGCACCGCGTCGCGCTGCGCCGCGAGCGCCGCGTCGTCGCTGCCGACGATAGAGTCGGCGAACGCCATCAGCAGCGCCGCGTCGGGGATGCCGACATCGCCGTCCGCCTTGCCCGTCACCGCCGCGTAGTTGATCGTCCCGCCGTCATGTTGGCTGCTCGCACGGAGCAGGAGCGCATGGCTGGTCGTTCAGTAGAAGCACTCGTTGTGGGCGGAGATTCGCGCCGCCACCAGCTCGACCTGGGCGCGGGTGATGGCGCGGCTCTGGATGGAGAAGTCGAGCATGGTCGCCGGCGGCACGTATTGCGCCGCGTTGACGCCGTAGAACGTGCGCGCGTCGTCCGGCACCAGGCTCAGCGCGCGGCGGATGTTCGAGGTGTGCGGGCCGGCGAACAGGTCGGCCTCGGCCGCGCCGTGCTCGCCGCGCACGATGGTCGGCACCCACGCGCCGTTGTGGCGCGCTTCCGCCGGGCGATAGCGGCTCGGCGCGCCAGGCTGCGCCGCCGGCAGCGGGTGCGGCGGCGCCCCCATGGCGCGGCAAAAAGTGTCGATCATCACGACGGTGGCGACGGTGGCGACCAGCTCGACGTACTGCCCCTCGCTCAGGCCGCCGGCCAGGGCCTTGTCGTACCAGCGCTGCGTCAGCCGGCTGGGGTGGGCGATCATGCCGTGGATCACCTCGACCGCCGCGTCGGGCAGCGCGCCCAGGTGGTCGTGCGTCCCGGCCACCGAATAGGGCGACAGCGCCTCCTTGCGCCGGGCGCACAGCGCGCAGGACGGGGCGTGGCGGACCTCGGCGGCGATCGCGATCCGCTCGGCGCCGGTCCACCACGTGCCGGGCCTGCCCAGCCGCTCCCACGCGCGCCGGTGGTTGTCCACGATGTCGTCACGCACCGCGTCGGGAATTGACCGGTAGTCGATCTGGCTCATCGAATGCTCCGTTGCAGCGGCGCGTGGACCCCGCGCCTCATGCCGACTTGCCTTCCGCGAAGGCGTTGATCCCCATCGCGGCGCGCAGGTCCGCGGTGGCCGCGGCCTTCTCGTCCTCGACCTGCGTGCCGGTGGCGTCGGCGACCCGGTCGATCGCGTTGAACAGGGCCGCCACCGCGGCCGCGTCGATCGTCGCCGCGACGCCCATCTCGGCCCGCAGCGCCGTCCGCTCGGCCGCGATCCGCGCCGCCTCGCCGCCGTGCACAGCGTCGGTGAACGACATCAGCCGGGCGGCGTGCGGGATGCCCACGTCGCCGTCGCCCGCGCCGGTGATCGCGTCGTACTGGAAGGTCTCGCCGGAGTGCCTGCTGCTCTCACGGAGCAGATGCGCATGGCTGGTCGTTCAGTAGAAGCACTGGTTGAGCGCGGAAATCCGCGCCGCCACCAGCTCGATCTGGGCGTGGCTGATGGCGCGGTACTCGCGCGCGAAGTCCATCATCGCCGGGCCGGGCAGATACTGCGTCTCGACCAGGTCGAAGAACCCGCGCGCCTCCGCCGGCACCAGGGTCAGCGCGCGCCGGATGTTGCTGCGCCTCGGGCCGAACAGGTCGGCCTCGGCGGCGCCCTGCTCGCCGTGGGCGATGTTGGGCACCCAGGCGTCGTTCAGCTTCGCCTCGGCCGGCCGGTAGCCGGTCGGCGCGCCCGCGACCGGGGCGGGCAGCGGGTGCGGCGGCATGCCGATGCCGCGGCAGAAGGTGTCGACCGCCGTGACCTGGGCCGCCACGCCGACCAGCTCGACGTAATGGCCCTCGCTCAGGCCGGCTGCGAGCACGCCCTCGTACCAGCGCCGGGTCAGCCGGCTGGGGTGGGCGACGATGGCGTGGATCGCCTCCACCGCGGCGTCGGGCAGCGCGCCCAGGTGGTCGTGCGTCCCGCTCACCGAATAGGGCGACAGCGCCTCCCTGCGTCGCGCGCACAGCCGGCACGACGGCGCGTTGCGGGTCTCCGCCGCGATGGCGACGCGCTCGGCCCCGGTCCACCACGAACCGGCGTGCGCCACCCGGTCCCACGCGCGGCGGTGCGCGTCCGCCAGGTCGGCGCGGATCTCGGGTCCGTAGGCGATCGTCATCGCGCCTTCTCCTGCT
The DNA here is from genome assembly GCA_050249455.1 of Rhodospirillaceae bacterium. Lineage (GTDB taxonomy): Bacteria > Pseudomonadota > Alphaproteobacteria > MPNO01 > VGEU01 > JBFWQM01. The sequence continues at coordinate 4,473 of JBFWQM010000034.1, read as the reverse complement.
GGCGGAAAAGAGTGGGAGTCGAACCCACCAGGGACGTCTGACGCCCCTCACCGGATTTGAAGTCCGGGCGCCCCACCGGGGTGCGATTCCTTTCCATGCGGCCTATCCGCAGCGCCGATCCTGCCATAGTTTGCGCCTCTGAGTGAAATTCGAAAGGCCCCCGATGTCCAGGATCACCCCCCGCCGGCGCGAGGATGCGCCGGAGCTCGAAGACGTGTTCGCCCGCGCCGAGAAGGCGCTGGGCTTCGTGCCCAACAGCTTCTTCGTCATGGCGCGCGCGCCGGAGATCCTGCGCGCCTTCTCGCGCCTGTCGCGGGAGGTGATCGGGGTACCCGGCAAGGTGCCGCTGCCGCTCAAGCGGCTGGTCGCCTACATGGCCAGCCGCACCGTCGGCTGCCAGTACTGCTCGGCCCACACCGCCGAGAGCGCGGCCGAGGTGGACGGCGTGCCGACGGCGAAGATCGCGGCGATCTTCGAGTACGAGACCAGCCCGCTATTCACCGACGCCGAGCGCGCGGCCCTGCGCATGGCGCAGTCGGCGGCGTCGGTGCCGAACATGGTCTCCGACGCCGACATGGCCGACCTCAAGCGCTTTTTCGACGAGGACCAGATCGTCGAGCTGGTCGCCGCCGTCTGCCTGTTCGGCTGGCTGAACCGCTGGAACGACACCATGGCGACCGGGCTGGAGGAGCGCCCGCTCGAGTTCGGCAAGCGGCATCTGGCGGACAGCGGCTGGCAGGCGGGCAAACACGTCCGGCCCTAAGCGACCCCGCAGACCGAGAACTATTCCGGTTTTTTTTGATGACGACCCGGCGAGACGGCGGAACTGACGCCGCATGACCGCGTTCCATCTGCGCCGTCTGTTGGGAACCGGGCGGCAACCCGAAGTGCGTAGTGCAGGGGCGGTCCCGCGTTGGGGAGGGGCCGCCCTTGTCATGCCTCGCCCCCGCTGCGCGGTCCCGCCGATGCCGAACCAGTCGAGCGCCTTCCTCGTCCTGCTGTCGCTGGTCGTGATGGCGATCATCCTGGGCGTGGCGGCGCTGCTTGCCGCCTGAAGCCCGCCCGTCCTGCCTGCTGCGGGGAATGACGCGCGGCAATTGACGGCGGCGGGCCGGTGCGCGCCGGTCGGTGTTTCGGAAGCCGCCGGCTGCCCGGCCCGCCAGCTCCGCCAGGAGCCACGTCATAACGCAGGCGCGACGGCCAGGTTCCGGGCGTTTCCTGTTTTCCCGCGCCTATTGCGATTGAAACAGCCCCGCCGCCGGCCGCAGCAGCTTGCGGCCGTCGCCGATCCGTCGGGTCAGCTTGATCCGGTCGAAGTGCTCCAGCACTTCGACCGCCAGGTTGCGGCCGATGCCGGCGCCCTCGCGGAAGCCGATGACGGTCAGGAGCTCTCCGGGGGCGGCGGCGGCCAGCGCCTCGGCCTTCTCGGCGAGCGCCTGCAGCGCCGCCGGCGGCAGGAAGCGGTTGGGGCTGATGCGCACCACCAGCCCCAGCCGGCCGGCGCGGACCAGGAGCTGCTCGACCTTCGGCGGCGGCTCGCCGATCTTCAGCGCGATCTCGCCGACCGCCGGCGGCGACACGCCGCCGGCCTGCAGCAGCGGCGCGACGCGCTTCCATCGCGCCGCATCGGCCGGCTCCATCTTCGCGCGGTGCGCCGGCAGGTGGACCGTGCGGCCCTCGCGCGCGATCGTGCCGGCGCGCGCGAGCTCGCCCGCCACCGCCAGCGCGACCGCCGCCGGCAGCCGCAGGCCCGCGGTCGCCGCCAGCCGGTCCTCGCTCACCCCGGCGACGCCAGGATGGCGGCGGTGCCAGTCGGCGAGCGCCGCCAGCACGGTCTCGCGCAGCGAGTCCCAGTGGCACGGCGCGAAGCCTTGGTCGATGCCCTCGCGACGCACCCGCGTCATCGCGACCGTCCCGAACACGGCCGTCGATTCCTCGGGTGTCAGGTTGCGCGCGGCGGCGAAGCGCGCGAGGTCGATCCCCAGCACGCCCTCGTCCAGCAGGCGCGCCAGCGCCGCGGCATGATCGGCCGTCTCCATCGCGGCGAGGAACGCGAGCCGGTCCGGCCGCGCGCGGCCCCGCGCCGGCGGGAAGACGTCGATCACCCGGCCGCCGCCCAGGGTGCGCTGCGCCGACTGGTCGCGCACCACGAAGCGGTCGCCCGCCAGTGCCCCGATCGGCCGGTCGAGCACGAGCTGGACCAGCGCCGACCCGCCCGGCGCGATCGCCCCGCCCTCCAGCACCGCGATCCGGCCGGTCGCCTCCGCCGCGCCGAGGTGGACGTGGACCGGCGTCCAGTGCGCCAGCGGCCGCGACTCGGTCTCCAGCACCCGCAGCCGCGCATCGATCTTGCGTGCCGCCCCTGGCACCGGCCCGGCGACGATCCAGTCGCCGCGCGCGACGCGGTCCTTGTCGAGGTTGGGCCCGGCGAGGTTGAGGGCGAGGCGCTGGCCCGCATGCCCGCCGTCCGCCGGCGCATCGTGCGCGCGGATGGCGCGCACACGGACCTCCTGGCCGTCCGACAGCAGGCGCACCGCGTCGCCCGCGCGCACCGTGCCCGACACCGCCGTGCCGGTCACCACCAGCCCGGCGCCGACCACGGTGAAGCAGCGGTCGATGGCGAGGCGGAAATTGCCGTCGGTGCGCCGCGCCGCCAGGGTCAGCCGCGCCGCGGCGAGGTGACGCCTGAGCGCGTCCATGCCCTCGCCGGTCAGCGCCGACACCGCGAACGCCGGCGCGCCGGCCAGCGGGGTGGGCGCGAGCAGCGCGCGCACCTCCTCGGCCACCGCCGCGGCGCGCGCCGGCGGCACGCGGTCGGCCTTGGTGATCACTGCGGCGCCGGCGGCGACGCCGAGCAGGTCGAGGATGGCGAGGTGCTCGCGGGTCTGCGGCATCGGCCCGTCGTCGGCGGCGACGACGAACAGCACGAAGTCGATGCCGGCGACGCCGCACAGCATGTTGCGCACGAACCGCTCGTGCCCCGGCACGTCGACGAACCCGATCGCCTCGCCCGGCGCCGCCCCCGGCGCCGGCAGATAGGCGAAGCCGAGGTCGATGGTCATCTGCCGCTTCTTCTCCTCCGGCAGCCGGTCGGTATCGACGCCGGTCAGGGCGCGGACCAGCAGCGTCTTGCCGTGGTCGACATGGCCCGCGGTGGCGACGATCATCGGATGTCGAGCCGGTCGAGCTGCGCGACCAGCGCCGCCTCGTCGTCGAGGCAGCGCAGATCGAAGACCAGCGCGCCGTCCTGCACCCGCCCGATCACCGGCACCGGCAGCGCGCGGAACGCGGCGGCCAGCGCGGCGAGCGCGCGGCCGGCGCCGCGCCGGCCCGCATGGGGCCGGATCGCCACCCCCTTGCTCGGCACCGTGCGGGTCGGCAGCGCGCCGGAGCCGATCTGGCTCGCGCAGTCGATCGCCTCCACCGTCGCGGCGTCGCCCAGATGCGCGGCGAGCGCGAGGTGCAGGCGCGCCGCGGACGCGGCGATCTCGTCGGCCGGCCGGGTCAGCAGGCGCAGGGTAGGCAGCCGCTCGGGCAGCCGGTCGGGGTCGGCGTAGAGCTTGAGTACCGCCGACAGGGCGGCGAGCGTCATCTTGTCCACCCGCAGAGCGCGCTTCAGTGGGTTGCGCTTGATGCGCGCGACCAGGTCCTTGCGCCCGACGATCAGCCCGGCCTGCGGCCCGCCCAGGAGCTTGTCGCCGGAGAAAGTGACGACGTCGGCGCCGGCGGCCATCGCCTCGGCCGGGGTCGGCTCGTGCGGCAGGCCCCAGCGCGCGAGGTCGACCAGCGTGCCGCTGCCGAGGTCGATGGCGAACGGCACGTTCCGCTCGTGGCACAGCGCGGCGAGCGCGGGTTCGGGCGCCGCGGCGGTGAAGCCCTCGATCGCGTAGTTGCTGGTGTGGACCTTCATGACCAGCCCGGTGCGCGGCCCGATCGCGTCGGCGAAGTCGCGCAGGTGCGTGCGGTTGGTGGTGCCGACCTCGCGCAGCCTGGCGCCGGCCCGCGCCATGATCTCCGGGATGCGGAACGCGCCGCCGATCTCGATCAGCTCGCCGCGCGACACCGGCACCTCCTTGCCGCGCGCCAGCGTGTTGAGCACCAGCAGCACCGCGGCGGCGTTGTTGTTCACCACCGTCGCGGCCTCAGCCCCGGTCAGCCGGCACAGGTCTGCGGCGACGTGGTCGTCACGGTCGCCGCGGTCGCCCTTCGCGACGTCGAACTCGAGGTCCGAGGCGCCGCGCGCCGCCGCCGCGACCGCCGTGATCGCGCTCTCGGGCAGCACGGCGCGGCCCAGGTTGGTGTGCAGCACCGTGCCGGTCAGGTTGAACACCGGCCGCGGCCCCGGCCGAGCCGCGTCGTCGAGCAGCGCCGCCGCGCGCGCCAGCAGCGCCTCTTCCGCCGGCGCCGCCGCGCCGGCGCCAACGGCCCGGCGCAGATCGCCCAGCACCGCGCGCACCGCCTCCGTCGTCGCCG